>CASEFZ010000039.1 GCA_949287395.1 uncultured Verrucomicrobiota bacterium
GAAATAGAACGCGGCCACAAGCAGCAGGAGGCCTATGGTAGTGTTTTTCTTATCCATTTTTATAGCTTAAAAACCGACTAATTATCCAACGGGCCGGATTCGTCAACTTTGTTTTGCGAAAATAGTTTTTTCCACTCGAATTTTTCCGGAACAAAGTCAAGCCCGCCCTTGCATAGCGGCTGGCATCTCAGTAGGCGGCAAACGGACAGTATTATTCCCTTCACAGCCCCGTGCTTTTCTATGGCGGCCATGGCGTATTCCGAGCACGTTGGATAAAACCTGCATCTTGCGCCTGTCAGATGCACCACGGGGGAAATTGCCACCTTGTAGAACTTTACCGCCAGCCAGGCCGGTGTGGACAGTATGCCTACGGGCATTGAAGACTTTTTTGCGCCCGCTTTGGATTTATTTCCCATCGGATTGCCCCTCCCTAATTGCGCCCTTCGCGGCGCCGGTTGGTTGCGCGCTCTATGCAATTTGCCACACCCCGGGCAAACTTGGCGCTCAAGGACTGAAAATCGAAACTGGACCAGCCGCGCCTGACAAACACGATTATATCTGCATTCTCCGCCAACAGCGGAGCCTCTTTGCGGAATATTTCCCTGAAAATTCTTCTGGCAGAGTTCCTGACCACTGCATTCCCGATGCGCTTACTTGCAACTATCGCCAAACGTGACAACGCGCTGTCGGGCCGCGGATATACATAAACGACAAAGGCGGAACAGTCCGCCTTTGTCGAATTTTGCTTTAAAAATTCTATTTCGCGCGCCAGGCGCAATCTATTTTCCCTACCGAAGCGCACGGCGTTAAAACTTTCGCGCCTACTTGGTCACCAGGCGCTTGCGGCCTTTCTGCCTGCGGGAGGCTATAACGCTTCTACCGCCGCGGGTGCTCATTCTGGCACGCCATCCGCAACGGCGCGCACGTTTAAGTTTTGACGGTTTGTATGTTGGATTTGCCATAACTGTACCTATCTGAAAATTAATTAAAAGGTTACATGCAAAATATTTTGAAAGGCTTGTCAAACTATTTTTTCCAAAGATTTTTTACCCGAAAGATTCCCCGTGGGCATTTCATTGTTTTTTTGCGTTAGGAGCGGTTATTTTCCGGCTTGGCGGCGCGGGGCGCTTGTATGTGGGCACGGCCCGCGCGGGGGCGCTGCGCGCGTTATTGCTGCAACATATTAAAAAGTGGATTGTTGCGCAAAGGCTTTGGATTGCGCAGGGGGGTATTTAAGAATTTTCAATTTAGGCAGCCGCAAAAAGGCGTTTTTTGCTGCGCTCTTGGGGGATCTTGCGGGCGTTGAGTGGTTTCCCCGCGCCTATTGTAAATTACAGAGTGTACGTAAAGGTTCCTGCCGGTGCAATAAAGCGGATTACCCGTCAAAAGATATTCCGAATATTCCATAAAACTTGCCCGTAAATTTTATGATTGCGCGCAGCACGGCAGGTAATACATGCCTTGTCGCGCAAACGGGCGAAATGTCGAGTTTTTTCTTGAAAGGATTGTCCCCATTTGCGATTCTGGCCGAATGGATAATGGGATTGATATAGACTATGTGGCGGCTCTTGCTCGCATAGAACTTTCTCAAGAAGAAAAGGAAAAATTTTCGGCGCAGCTTGGGCAGGTTCTGGACTACTTCAAAAAACTTTCCGACGTCGATGTTGAGGGTGTAGAGCCAAGCGCCCACGCGCACGCGATGTACAATGTTTGGCGGGAGGACGTCGAGGGGGACGCCATGTCCATAGAAGACGCTCTCATGAATGCGCCGAAGAAGCGCGACAACCAGATAGTTGTCCCCAAAGTTGTGGAGGACGCTTAGAAATTTAAACGGTCGGAGATTTTCGGGACGATGAGCGGAAATATTTTTTATAAGAGCGTTGCCGAGCTTGAAAAGATGCTCGATGCAGGTGAGATCTCGTCGGAGGAGCTGACGAAAGAGTATATATCGCGTACGAGGTCCGTGGACGGCAAAGTGCAGGCGCAGCTCTCCAATTACGAGGACAGCGCGCTTGCCGCCGCTAGGGCTTCGGACGCCCGGCGCGCGCATGGGGAAAAGAGGGGAGCTCTCGACGGCATACCTGTCGGCCTTAAAGACGTTTTGGCCGTGAGGGGCCAGAAACTTACGTGCGCCAGCAAGATGCTTGAAAACTATGTAAGTCCCTACACCGGAACGGCCATGTCCAAGCTTGAGAAGGCCGGCGCGGTATTCTGGGGAAGGCTGAATTTGGACGAGTTCGCAATGGGGTCATCGTGCGAGAACAGCGCCTTTAAGAAGACCCGCAATCCGTGGGATTTGACGCGGGCTCCGGGCGGAAGCAGCGGAGGGTCGGCGGCTGCGGTTGCCGCGGGCGAGTGCGCGTGCGCGCTCGGAAGCGACACGGGGGGGTCGATACGCCAGCCGGCGTCGTTTTGCGGGGTTGTGGGGGTCAAGCCCACTTACGGTTTGGTGAGCCGCTTTGGGCTTGCGGCGTTTGCGTCGTCTCTTGACCAGATTGGCCCGTTTGCGCGCACGGTTGAAGACGCCGCCATTCTGCTTGGCGCCATTGCCGGCTGGGACGCAAAGGACTCCACAAGCGTGAAGGTTGACGTGCCAGATTACAGGGCGTCGCTTTCCGAAGGTTCGCTGAAGGGCAAGGTTGTGGGCGTCCCGAAGGAATACTTTATAGAGGGAATAGACCAGCAGGTGCGCGCGGCGGTGGAATCTGGGATAGATTTGTGCGCTAAACTTGGGGCGGAAATCAGGCAGATATCGCTTCCCCATACGGATTTGGCGCTGCCGGTCTACTACATTATCGCAACCGCGGAGGCGTCGTCGAATTTGGCGCGCTACGACGGCATGCGATACACCCACAGAAGCGCGCGCGCAACCGATTCCACCGACCTGTACTTCAAGAGCAGGGCGGAGGGATTTGGCGAGGAGGTAAAGCGCAGGATAATTCTTGGCAGCTATGTTCTCAGCTCCGGATACTACGACGCCTACTATTTGCGCGCGCAACAGGTGCGCACGCTCATCCGCGCGGATTTTGGGAAGGCTTTCGAGGATGTCGACGTCATAGTCACTCCTACGTCTCCCACGACGGCCTTCAAGATAGGCGAGAGGGCTTCGGATCCGCTGTCGATGTATTTGAGCGACATATTCACAATCAATGTAAACCTTGCCGGCTTGCCTGGTTTGTCGGTGCCGTGCGGATTTTCCTCGGAGGGCTTGCCAATAGGTTTGCAGATGATAGGCAGGCCTTTTGACGAGGCTAATTTGCTTTCCTACGCGCATGCTTTTGAGCGCGCGGCGGGCATTTGCGACAGACACCCCGAATCCAGTTTGCTCTGAGGAGATTTTTTATGGAATACGAAGCAGTAATAGGTCTTGAGGTTCACGTTCAGCTGAAAACTAAGACAAAACTTTTTACGGATGTTGCGTACCGTTTCGGGGCCGGACCGAACGAGCTTACGGACGAAGTTGTTTGGGCCTTGCCGGGCGTGCTGCCCGTCATAAACCGCGAGGCCGTCTTGAAGACCATAAAGGCCGGCTTGATGTTCGGGTGCAAGATTCCTGAGCTGACCAAGTGGGACAGAAAGAACTATTTTTATCCCGACAGCCCGAAGAACTACCAGCTTTCGCAGTACGACATGCCCCTGTGCGTGGGGGGCGAGGTTGAGATAGAGCTTCCGGGCAAAAATGCCTCGCAGATGGGGGAGCACAGGAAGGTTAAGCTGACTCGCATACACTTGGAGGAGGACGTAGGCAAGCTTACGCACCATGTTTCGGATTCTCTTGTGGACTACAACAGGGCGGGCGTTCCACTGATGGAGATAGTTTCCGAGCCCGACATGCACACCGCCGAGGAGGTTTTCGCGTATTTGAACGCGCTTAAGACGTGCATTAGCTTTGCGGGTATTTCCGATTGCGACATGGAAAAGGGGCAGATGCGCGCCGACGTAAATATTTCCGTGCGCAGGAAGGGCGAGACAAAGTTGGGCGTTAAGGTGGAGATGAAAAACATGAATTCGCCCTCCAATGTCAAAGATTGCGTGGAATACGAGATAGGCAGGCAGATAGACTGTTTGACCCGCGGAGAGCCCCTTGTCCAGGAGACGCGCCGCTGGGACGTCCAGCAGGGCGTCACGCAGTCTATGCGCACGAAGGAAATGGCGCACGACTACCGCTATTTTCCGGATCCCGACCTCATGCCTGCGAAGATATCCGCCTCGCTGGTGGAGAAGCTTCGCTCGGAGCTGCCGGAAATTCCTTTTGACAGGCAGCGCCGCTACATGTCGGACTACAGCTTGCCCTATTCCGTCACTTCGGTGATCTGCCACGACAGGGAGCTTTGCGAATTTTTCGAGGCGGCGCTGAAAGCGTATTCCGGCAATCCCAAGGCAGTTGCGAATTTCATAGCAAACGACCTTTTGAGGGAGCTTTCGGAATTGTCCGCTGCGGAGTCTGAAACCGAGGGCGCGGAGCCCGAAAAAGCTTCCGCGGGCGCTTGCGGCGGTGCGGAGGGTGTGTCCGGGCGTTTTGCGGGCTGCAAAATGACGCCCGAAAACCTTGCGGGACTGGTGCGCGTAATAGACGGTGGGCAGATCTCAAAGCAGATGGCAAAAGAGGTGTTTTGCCAGATGTTCCGAAGCGGCGAAACCGCGGAGTCCATCATAGACAGCAAGGGTTTGCGCCAGAATAGCGACTCATCTGAAATTGAAAAATTCTGTCTTGATGCCATGTCCAACAATCAGAAGGCCATAGACGAATACAAGGCGGGCAATGCCAAGGCCATAAACGCGCTGATAGGCCCGGTGATGAAGCAGTCGAAGGGCAAGGCGAACCCGGGAATGGTTTTGGAAATTTTGAAAAAGCTGATAAAATGACGGTTGAGGTAAAGGTTCTCCTGGTCTTGTTGGCGCTGAAATTTTTTGTTTCGGCACTGTTGGAGTTTTTAAACATGCGCTCGGTGCGCGCGCACATGGGAGAGGTTCCGATGGCGTTTGCACCGTTTATGGACGCCGATACATACAGGAAAGCGGGTTCCTACACGCTCGATAAGTCGCGTTTCGGGGTTTTTGAGGACTTTTTCGGGACGATTTATTTTGCTTTGCTTTTGGCGTATTGCGCGCTTCCTGCAATGTACGGGGCCGGGGTGGAAATATTCGGATCCGGGGTGTTCGGGCAGGCGATGGCTCTGGTGGCGATGGCTTTAGTTTTGTCGGTGCCTTCAATTCCCTTTGAGCTGTATTCGCAGTTTGTCATAGAGCAGCGCTACGGCTTTAACAAGGCCACTTTTGGATTGTGGGTTGCGGACAAATTCAAAGGGGCGCTTGTCGGGATAATTCTGGGCGTGCCTGTGCTGACGCTGATACTGTGGTTTTCTGAGACTTTCAAATACACGTGGTGGATTTGGGGCTTCATGGCCGTGGCGGTGTTCCAGGTGGCGATGATTATTGTCTATCCGCGCTTTATAATGCCGCTTTTTAACAAGTTTGAGGACTTGCCCGACGGAGAGCTAAAAGACGCGCTGTTTGCCCTTGCCGACAGGGGAGGCTTTGCGGCAAGAACCATACAGGTAATGGATGGCAGCAAGCGCAGTTCGCACTCCAACGCGTTTTTTACGGGCTTTGGAAAGTTTAGAAAAATAGTGCTTTTCGATACGCTTGTGGAGCAGATGGAGCCGGCGGAACTCGAGGCGGTTTTGGCGCACGAGATAGGGCACTATAAGCGCGGGCATATTGTGAAGATGATTGTGGTTTCTTTTGCGACAACGTTTGCGGTGTTCGGGCTCATGGGGTGGCTGAGTTGCAGTTCGTGGTTTTACGAAGGTTTCGGCTTTTCCGGGGTGTCGGGATTCGGGCCTATAATACTGATGTACTCGATGTATGCTGGGGTGTTCACTTTCTGGCTGGCTCCGCTTGCCAACGCGTTTTCAAGGCGCCACGAGTATGAGGCCGATGCGTTTGCGGCAAGGCTTTGCGGTTCGGCTGAGCCTTTAAAATCGGCGCTTAGGAAGCTTCATAAAAAGAATCTCGGCAACCTTACGCCGCATTCGGCATACAGCGCTTTCCACTATTCGCACCCGACGCTTTTGGAGCGCGAGACCGCACTTGAAAAAATAAATATTCCACAAGAATGAAGATAGCGTTGACACAGTTTGCGGCGGCGGAGAGGCCGTCCGATAATCTCGACAGGCAGCTTTCAATGATATCTGAGGCGGCCGCCAAGGGCGCGAAGATAGTGTGCACGCAGGAGCTGTTTATGAGCCGCTATTTTTGCATAGATTTAGACTGCAAAAATTTCGACTTGGCAGAGGAGGTTGCCTCGTCAACTTTGGACAAATTGCGCGATAGCGCGCGTAAGAACGACGTTGTTTTGGTTGCATCTCTCTTTGAGCGCCGGGCCAAGGGGGTATTTCACAACACGGCGGCTGTCATAGATGCCGACGGAAGCCTTTTGGGCATTTACCGCAAAAGCCACATACCGCACGACCCGTGCTTTGAGGAAAAGTACTACTTCACTCCGGGCGATACAGGATACCGCAGTTGGCGCACAAAGTACGGCAATATAGGGGTGCTGATATGCTGGGACCAGTGGTATCCGGAGGCCGCGCGCCTGACCGCCCTGAAAGGCGCAGACATAATTTTTTATCCTACGGCTATTGGCGGATTGGCGGAGGAGAGCGCCGAAGAGGTTGCGTCTTTCCACAACGCTTGGCAGACAGTCCAATGCGGGCACGCAGTTGCAAACGGGGCGTATGTGGCGGCGGCCAACCGGGTTGGAATTGAGTGCGGCTCGAGGGGAAATTCAATAAAGTTTTGGGGCGGCAGTTTTTGTTCAAACCCGTACGGGGAAGTTGTTGCGAAGGCCTCGCCGGATTTAGAGGAGGTTCTTTTGGCCGACGTAGATTTTAAGATTGTGGAGGAATTTAGAAAAACATGGCCGTTTTTCCGCGACAGGCGCATAGATACCTACGGCGGCCTGGCAAAGAGATTCGGCGACGAAGGGCAGGGGGAGTAAAACTTATGGCGCGTGTAAAGGTAAAAGAAATACTTGCGTATGCGGACGGCGTCTGCGCCGCCGGCAGGTTTGATGACTACCCGATGGCCCACAACGGACTCCAGTTCGGCGATGGGAGCGGGTATGTGGATAAAATCGCCTGCGCCGTCGATGCTGGATTGGCTGAGTTTAAAGCGGCCGCAAAAATTGGCACCGGTTTGCTTGTAGTGCATCACGGGCTGTATTGGGATTTCCCATTGCCAATAGTTGGTAGCCGATTCGAAAAGGTGCGGGTACTTGCGGAAAATAAAATAAATTTGTATTCGCAGCACTTGCCTCTTGATGCGCATCCGGAGCTTGGAAACAACGCCCAGATTGCGAAGGCGTTAAAGGTAAAGGCGGTTGGCACATGCGGAAATTTTGGAGGGTGCGATATTGCGGTTGTGGCGGAGGCTCCAAAGGGCGGGCGCAGGGCGCTTGCGGGAAGGTTAAAGAAACTTTTCCCAAAAACTTTTAAGGCGATAGAGTTCGGTTCGGATTCTTTTGAAAAATTCGCAATTTGTTCAGGAAGCTCCGGAGAGATTGTAGCCCATTTGAAATCTTACGGAGTTGACACTCTTGTTTGCGGCGAGCTTCGCCAGCGGCACTATACCGCAGCGCAGGAGCAGGGTTTAAACCTTTATCCGTGCGGGCACTATTGCACTGAAGTTTTCGGGGTGAAGGCCCTTTGCGAGGCCATTTCCAAAGAGTTTGGCATACCGTTTAGTTTTATACCTATGGGCAATCCCCTCTAATGTATAGAAATTGGCCATGCGCGTTTGCCCTGTTTTATATTGAATAAAAAAGGGTGGACGGCGTTGTATTCTACATAAAAATCTGGTTTTTTTAGATGAGCTTTTCGGACAGAGTGCGTTACTACTTAGCTGGCGTTTGTTCGACAGCGCATTGGCAAGTTGCCAGTTGGTGTGTTTAGCTGGGATTATTTGCCACGGATGGGTATTGTGTGCACTCTTCATCAATATTTTTGCGGGCGTCTGGACACGGGAAGAGGCAAGGCCTGCCTTTTTAAGTGCGGAAAGATATAGTTTCGTTAATTCCGATGGCCTTTTTTAGGCAAAATTTTTTAAGTATGGGGGTAATTATAAAGTTTAAAGTGTATATCTGTGTTGCTTTCTAAATATGGGTTGTGGTGCTGCCCATTCAGAAAATGCGTTCTTAGCAGGCTGAACTAAATTGGCGTTTTTTTGTTTGCTTGGTTTGCGCGAAGGAAAGAAGTATTTATAGCGTACATTTTAAGATCCTGAAAGTATCTGGATTGGTGGAGAGTGATTTTTGGGGTGTTGGCTTGAAATTTTTTAGAATATATTTATTGATTGTAAATATTAATAAATAATGTAATTACCTTTGGTATTGCTTAAGCCATGTTTCCCCTGCTTGCGGACAAAGTGTGGAACTTTTTTAAAATAAAACTTGCAATATCACGGTGCTTACATACTGTTTCCAAAATCGCATTTGTTTCGCCAGTTGGCATGGATGCGTAGCAAGGGGGGTATAGCTCAGTTGGTTAGAGCACTTGCATGACACGCAAGGGGTCGCAGATTCGAGTTCTGCTACTCCCACCATTTTAAAAGCCGTAAGTTCAATAACTTGCGGCTTTTTGCTTCTGCGGCATAGGGGGTTGCGAATTTAAAATGTTTTAGAGAGCACTGAAATATCTGAAATGAACTTGTTTTAGGGGCAGGAATTTTATGGTAAGCATAAGAGGATGAAAGTTTGCATGCGAAAATGGAGGGTATGGAAGTTTATATTAATTAGTATAGTGAGGGCGAGGCATATAGGCGTAAATACTTTTATTAAATAAAATGGTTGGATAAGTAAGAAACGTACATTCAGGCGTAAACTCATCTAAAAGGTGAGAGGCGGATTGACGCATTTAGAGGGGATAGCGTTAAATGCCGCATTAGGCAAGAAATTCCCAATCTTATAGTTTTCAACCTGCTTGCGTTCATAATTCAAGCGGTAGATACGTATCTTGTTGCGAACTCTATCAACTGTTTCATCATTCATTTTAAACTTCTATACACCTTTGCCCGCGCAGCTTATTTTCATGTTGTATATGCTAATATATCAAACTATGTTGTTATACCATGTTTTATTATTTCCATAATCGTTTTTAATTCCATTTATTTTTTCTTTGTGTTGTTTGCCGTATGTACAGTGCTGCACGGCAAGTTGCATAATTACTCCTTGAATTTGTATGCAATCTAATTGTCGTTTGTTTGAAATGCACGCAAGTATACAATTTTGTTTCCTTGTTTCCTAAATGAATACTTGACCTTCTATTCCATTTCACTTGCCTTAATAAGTTTTATAAAAGTGCGGTGGTGTATGTATAGATTTTGAATGTGTTATACGGTTTAATTTAATTAAAAAAAGATTGTACCGGGTTATGCTTTTAATAGAATGTGACCCTATGAGAGCTATGTGGAACTTCTTCCCTGTTTTGGTTGCGGCGTCCGTGCCTTGCATTTTTCAGCCCAGCGGAGTTTGTCCTGCTCAACTGCGCGGGCTTTCTCAAATTCAAACTGTACTAACGTCGAATTTTGCATCTAGCAAATTGGTCGATTTCGTAAAATCGGACAGCTCTTGCCGTGGTTATTTTGGGTATGCGGGGGGGCCGGGACAGCCGCGATATGTATCGGTATGCCGCAATAAGGCGGATTACTACGAGATAAAATTTATAAGATACAATTATAAAAACGAAAAATTGGAAGTTGCGGAAATCTCGGAAATATCGGAGGATACCGCCGAGGCTTTGCTTTCCATTTTGAGGGATCAAATCACAAGGAAGCAAAACTATGTACAGGGCGTGCTTGATGGGTCTCCCCACGAATTTGGAATAAGAAGGGCAGGCAGCTTCGACTGCGCAGGGGTTAATCCCTCAGACGCTTCTTCGATTATACGCATGATGTGCAATATTGCAGGAGCAAAAAGCGTGAAAGATATAGAAGAGTTGCTGAAAAAATGGAAATCTGAATTTGTGGAACGCTTTAACGACAAATTTATATCGCTAAATCTCTCTAAAGATACAGCTATAAAACTTGCCGAGGCCACTTTGGTCAGCATTTACGGTGCGAATGTGCTAAAGCAAAGGCCGTGGATAGTGGAGGAAAATGGCAAGAGTATCAAAATAATGGGTCAGCTACCCAGCCAGGCGGCCGGGGGCGTTGCGGAGATTGAAATAAGGCGTTCGGACGGGAAAGTGATGCGTTGCCAACACGGAAAATAAGGGCTGAAGCATTTATTTCAGATATTTAAAAATATTTCACAACAAAATGGCCTCCCATTCTTCCATTTGGTACTTAGACTGTCTACCCCGGCTGGAGTGCCGTCGGAATTTTTTGTACGCGTTTTCCTAATGTAGGAGTCTTTGATATTGTGTAGGAACAGGAAGGTTGCTGGTATTTTCCGTGTGCAGAAGGAGAAAACGCGCAGACGCACAATTCGGCCTTTGCAATATGCCTGTCGGAACTTTAAATGCATATGGTTGCGCTGCGGATATCATTTAAATTATGCTTGATTATAAAATTGCGCCGGTTAGCCTCGCGGCATGGTAGCGTTAAAGAGGATTGTGGATATAGTTTTGTTCTTTTGTTTCTGTTTCCTTACCGGTACGGGACTTATGATGAAGTTTTCCTTCGTAAAAGGATTGGGCCCCCAAACGGTTTGGGGGTTGTCGAAGCCGGATTGGGAAGTTTTGCACCTTTATGTTGGCATAGCGATGTTTGTGGCTATGGTTATCCACCTTCTCACAAGCAAAGCCTGGATTGTAAAAGTTGGGGTGCAAAATAAAAAATGGCTTGCAGTGGGAATGCTTGCGCTTGGGGTTATTCTGGTTCTTGCGCTGGCTCTTTCTCCGACAACCGTGCTTAAATAGGGGGTGGTAAAGCCTCGTTTGAATGGGGCGCGCGCCCCTCTTATGCGGGGTTAGAGTTTTTCTTGCTGCGCTTGAAGCCCGTTGGGGGCTTTTATTGCAAGGAGATTGCGCCCGCCAAATTGCGCTTCCACCTGAAAAGGCGGGAGCGTTTTTTTAGCGTTTCTCTTTTGGAAAATTTGCTTGTTGCGGGCAGCTTCCACTGAAGGTGTGTTTTTGCGGCATTTTTTGGCATTTACATTTCGTTGCCGTTTTCTTTTGCGCACGCATTTGTATTGATACTTTCCCCTTTAAGAGAGGCATGCTGCGGCTTCTTTTATATGAGCGCAAGCGTATTGTTGCCTGCAAAACGGCGTGTGCCGAAAGTAGTACGCGGCGGTTTTATCTTGCAGCGCGGGAAAGACTCTTGATGCGGCAAGCAAAGTTGGCGTTTTTTAACTAGGCAAGTTTTTTCATTTTGTACCCGACGCCTCGAACCGTTTCTATAAGCGAGGCCTTGTCTGCAAGTTTTTTACGTAAGTTTACTATGGACACGTCAATTGCCCTGTCGGTGACAGGGTATCCGTCTCCGTGAAGTGCAACAATTATTGCGTCTCTGGAAAAGACTCTTCCCGGAGATGACATGAAAAGATCCAATATCGAAAATTCGTTTGCGGTTAGCGTCAGCTGGTTCTTCCCTATAGAAACTTCGTGGAAATCCCTGTTAAGAATGATGCCGGCATATTCGATGGAATTTTGGGATGTTGAGTCTTCTGTCTGCGTCGCCTTGCGCAGCTGGGCCCTTATCCTGGCTATCAATATGCGCGGGCTGAAGGGTTTTGTGATGTAGTCGTTAGCGCCGAATTCAAGCCCGCTGACAACATCGGACTCCTCGCTGCGGGCGGTGAGCATTATTACGGGGATATTTGCGTATTCCTTAACTTGCCTAAGCTTTTTGCAAAAGTCCAGCCCGTCCATTCCGGCGAGCATCAGGTCCAGCAAAATTAGGTCGAATTTTTCGCCGTCGTTCAGCAGCTCAAAAGCCCGTTCGCCCGAATCTACCCGGAAGGTTTCGTATCCGTTTTTCTTTAGGTTGAAGGCAATAAGTTCGGCTATCGAATCTTCGTCCTCCACTATCAGTATGCGCTCTTTTATCATATTGAAATTGTAAATGTTGAACCTTTACCCGGCACGCTTTGGGCTGTTGCCGTTCCACCGTGCAGCATTGCTATGTGTTTTACTATCGCCAGTCCGAGGCCCGTTCCGCCAAGATTTCTGGAGCGCCCCTTATCCACCCTGTAAAAGCGCTCGAAGATTCTTGGCAGGTCTTCAGGAGGGATTCCCTTGCCGTTATCGCTAACACTTATTTTGGTCTTGCCCCCCGCATTTTTTGCCTCTATCAAAATCTCAACTCCTTCCCCGGCGTACTTTATCGCATTTGAGATGAGATTGCCAATAGCCATCTGCAAGAGGGTATAGTTGCCCCTCAATGCGGCGGAATCGCACTTTACAATTATTTTGTCCGACCGTTTTTCAGATTCCGTTTCGTAGATGGAGACAGCTTCCCTTATAAGGGATTTTAAATCTATATCCTCGAAAGTCTCAGCCCCGAACATTTGGTCGAACTCGATCTTTGAAAGAAGCAGCATGTCGTTTACCAGATTGTTCATTCTTTCCGACTCTTTCTGTATCACGCCTATGAAACGCAGCGCCTGCTCGTCGGATATTTCGCACAATTCTGAAAGCGTTTCGGCGGCCATTTTTATCGAGGTAATGGGCGTTTTAAGCTCGTGCGAAACGCTTGCGACAAATTCGCGGCGCAGGGATTCGTTTTTCTTTTGCAAGGATATGTCGAGCATTACGATCAGCGCGCGGGGGGTCTTTGATTAGTATGGGAGTTTAGTTCCCACAAATTGGTAGGTTTTATCTGCGTCTATTTCAATCTCTGCCTCATATTTTCCCAATCCAAAAACTTTGTCTACCGCGTCCAAAATCATCGAATTTCTGAACGCCGTGGCAGTCTCTCCAAGCTCTTCCGTCTCCGCCGCATTGAACAGTTCGGCGCACGAATGGTTGTAGCGCCGCAGGCGGCCATCTTCCGAGCAGATGAAGACGCTTTCCTGCATGTTCGCGAAAATTTCATCCAGCTCGAGATTTCGCTTTTTTAGCGAATTTATCTTTTTCCTTATAACCTTGGCCATCTCGTTGAAAGTTCTGGCCAGCTGTTGAACCTCCGATATGTCGTAGGACGGCATTGGGGACTCGAAGTTTTCCTTTTTCATTTCGGAGGCTATTGAAGTCAGTTGCCGTATGGGTGCCGATATCTTGCGCGCCAGCAACAGCGACGCCACAAGCGCAAAGGCCAGCGTTATCGCCATAAATAGTGCAATCTCCCCTATGATGACACCCTCCACGCGGCTTATGTGCGAAATCGGAACAGACTGCCTGATGCAGAACTGGTATTGCCCGTCGCGTATTTCTCCGGCGGGTATTGCTATGTACATCATCTTCTTGTTAAGAGTGCCCGAATAGCGCGTAATAAACTTGCGCTCACCGGAAAATGCCGATGCAATTTCCCTTCTGGCGGAATGGTTCGACATATTCGCTTCGTCGAAGTCCGTGTCCAGAAGAACCACGCCGTCGGCGCCAACAATTGTCGTCCTTATTCCGGCGTTTTTTGAATATGACTGGCAAATTTTAGAGAGCTCTTGTTTTGAAACATTGTCGCCTATCAATCCCGCGACAAAGTTGGCCGAATCCGACAGGGAATTCTCGACACTTTTTATGTATGCCCTGTCTATTATTGAATACGACACAAACGCACACGCGGAAATTATTACAGTTCCCAGCGTGATTGTTGTTATAAACACTTTATAAAACAGACCCTTGGCCGACGCATTCGTTATCATAATTTTCCCGAGTTTTGCATTCAGAGGTTGGATCTTGTATGCGTTTGGTCAACAAAGATTTTCATTCTAACAAACTTCTAACGATTGCTTCGCCATTATCTAACAAAAATTGCGGATACTGTGCCAAATTTTAATTCAATACCCACAAATGGCTAATCTTAATAAAACATTTCTGTGAGAGAATCCGCGCCGTCGATTGGGAAGATAATCGGCAAAGAACAGAATAAAAAGCATGAAATACAAACTAACATTGGGATTGGCCGCCGCCATTTTGGCGCTTTCGGCTACATTGTCGAACGGCCAGGACAAAACAACTCTGGACTTGTTGGTATCCAAGGGAATTATAACGCGCCAGGAGGCGGACTCCGTGGCAAAGAAGTCGGTTTCAATTTCTCCGAAGGAAAAGACTACAAAGTCCATTAAGCTCATAGGCAGGGTGCAGACCCAGTATGAAAACATAACCACCGAAGAAACCATAGGCGGCGTTAAGGACGATCTCGGAACCAAGAGCGACTTCCTTATGCGCCGAGTATTCTTGGGCATGAACGCCGATATTGGCAGCGGCTGGTCGGCCACGGTTATAGCCGATTTTTGCAGGTCCTCCGCCAATTATATGGAGTATGCCTACATATCGAAGAAGATGGACGGGGAAATCTTCAGGGGCGTGGCAGACCTCGGATACAAGAAGGTAATGTTCAACCTTGAAGAGTACACGTCGGCTTCAAAGCTTCTGAGCGTAGAGCGTTCGATTGCTTCGCGCTATTTCTCCGAGGACAACAACGGAAGAAGGCTGGGGCTTGGCGGGCGGCATACCGGCATTTACTGGCAGGGGAAAACCCCTGTGGAAGGCTTGGCATACGGGATGTCTGTAACCAACTCTTACAACAACAACCCAACTTCCGTTCCTGACGGCGCAAAAGACGGGCTTCTCTATGCCGCGAATGTTTCCTATTCCAGGAAAATAGACGAAAACATATCGCTTTTAGCCGGCGTGAACGCCGCGTTTAGCAACGATACCAACGTTGCCGGAACCGCGGGTGAGCAAAGCGGATACATTATAGGCGTCAATCCGTATGTGACGCTGTCGGCCTACGGGTTGACTTTTTGGGGGGAATTCCTCATGGCCAATGTGGAAAACGCAAAGAACAACTTTTCCAGAGACGCAACTCCCATGGGCTTGAACGTTGGGGCGGAGTATAAATTCGACATAGGCCAATGGGGAGCAATAGCGCCCACTGTCAGGTACAGCTGGCTGGACACCGACGGCAGGGGCACGAAGGTTAGCGACGGCATAAGAAACGCCTACGGCTCGTCAAGCTTCGATCGCGGGCAAAGCATATATGCGGGGCTTAATTGGTACATAGACGGAAACTCCCTGAAGTTCCAGGTGGGCTACGAATATGCAAAGCTGGAGGGAGCGCCGTCAAATTCATCTCTTGTGCAAAGCGCAGAGGCCAATGCTGTCAGGGCGCAGATACAGGTTCTTTTCTAAAATATGAAAATGATTAACAAGCGTATGAAAAAGTTATCCGAAAAAATAATAAAGGCTGTCATACTTCCCGCGGCAATTTTTGCCGCAACCGCGCAGTATGCATCGGCGGAAAGAAACGTAATAATAGACGGATCCACAACGGTGGGCCCCATAGCCAAGGCTTTTGCCGAATTCTATAAGGAAAGCCACCCCGATGTAAATATAACCATAAGCGAGTCCGGAAGCGGAAACGGCGTAAAAAGCCTGATAAACAAATCCTGCGACATTGCGAATTTGTCGAGATTCATGAAGGATTCGGAGTTTAAGAGCTGTGTTGCAAATTCGGTTTTGCCGGTTGCGCATGTGGTGGCGTTCGACGGCCTTGCGGTGGTTGTAAATCCCAAGAACAAGGTTCAGTCGCTTTCAATGGAGCAGCTTGCGGCAATATATACGGGAAAAATTACGAACTGGAAGGAGCTTGGCGGCGACGACGCAAAGATAATAGTTGTCTCCAGGGACACCAACAGCGGAACATACGAAACCTTCAATGAACTTGTCTTGAAAAAGTCGAAGGTTGTCAAAGACGCCGAATATGTGGGCTCAAACGGGCAGGCCAGAACCCGCGTAAACACGACCAAAGACGCCATAGCCTACGTGGGCTTGGGTTTTGCGGACGATTCCGTAAAAACTCTGTCGGTAGAGGGCGTTCTTCCTAATAAGAGGAGCATTGCAAGCGGAAAGTATCCAATAGCGCGCCCGTTGTACATGTTTACAAACGGGTATCCAAAAATGGGCGGCGACGTATTCAACTTTGTGACGCTTCATCTGACAGGCGAGGGCAGGGAAATAATATCAGACCTCGGATACATTCCGGTTTGCGAATAGCGGTTTTTGCATGGATATAAACACGGGGCTTCGCTTGCGCGAAGCTCTTTTTTTTGTTGTTGGCGGCAAATACGGCATGGGAAAAGCAAGTCTAACAAACTTCTAACTTTAGCGCGATAATCTCCTAACAAAGCGCGCCTAATATGCGCGGTAAATTGCATACGGGATTGTCCACCATGGATAAGAAGAAAAATTCCTTGATTTTAGACAGGCACAACAGCGCCTTAAAGAGCTTACTGGAAAGGTCTGGGAGCGCTCTGCTGTTTTGCATAACAGCGATACCGACGGTGGCTGTAGTCTTCATAATATTTTTTATAACTTTGGAGGCGTTGCCGTTTTTTGCGGATATTGCGCGGTTAAAAGAGTTTTTTACCAGCACGGATTGGAGCCCGTCCAGGGCTGATCCGCACTTCGGGGCTGTGGCGATATTTTTCGGAACGGCCATGGTGACGGTTGGCTCTTGTGTGGTTGCAATTCCCCTCGGAATAATAACGGCGGTTTGCCTGAACGAGATTGTAAATGCAAACGTGTCGAAAATATTCAAGCCGGTGGTGGAGCTTCTTGCGGCGATTCCGTCGGTGGCCTACGGATTTTTTGCAATAGTGGTATTTGCGCCGCTTTTGCAAAACCACGGCGGCGCGCTGATTTGCGCGGTGGTGCTTGCAGCGGGAATACCGGCAAGCATCATTATTTCCGTGCCCCTCGGGGAGGTCCTTGCCCAGAGACTGTTTAAACGCAAGAGCGCAAAGAGCGTTTTTTGCGCTCTTTTGGGATTGTTGTTAGCCGCCTGTGTGTGCGCCCTGGGGGCGCAGGCGGCGAAAATGGAGATTTCCAGCGGAACAAACGCCCTTAATGCGTCTATAGTTTTGGCCATAATGGCACTTCCTACAATTATAAGCATATCTCAAGACGCCCTTTCAGCAGTGGGGCGCGACATGCGCGAAGGTTCTCTGGCGCTTGGGGCCACAAGGTTTGAAACAATTTTTAAGGTGGTTTTGCCGTGCGCAAAAAGCGGGATAGCGGTGGCCGTAATACTTGGCCTTATGCGGGTTGTCGGGGAAACCATGGTTGTTTGGATGGCAAGCGGAAATTCGCTGAAAATACCTGAGCCCTTTTACAATTTTCTGGAACCGGTCAGAACGCTTACAGCAACAATTGCGGGCGAAATGGGCGAAGCCGATCAAAGCACGGGCTCGCAGCGCTACCACGTGCTGTTCGCAATGAGCCTGTGCCTGCTTCTGGGGGGGCTTCTCCTGAACGCGGCAAGCCAATGGGTCGGTTCCGGCATGCGCATTAAAAGAAAATGAAAACGTCTACAAGAAAACTGTTGGATAGGTCTTTTACGGCCGTTTCATACGCGTCGTTGGCGGCGATAGCGCTTTCGATAATCATGTTTCTTGCGCCCATTGTGTACAGGGGTGTCGGGGCGTTCATATTTTCGGCGACGGTGGAGCACGACAAATTTTTGATAGAGAATTTGGACAAGGCAGAGTCTGAGCGCGCCAAAGAATACATAGATTTGTCAAACAAGGCGAGGGCTCCCCTGTATAAAATGATGTCCGAATATGAACTGCCGGCAAACCGCGCATTTGAGGGCGAAATAAACGGGGCTTTTAAAGAGGCTTTTGAAAGGCTTTCAGATAAATCTGCCGAATTGTTGGAATGCCTGAATTTAAGCGGCAATGAGCGCGCAAAAAAAATAGGGCAGATAGCCGACGCCGCATGGGAAAAGTATGTGGCAGCCCTTGAGACGCTGGTGGATAGGTCTGGAACAGACGGAACTTCTTTTGCACTTATTAAAATTTTGAGGGGCCAGAAAGAGCGCCTTTCCGAGGCCGCGCGCGCGGAAGTTCAAAATTTAAATAAGATAAAAAAACTAAGTTTTACGCAGAAAAGCGCAATTCGCAGAAATGCGGTTGCGGGGGCTGATGAACGCATAGACCATATGTTGGGCGTTCTCGAGGAACGCAACGCCGCATACGAGACCTTTAAGTCGGGGGTGCGCGACCTGTTGGGCCAGCCGGATTTAAAGAGCCGGGATAGCGCAAAATTAATGCGCCAGAAATACGGCCAGACTCGCATGGACATGGCAGAGCGCGTCCTAAAGGACAATATTTTGTCCATAAGCGTAAAATCCAAGGATAAAAACGGCGTCGAGTTTATGTCGAAGGTTGATTCCAAGGAGTTTTTTAAGGGCTCAAAAATTGAGGAAATGATCTCTTACATTGAGAAAAATTTCAATTCCATGCTTCAGCCGCACATGACGTTTTATTGGGGGTTTTTCTTCGACGAACCCTTCGACGCCAACATATTCGGTGGGATATGGCCCATGATTTTGGGAACATTCTATTTAACCCTGGGCTCAATGCTTATTGCGGCGCCGTTAGGCGTGGCGGCGGCCATTTATTTTTCGGAATACTCGAGGGGCGGAAGGGCTGTGGAACTGCTGAGGATATGCGTGGGAACCTTGGCCGGGGTGCCGTCCATCGTATTTGGTCTGTTCGGCTTGGCCTTTCTTATTAACACGCTAAAGGTGTCCGACGGCAAGAGCGTAGTGGCTGGCTGCATAACCCTTTCCCTGCTGATTCTGCCGACGATAATTAGAAGTTGCGAGGAAGCTTTAAAGGCAGTTCCCAACTCTTACCGCGAGGCGGCTCTTGGACTGGGCGCGGGCAAATGGAGGGCGATATGCACCGTTATTTTGCCGGCGGCGCTTCCGGCAATGCTGACCGGAATTATCATTTCAATGGGGCGCGCCGCCGGGGAAACTGCGCCAATAATATTTACGGCGGCCACAAGCACGGGAGCCGCCCTTGCCGTCTCGGAAGTGTTTACCCAGCCCACTCCGGCGCTGCCGTGGAACATCTACAATATCTGTTCCGAGCACGAAATGGCCGAACGCGTTTCGCACGTGCAATACGGAATGGTTTTAACTCTTATAGGAATTGTTCTGCTGCTGAATGCGGCGGCCATAATTATTAGGGCCAAACTTCAAAGGAAGGCGAAAAACTAACATGAATAAACCGGAATATTTACACACACCCGCCGGCGGAGAAAATCCGGAAAGCGACAATATTGTTGTTGCCAAGGATTTCTCCGTTTACTACGGAAATTTCCACGCCGTCAAAAATGTCAATGTGGGCTTCGTCAGGAAAAAGGTGACAGCAATAATAGGCCCCAGCGGTTGCGGCAAAAGCACGTTTTTGCGCTGCCTAAACAGGATGAACGACCTTGTCGAGGGCTGCAGAACAAGCGGTTTGCTGGCCCTCGACGGGACCGATATATACCACAAAAGGCTCGATGTCGTGGAGCTGAGGCGCAGGGTTGGAATGGTATTCCAAAGGCCCAATCCCTTTCCCAAAAGCATTTATGAAAATGTTGCATATGGCGTGCGCATAAAGGGCGGGTGCTCGAAAAGCGATCTGGACGGGATAGTTGAGTCTTCATTGAGGAGGGCGGCATTGTGGGACGAGGTAAAAGACAGGCTTGGCCAAAACGCCCTTGGAATGTCGGGCGGGCAGCAGCAGCGTCTTTGCATAGCGAGGGCTCTTGCCATAAAGCCGGAACTGCTTCTGATGGACGAGCCGTGCAGCGCACTTGACCCTAAATCCACATCCAGAATTGAGGATTTAATAGGGGAGCTTTCCGGCGAATACACAATTGCGATTGTCACCCACAATATGCAACAGGCTTCCAGGGTTTCCGATTACACCGCATTTTTCTATGAGGGAAATTTAATAGAGTTTGGGCAGACGAAGGATATTTTTACACACCCAATTCACAAATCCACAAACGACTACATCACCGGGAGGTTTGGCTAATATGAACTCGCACCTGAGAAAAGATTTGGAAAATTTGAAGGCGCGCATACTGCGCGTTGCCTTGGCTGTCGAAGAAAACGTCACCAGAAGCGCGCGCGCGATAAGGGAACTTTCCGAGGACTTGGCAAGGGCTGTTATAGAGCGCGACGCCGTAATAGACAAAATGGAGGTGGACACCGAGGAAGAATGCCTGAAGATCCTTGCGCTTCACCAGCCCGTGGCAAGCGACCTCCGCTTTGTGGTGACTGTCTTGAAAATCAATAACGAGCTTGAGCACATAGGGGATATGGCGTGCAACATTGTCAAGCGCATTAGGTTCATAAAAGATGTCCCCATTCCCAGCATTCCTTTTGATTTGGACAAGATGTCGTACCACTCAATAAAAATGCTAAAAGACAGCTTGGACGCATTTTTGCGCGAGGACGAATTTCTTGCCCTGAAAGTTTGCCAGGACGACAGGATAATAGACGATGAAAACCGCAACTGCTACTTGAATGTGGGCAGGCTCATATCGTCAAACGGCGCTTCGGCAATGACCCAGATAAATTATTTGCTGGTCTCAAAGGCCTTCGAGAGAATTGCGGACTTGTGCACAAATATTGCGGAAGACGTAATTTATATGAAGTACAGCTTGATAGTGCGCCACAACATTAAGAATATAGAGAACATACGCAAATATTTTGAGGCACAAAATGAAAGTCGCGATAGGTGAGCATTTTTTTATCCTGCGATTCAGGCGCGCCTCCGTTGCCTAAAGGGCGCATTTAACGCCGTTTCAACAATTTTATATTTGACTTGTTTGCATTCGGCTATTACACGCGGGGTTTTCACATATTTGGAATATCCGTATGGGAGACAGATAAATTAAAGTTTTGGAAAATATTTGCGAAGATTTAACCTAAAGTAATTAACTAAACAATAGTGGATTTATTGTTGCGGTATGAGCGGCATGGATGGAATTAAGATTGTGTTGTTGGCCGGTGGCCTTGCTTCCCTTGCTGGAACAGCGGCGGGCGAGTACAGGTTTGGAGACGGGAATTTGGTTATTTCCGAATCGGAGGTAGTTGACGTATTGGTTGACGGAGATGGCGCCGAATTTGGGGCAGGCGTTGCGGGGGGCGGCGCAATGGTCTCGGGAGAGGGCAATTCTTCAACTATAGACTCTTCGAAGGCGAGTTTGCAGGGAGGGACAATATACGGCATATTGACAGGAGGCTCTTATGCAAAAGACGGGGCTTCGGCAACTGTAAGCGGAGACTCTTTTGCGGAGATGACCTCGGGGAACATAAATTATAAGTCCGATATTTCACCCTACGACCCAACTATTTTGGGCGGGGGGTTTGCGCATTCTTTGGGGGATCTTGGAGCAACTTCCGTGGTGAAGGGGAACTCGACTGTTTCCATAAGTGGGGGCTATTCCGTATATGCCGCTGCGGGCGGCGCATCTCAGAGCGACGGCTCCGGAAGTTCATATTCGGAGGTTGCGGGCAAGTCTCTGCTTGAAATGACTGGCGGGGAAGTTTGGGGGCTCTATGGCGGCGGCTGGTCTCTTGGCGCGAATGCGAAGACGAAGGCTTTGGGCGGTTCGCAGCTTCTGCTGACAGGCGGCTATGCCGTCGGAAATGTTCTGGGCGGCGGCGGCGCATGGAACGGCGGAAAAAGTTATCTTGAAAACGGATCTCTGGTGGTTGTCGACGGAATGAGGGTTAATGGATCGGTTCTGGGCGGCGGTGAGGCGTATGGCGGCTCTGTGGCGACCGTTGTCGGAGGAACGGACGTCCAGATAAAGAGCGGTTTTGCCAACTATGTCTACGGCGGCGGAGCAGACTGGGACGAATCGGCGAGGAATTCGGATGTGTCGGTTGACTCGGCAAAGGTTTCGATAACGGGCGGAGAAGTTGGCCGGTATGTCGTCGGCGGAGGCTATTACGCGGACGTGAAAGGCCTGGCGAACGTCAATATAAGCGGCGGATCTGTTGGCGGGAATGTTTACGGCGCCGGCGAAGGGATGTCTTCGGTAGGCTCCACTTTGGTGGAGATAGGCGGCGGTTCAATTTCAGGAAAAGTATTCGGCGGCGGCAAGGGCGCAAATTCGACGGTGAACTATGGAACAAGTGTGAGCATCTCGGGTGCGGTGTCTTTGTCCGATGTCTATGGCGGCGGGGAGAACGGCTCGGTGACAAAAGGCTCTGCGCAGGTTGAAATTTCCGGAGGAGCCGCGGCAAACAACATTTACGCGGGAGGATTTGCAAGCGGCGGAACGGCCACAAAAATCGAAGGCGGCGCGAATGTGGATATCCTTGGCGGCAGCCTGATAAAGAACAACCTCTACGGAGGGGGTTATTCTGCCGACGCGAATAGCGTTTCGCAGATAGGTTCGGACGTTGTTCTGACGGTGTCGAACTCAACCATAAACGGGGATATCTACACAGGCGGATACGGGGCCGGAAGTTCAATAAAGGGAAGTTCGGCTGTGGTGTTTGTAGGCTCTGCGGGCGATATAACTTTTAATGGAACGGTGTACGGCGGCGGAGAAAACGGCGCTGTTGTGGAGGGCAATTCGATATTGGCCTTCGGCGACGAGGAACAGTCTTTTAACGGAGTCTTTGAAGGGAAGATTTCAAATATGGACATACTGGTTGTGTCCGAGCAAAGCAGCGTTGATTTCACCAATGCGTTTGACGTGTCGACGCTTATGGTGTCTTACGATTCCTCTCTTGCGCTGGCGGCTGATTCAAGTTTTGACAAGTTCAGCCTCGTGTTTAGTTCGGACTTCTCGGAAGGCGATGCCATAGATTTTGGGCAAATATTTAAGGATGCTCAGACGCAAGAGCTTGTCTTGGGCCTGCTTGAAAGTAGCGATACAACCTTTACGGTCTTTGGCGGGGAGCAAGAGTGGACAACAGTGTACGAAAACGGCGGATTTGTTGTGGGGGCAATGGTTCCCGAACCGTCGACCTATGCGGCAATTTTAGGGGCTTTGGCGCTGGCGTTTGCGGCTTGCAGGAAAAGGCGCTAAGGGCATGGGAGCTTATTGACACCTAAAAGGGGCTAAAAAAAGCCCCTTTTTTTGCGCATACTTTTCCCGTCAGGGTAAATTGGACATTGCTTTGGCGCATAATTACGTCGGGTATTCGGAGCTTAATGTCAGGCCGAGGAAACGATTGACATACTTATGGTTTTAATGTACGCCGCCAGCAGGATTGAGAGGAGTACTTTGCAGACAGTAATTGTTGTGTGAGGGAAATAGAGGGGCGGTAGAAATGTTTGTTGTAATTTCATTTTTCGTGCTGATTGGGGTGTCTTTGCTGGCTTGGATATGCGAAAAGAGGAGGCCGGAAGGAGGATTTTTATTGTTTACGTTTAAATGCGTCCCGGCCTTATGCGCGGGGATGGGGGCGCTCTTTATACTTTTTGTGGTAATTTTGGTTTTATTGGCAAAGATTGCTTCGCCCGCGATTTCATATTTAAATTGTCCCAAAGTTTTCAGTGCGCTGTTTGAGGGAGTTTTTTGCTTGGGTACCCTGCTTATTTTGGTTGGAGGCATTGCCGTGCATTTGGCGTTTGCAGGGAGAAGAAATTTCTCTTTGTGGAAGGCGCTTGGCTCTTTTGCGCTGGGCTTTACCTTTTCAGCGGCTGTCACTGCGGCGGTTTTTGCGGCGCATACGTGGTTTGTTCTCAATACTTGGAGCGGGGTTGAGATGCACCCGGAATATTCGTGCAAGATGCTGTTTAAGCGCCTGCCAGCCATGTGCCCGGAGTTTGACAGATATGTGGGCTTTGACAGCGGCAGGAAAATAGGGATACATACAGACACCTGCGGACTAAGTGATTTCGAGGTGTACGACCTTGGCGAAGGGCGCCTCTACCTCAGGTGCATGCGAGACTTTGGATCTTCCTATATAATAGACGATAAAAACGAAAAAGTCTACGAAGAGTCCGGCGGCAAAGCTATCGAGCTTAAGGGCGATATGATAGAAGGACGAAGTATTGACGCACGCAAAGCCACATATTACACATACACGCGCACAAAGGACAAAAAGGGTAAATCTTACGAATCTCCCGTTGAAGATTGGAGCGGCATACTTGCCAAAAGAAAACTTGTGGGGAAGTTCGGCAGATACGGGTTTTCAAAAAAATAGTCTGCTTAGGCATTTATATTTCCGCTCGTATTGCAAATGGGCCGGGCGGAGTGTGCAAAAAATGCTCGTTGCTAAAAAGTTGGCTTTTTTAGATGGAGAGAATGCGTTTTTTAATATAAAAAAGGTTCTTTCGCCGGATTGTGGCGGATTGCATGCCGTTTTTCAGGGGTTGCGGAATAGTTGTGTTTTACGGCGTAAAATAAATGTTTTCCCGCATGTCTCAAAGCTTCCAGCCAGGCTTGAATTTTTTGATTACAAGTTAATAACTGAATTTTTTATTTGATAATTACTGTTAATGCACTACTGTCGCAGAGCAGGTTGGGTTGCATTTCACATTTTCGGAATGGGAAAGGTATGGCTATGATTCTAAACGCGATACAAAAGAGTGGGCAAATTTACATATATACCGACAATGGCACCAAGACAAGGAACGGGTATTTGGTAAATTTTACGGGGTCTTCATTAAGCTATGTTGCCTCTCCGGGAACTAAGTTGATAATTGTTCTGGACGAAAACTTGCGCAGGATAAAATCGTTCAACGCACCGAAGGCAGTCTATTCCGGACCGGGCTGGAGCAAAGAGTAATTGGTTGAAACTTTCGATTGTTGGAATGTTTGCTAAAAAATTTACAGTTGAGGCGCTCTTTGCTATTTGCGGGCTGGCGGCTCTCGCACAGCAAGATGTGAAATCTGGCTTGCGCGCGCGCGACAGCCAGGCTTACGCGTTTTGCGTTGACGCTTTGAAACGCCATCAAGACGTTGCCTTGATAAACGAGCTAAAAAAACACAATAGCTTTTTAATTTACATAGCAAAATACAACGGCGATTGGGGCGTATATTCATCTTGGGCCTTGCTCTCAAACCAGAACTACAAACCAAGCAACGACAAGTTGAAAATTGCGCATTTGGGCAAGCCCGAATTGAAACTTGCACAGGAGTGGGCAAGGCGGCTGCATAGCAAAATTGGCGACGCTGAATTTATATCGGGCGGGTATGCTTCACTTCCGCCGGAATTTTACCAAGTGGTTGTTTATTGCGACGGGTGGACATCAAATACAATATTAAACCAAGTTGGAACGGAATATAACGGCACCCGGGATAGGGTTGTGAATTTGGGGGCGCACTTGGAGGTTGGAGAATTTTTAAACAATTTATCCGTCTTATTGGGAAAGGACGAGTTCTATGTGTCTATATACGGGGTTCACCCCGACTACACCTTGGAGTCGGTGCAGAAGTGGATTCCCAAAACCCGCGTAAACGGGAAAAAATAGGGTGGTTCTGGCGGCCATTGTAAAATTGTACTGTGTTTTGTTTGTAGCAGTGCGGGGAGGATTTTGGGAAGCTTTAGGGTAAATATTAACTTTGCCAATGCCCCATAAAAGCCGCGCAGAAATGCATTACGCTTTTGCTTCAGAGATGACGGCATCGCGAAAAAAACGATGTTTGTTTACGAGTTAAGGCAAAAATTTTTTATAGCTTAGCTGGGAGCCGCCGAAACTTTAGGTTGTGCTTGTAAGTTCTTTTAGCGGTGGATTTGCTTTGCGGGCAAAATTTGTCAATTTTATGGCTGGAAGATTTATGGGATCTTAGAAGCCAAAAAATAAGGATAAAGGCCGGGGCCAGGAATCACGAATGGTGGAGGTTTTGCCTTTGAGCTTGTGGCGGTTCATCTCGCTGGATATAGGAGAGCCGGTTAGCAAACAATATCATCTGTTATTCTGAACTGTGTTGGGTAAATTATATGAATCGGGATTTTCCTTGAATTTGAGGCGGAATGGATTTTAAAATGCGCGCGATGAGATATGATTTAATTACAATTCTTACTTTGTCTGTAAGTTTCGTATTTTATATGCAAGTATCGAACGCGCAGCCAAGGCCCATGCATAGGATATCGCGCGGCGTAGAAATTTCCCAAATCGGTGTCCAGGAATTTGGCGGGTCTCACGGAGACGAAAGAGCGGCCTTTGAGCGTTGCCGCCGCGCGGCGGAGGAAGGAGATAAAATTGCGCAACGCCAACTGGGGGATTTTTACTTGTCGGGAAGGGCGGTTCAGGCGGATCCCCAAAAGGCTTTTAAGTGGTATGAGAAATCTGCTCTCCAAGGTTATCCTGACGCGCAGTGCATTTTGGGCGATTGCTATAGGCTTGGGTTGGGCGTCAAAAGGAACGCTTCAAAGGCGTTGAAATGGTATAAAGAATCCGCCCGGCGTGGGAACGCCATTGCCCAGTTTAATTTAGGGGAGTGCTATAGAAAGGGTTTTGGCGCAAATTTAAACTATGAAATTGCCGCATGTTGGTACAAAAAATCGGCAGAGCAGGGCTTTGCCGACGCCGCGAATGCTTTGGGCAATTGCTATTATTACGGAATATGGTACGATAGAGATTTTTCTAAGGCTTTCGAGTGGTATCGCAAAGCTGCGGAACTTGGAAATGACTGGGGCCAGTATAATATGGGCAGATACTACGCCGACGGGATATTTGTTGGAAAGGACTTAGGCGAGGCAATAAAATGGTACACTAAGGCCGCAAAGCAGGGAATGGTTTCTGCTCAATATGAGTTGGCTTATACGCTTGGCTTGGATAGCGGCAACAAGAAAAGCCTTTCGGAAGCCGCAAAGTGGTATGCCAAGGCCGCTGAGAACGGGCATGCCTCGGCGCAATATAAGCTGGGCATCTGTTATGATTTTGGGATAGGCGTGCAGAAAGACAGCAAAAAGGCCCTTGATTACTATGTTTCTGCAGCCGAAAATGACGAACCCCTTGCTCAGTACAGGCTGGCAAAACTTTTTAGATACGGGCTGGGAGTTGAGCAAAGCGAGTCTAATGCCATAACGTGGTATACCAAAGCGGCCAAGAACGGATTGCCCGCCGCCCAATACGAGTTGGCTTGCATGATAGAGGCTGGCGATACCAAAGACGGAATTCTCAAAGAGGCGTTGAGGTGGCATAATAAGGCTGCTAAACAGGGATATGAACTTGCGCGGGACAGAATGAAGGTTTTTTACGACGCTTGGTACGAAAATAACGGTTATTTTGAGAACTCCGATTACTCCAACAAATATGGGCCAACGCGCGCAATCACATCGAGGCGTACGGCGTCGTTCAACACTTACACGTCGTTCGGAAATTTGAGCAAGCCTTATGTGGGCTTAAATGCCTTAACTTCGGACAATATAACAAATCCAGAAGACTTGCGCCATATGGGAGACCGTTATCTTTACGGAGACGGCGTTAAGAAGAATTTTTCATTGGCTGTTAAATATTACAAGGCGGCTGCCAGGCACGGGGACATTCCGTCTCAATATAAGCTGTCGCGCTGCTATGATTTTGGAATGGGCGTGGGAATGGATTTTGATTTTGCCATGGTGTTGAGAGAATCTGCCGCGCAACAGGGCCACGCGCAGGCACTGTTTGAGCTGGGGGAATATTACGACTCAGGCATAGGAGTAGATATGGATGTTTCAAAGGCGGAAAAATATTACCGCAAGGCCGCAGAACTTGGGCATCCGACGGCTTCGTACTATCTTTCCGATATGTTCAAGGAGCGTGGCCCAAAATTTCTTCCGGAAGCTGTAAAGTGGCTAAGAGAAGCGGCTGAGAGAGGTCATATTGCGGCCCAATATAATTTGGGGTACCATTATCTGGGCGGCATAGGTGTTGAAAAAAACGCGGCAAAGGCAGTGGAGTGGCTTACTAAGGCCGCAAAAAGGGGGTATAAATTCGCCCAGTACAATTTGGCATGCATATACGATGTCGGCAACGGTGTTGAGAAAAACCCGGAACTTGCAAAAAAATGGTACACAGAGGCAAAAGAAAACGGGGATAAACTTGCAGAATACATATTGGAAGTCCGAAAGCAAAACCAAGAAGAGAAATAGTTTTTAATCCCAGAATAAATAAAAATTAAAAATCTTCTGAAATTTTGTAAAACACAGAAATTAGTGTCTAAAACAAACTTCAAACGGGGCAGGGGCAATTTCGCATAAGGGGTAAAAGATGCATAATTAGTGCTATGAAAATGCGGTATTCAACTTCCCAAAATTACAGTTTCTTATTGCTCCTATTTTGCACGGACTGTGGCAAATATACTATAGAGATAATTTATGAAATATTATTTAATTATAATTTTTGTTTGTTAGATTAACCCTGTTGTTTATTGCTGGTTTTTAAGAAAATGAAAAATGTTGTAAAGATTATAGCCTCGTTATTCCTTACGTCTGCTGTGGCAAATGCTGAGACGGTGGACCTCTCTAACTGGATATTGGAGATGGGCGACTATGGTGGAATAACTCAAACAGAAACCTCACTTATATTTGAGCAAGGCGCCTACAACATAGTTCGCTCGCCTGAAGCTTTTGACGGGGATTCCATTTCTTTTAGTGTTTCAGGCAATACGGAAGTTCATTTTGTGGCGGGTTTCGTCGGCGTTGAAGACGACTTTCTAATTGAGTTCAAATTGCAAACGTAATTTGATATGCTAAACCGCGATGTGTGCGTATGGTTGAACGATGCGACTGTAGACTTGGCCTACGATTTCTTTGACGAAATCTGGACAGATTGGGATGCGGCTTCGAAAACTATGGTCACTTACACAAAGAGAGAGGTTGACGGCGGGGTGTTTTGGGATGTGTCGATTTCAAGCGAGGGGCACGATGAGGTTGTTCTTGCGTCGGTAAGCCAGGTCGATTTTAACGTGAGCGATTATGTGCCGTTCTTCAAAGTTGGAACTGCTTCCGATATCGCTCCAACAGTGGTTGAAGTTTCAAGCCAGGCAGTTCCGGAGCCGGGGGCATGCGCGGATGTTTTTTGCGCGTTGGCGTTGTTGGCGGCAGTTTATCGCAAAAAGAAATAGAGGGTTATATTACATTGTTTTGCATTGCCGTCCGGAAATTTTGGGCGGCTTTTTGTTTTAATACGGCGTTGCAGCCCAGCTTTCCTAATAGTGCGTAATGGCGCGTTGTTTGCCTACCTTGTAATTCCAGACGAATATAAAGGCCTATTCCGTCGATTTTTTTTAAGCGCTGGATTGTGCTGGGGGATGTATTGGTAGTTTACAAGAACACTGATGTTTGCAATTAGTTTGACTATTCCTGTGTTTATTGGGGAAATTTTTTTTCTTTGTTAAAAAATTCTTTGTATGCTTAGCCGCGCATTAGAATTGACTTTACGCTTTTCATGCGTGTCGGCCTTTGAGAAATTTGTATGTGCGTGGGATACTTATGGATTCCTCTTTCACGGAAAATCCCAACGTAGGTGTCGTATTTGCCAGAAATGACGGTACGGATTTTTAAGTTTCATAGTCCTTATTATAATGGGAAGTTATGCCAAATCCACGCAAGCCTGGACAATATAACTTTAAAATAGTCAATGGTTGGGCAATTTTGGGCAATTCAAGCTTTGGGGGCGTATATTGGAAAAGGTTTCCGGTTACATAAGAAGCAAAATAAACAGCTACGCGTAACCAATATTGTAGGTGGCAGACTGAATGTTTTCACTAACTGCGTTATCGGTGGGGTTTTTTATCTAACAATAAACAGCGGGAATTATGGTTCTGTTGCGGGCAGATATTGTGGGATATGAACGGAAGTGACACCTTGAAAATAAGCGGTTGCGCAAATGCAACAATAAAGGGAGGCACGGTTATGAAGTTATTTGAATGAGGGAGTTTTTGGCCGCACAACAGTTGCGAGTGGCAGTGCTCTTGATATTTTTATTTCCGGCTACTTTTTCGGGATGTAAAATTGTTTTAGATGTGGGCGAACTACCTTCTTATAGTGCAAAATCACAGGCAAACGCGTCGATTCTCCATGAAGACGGAAGCCTGTTTGCGGCGCGGAATTTATGCATGATATACATAGAGAAATTCCTTTTTAGTAAGCAACATTTCCGAACACCTTGCCCGCGCGGCAGTAATTGGAAGATTGGCGCTTGCATTCGCGGCGTATAGCAGGAGAAAGTGGCGCATATTTAGAGGTAATTTTTTAGGGCTTCCCAATTCGGGAAGCTCTTTTTGTTTGTCGGTTCATTCGGTTGCCTTGGCGCGCGGCAAAAATTTCCCGTCTGCTTTCCGTGTCAGCGGAAATAAAATTACACGTTCGTATAGAAACTTATTGACATTTATTGTACAAACGTAATAGAGTTAGCACAGGATGAAGAAAGAGCTCTTTCGAAGAGTGCCAACATCCAGAGGAAGGCGATATTTCATGAATAAAAAGATATATTTAACCATATTAACTTTTGCGGCGCTGGCGGGCCAGCCGCTCCATGCGGACAACGAAAATTACGATGCGATAAGGGTGACGAGGGATTTCATAAACATGTCCCTCGTCGATTCCTCTTGGTATAAAGCCAACGCTTCGGGCGTGAAATTCACCGGCTCAAATCTCACAAATGCCAATTTCGGCG
>CASEFZ010000040.1 GCA_949287395.1 uncultured Verrucomicrobiota bacterium
AAGAAAAATGAAATTGTCTGTTTTGACTTTACAACAAATTGATCTTTCTCAGAATAATACCCACCCTTGTTTGTCGTAGTGGTCGGTTTTGACTTTACAACAAATTGATCTTTCTCAGAATAAGGTTTCAAAAACGCGGGAGAAGATCAGCGGTTTTGACTTTACAACAAATTGATCTTTCTCAGAATGGAAAGAAAGGCGAAAAAATGAAATTGTCTGTTTTGACTTTACAACAAATTGATCTTTCTCAGAATTTAAACGCATTGCCCGGCGTAAGTATTTGCGTTTTGACTTTACAACAAATTGATCTTTCTCAGAATTTGAGATTAAAAAAACAAAAAAATGGAGATTGTTTTGACTTTACAACAAATTGATCTTTCTCAGAATAAATTCGTTTCTCTTAATGTTTTCCTCAATGTTTTGACTTTACAACAAATTGATCTTTCTCAGAATTGACGGTTTCAAAGGCAACGCTTTCTTGATGTTTTGACTTTACAACAAATTGATCTTTCTCAGAATAGTATTGACTTAATCTTTTATAAGATTGATACTTACGTTACATTTTTGTTGTAAAGTCTTAACTGATTATGCCGAATTTGATGCTCTACTGTGTACCATTGAATTCGGCAGTTTTTTTATATGAGAAGGAATCCGTCGTTTTCATTGTTGGCGGGTTCGCTATTTAGTTCGGAAAAAAATTCTATTTGGTCGGGGATTTTTTCCAATTTTTTTGGCGCGCGGCACACAAGCTTGCTCATGCCCCATTGTTTGTCCGTAAAAAATAGCAGCCGTATATCGCCCGTTGTGGGGGCGTAGCTCTTCACGCGTTCGTAGTGCTTTTTTAAACGCTCAAGGGAAACGCACGGCCGCGAATATACCGAATACTGTATCATAATGAAACCGTCGTCCAGCAGCGCTTTTCTAAAGCGCGCCGCTTCTTTGCGTTCTTCTTCAAGAGCCACCGGAAGATCAAACATTGCCATTAGCCATCCCATTCTAAAAGGGCTTTTCTTTTCCATGTTTTTTAAGGGGTTAATTCCGGAAGCCACAAGTTGTCGGCTTTTTTGTGGCGGTACACGTTGGCAAGGCTTTCGCAGACAAGGTCTGCGGCGTCCAATAGCTTAACGCTTCCCAAGCCCTTTTTAACGCGCGTGTTCTTTAGAAAAGTTCCGATCTCGGCGGCCCATGAGCGCAAATCGCGCCTTTCGTGCGAAATAAAATATCTGTACAAGGCCAAATCAACAAAAGCTCTGAAAGGCTCTATTAGGTCGTACACAAGGGGGGTGTTTTTATAGTAAGTCTTGTGGTTTACGCCAAGCAGGCAGTTTAAACCGGAAACTATTATTCCGCGGTGCAATATTCCACCAAGTATGCCGTAGCCATAGTTTAAAAAAACATTGGCCTTTGACGACCGGTCAGCAGGTTCGCGGCGTTTGCCGTATTCGCCAATCGCGGGGAAAAAATGTTTCCAATATTCGCGCGCGCATAGGGCTTCATTTAGGTTTGCGCCGCGATTTGACAATATTGCGGGAAGGCGCGCGTTTTTTACGCCAATAGACTTCAGGCAGGCCGACTGGTTGCCAACTTTTGCCAACAGAAGCCTGCGCCAAATTGCCAAGTTTAAATTTTTGTTTCCGGCGGCCTGGTTTAACACAACCTTGGCGTCGTAGGTACGGATGTTTGGAACAGTTATTCCCACGGGCTTGAAATTTTTACAGTGGATTATTACGGCGTCTTTGCCGGCAATTTCCGCCACGAGGGTTCCGCTTATTGAGACTGCTTCGTTTAGCAAAACCACCGCACGCAAATCTTCAATGGCTATCTTCCCCAAAATGGCGCCGTTTTTTTCGCACACCAACAGGCCGCGCTCTTTGTAGAGCTTGCAGCCATAGTCGGTAATGTGCAATATGTGGTAGCTCATTTAGTATTTCATGTCGACTATCCTCATATTAGACGCCATTAAATAGTTTATGTTTATGGCCGGCTTTTTGTTCCCGTTAGAGTCGGTTAGAATCGCGTGACCTGAGGTCATGATTGTATTTAGTTTGTACATGCCTGCGGGTAGGAGAATTTCTGCCTTGTTGTTGGTGACGGGCGCGTCTATCTTTACAATGCAGTTGCTTCTGAATATGCCGGCAACCCTTTTGAAATCGGGTCTTTTGGCCAATTCCTCCATGGTGCGCTTTTTCGACGAGTGCACATATATTGGGGCAACCTTGTATTTGCCACTGCTGTTTTGCCAAATAATTTGCCCCTTGTGGGACTTGCCCTTGCGGTATGCCCCGCACCCGTCTTTTGAAAGGTCTTTGTATTCATCGGGACTGCCAACATAAGTAAGCACCCTGATCACCCTTGAACCTTTCCCGTTTTCAGCCGGTATTCGCGCGGTTTCGCACCAGGCATTCCACTCTTCCTCGCTGGGATTGGTTTTTGCGAATTCTGCCACAAGGCGCCTTACAACGGGATTTATAATTTGCGGAATTCCGCTTGAATTGTTTTCCAGCCATTTTTCCAATTCTGCAATAGAGTAGACCGGCTTAAGCCCGCTTTTGTAGGCCAGGCTTTTTAGGGCGGATTTCTTTACAATGCAATCCTTCCCATTCACAAAGCGCCTGGAATATATGGTCTCCTCCAGAACGGGCTTTTTTACCGCAACTTTGTTGGGCATGAGCCTTTCCATATACTCCCTGAAAAATTCCACCGCGCGAACCCTTATTTCCGGCGGAAGTATTTTTTCAATGTCCTCGCGCTTGGCGCTTTTGCCGGTTGGCGCAAAGCACAGGCACATTGCGTCAAGGGCGTGGTGCTTCGGGTTTTTCCTGTTCTTTTTGGAGAGCTCGTCGCTTTGTTTGACAATATCCTCAAAAGACAATCCTTTTTTGTCCGTTTCCGCGTTGTGCAAAATTTTGTTTAGATCGAATGTGCCGCGTATGCGCGCGGTGGTGTTGCCCGTCACCGTGAACACCCGCTTTTGCCCGGCTGTGCCGCCAAATTGAAAACCGAAGTGCATGCACACTATTTGTTGGGCAAGTTTTGAAATCCAAGCGGTTTCCGCAAGGGCGGTGTATTTTTCAACAAGTTCCTCGGCGTCCTTTGAGAGCAAGAGCTTGCAGCGCTTCCCGCCCAGCTCTTTAAAACAGCTGCGCACCCGGTCGAGGTATCCGCTCCATTTTTTAGGATCTTTGGAAAGCCACTCGAACGGGGTTTGGTTGCCCTTTTCCTTGTTTGTGGACTCTTTGGTGAGAACGTAATTATATTGGGCGTCGGGGCCGCCGCGGCTGCGCGGGACTATGTGCTCTATTTCAAGATTGGGAAGGTCTTGCAAAGACAGAGGCTCGCCGGTGTAAAGGCAGACAAACTTCTGCTTTTGAAAAAGCTCAAACTTCAGCAGCATTTTGCTGTTTCCGGAGGTTGAAGTCTTATAGCCGTTTTCCTCGAGCTTTTTTGCAATGCCAAGCTTTTCTTGAAAGCGCTTTTTTATCGCGCTTTGAAATTCGGCCTTTGCCTTCTTGCCCATGAAATCTTCGCGGACAAACTCCAATACAACTTTGTCGGGAGTGCCGAACTTTTGGGAGAGTGCCTTTATTCGCTCGTAAAAAAACGACAGCCTGTGGCGGACTATTGGGTCGTTTTGCGAGCCTATAAGCCTGTTTATGCTTGCGGCAGGATCGGGATTTGTTTCGGCGGCGAACCTGTACGTCTTGACGTCGGGTATGAATATACCGCCCCATTGGCAGTTGCCCATCAGCTTTATGAAGTCGAGGTCGGCTGGCACAAGGCCCTTATTGGGGTCTTCATTGGTTATTTGGGAAAGTTTTGATTCGTAAAATTCCACCGGGGCACGCCCGGAAAAAATTAGCTCTTTAAGCAGGCGCATGGCTGGGCGGGAAAACGACGACCTCCCCGACTGGCGCGGCTGCTCAACGCTTGAGTGGTCCTCCCCAAGAACCTCCGCGCCTATGGACTTTAGAAATTTTTTAAGGTTGGTCTTGGTGATTTTATGTTTGTTGCTTTTGCCAATCTCAAAAAGCTTTGAAAATTCTTCAAAACTTAAACTCTTTACTTCAGAATCTTTTAAATATCGAAAATTTAGCAGCTTTAATGCGAGTGTGATATCGTGGTAGAGGAGGTCTTCATCGCCTTTTGCCTCGGATATTGGCTTTATTCTGCAGACATTGAACCTTGGTATGAGTTTGCACTTGTCTATAATTCTATTGTCGAAACGCGGGATTTTCTGCCCAAGCGCCGTCCAATCTGAATCGGCGCCCCTCTTCAGCCCGAATTGCGCGCGCTTGTGGCTGTCCAGCGACGCGTACGGGACCTCGGCAACCCCGTAGAGAATGAACATGGCCTTATTCTTCAATTTCGGATACTGCAGGGCGGCCATTTCCACAAGCCTTACAAATTCGGCCTCAACCAAGCGCCTGGGAATTACATATCCTTTCGCCTTTTGGGCGTGGTTGGATATGCGCAATTCCACATCATGCGGCCTTTCGGGATTCCAAAGCCCCATTTTGTGCGCCTTGAAAAAACACGGGAAATCAAAATTCCGAGGGTCTTCAGAATCGGGAAGGGAGGTTAAGAGCTCGTCCTTTTCGCGCTCGTATGCGGACAGCTTGTTTAGAAAATCGGTTTGTTCTGAATCTTTTGATGAATCCGTCTTTTCGCTTTCCTTCCAAGGAAGATTTTCATCGTATCCCCTGTGCTGTATCGCAGAATTTAGGGCCTTGAACACCTGCCAGCTCTCCAGCTTGTGCCCGAGTATCAACTTGCACCGCAGGGCTATGCTGTTGTAGCAGACGTTTTCATCGCTGGGAGCAAATTCCCTTTCAAGCCGGGCGTCGCCTTTGGATATCAGCGCCCACTTTCCGCCGACAATCCCCACTTTCCGGCGCGTTAAAACCTCTATGCCGCATTCGGAAAGGCATTTTTCAAGCCAGTGTTCCCTTGCTTTATGCGCCCTGCGGGTACGCATCTGGCGGCGCAGTTTTGCTGCGTCTTTTGTGTCGGCGAAATCCTCGTCCAATATCAGCGATTGAACATGTTTGAATTCGTTCCCTATTCTCACAGCCTCGCCGAGCGACGCCTTGCCGATATCGAACCCCCATACGTTTGTGTTACAACTTTCCATGCCGCAGTTCTATACGCTGCGGCATTTATGTCAAGCCATGTCAAACAGAAACTATTTATGTGCGTATTTATTACGCATTAGGTAATATTTATTATGGGTTTTGTCTAAATTGTACTTCACTTTTATTTGAAAGCGGCCCATATCTTCTTTG
>CASEFZ010000041.1 GCA_949287395.1 uncultured Verrucomicrobiota bacterium
CCCTGTTGGCGCTCTTGCCGCTTTGAAACTGCGACATAAAACACCTTCCGCTCACAGACACGCACATCGCCCCGTGGGCAAAAACTTCAATTTCTATTTTACCGGCCTTTGAAGCGCCCAAAATGCGCCTCAAGCCGGAACGCACAGACTTTAAATTTTGCAGAGTGCACTCGCGCGCCAAAACAAACCTGTTTATGCCGAAATTTAGGTTGTATTGGGCAATTGCCTCGGAATTTGAGACACTGGCCTGTGTGGAGAGAAACACCGGCAGGCCAAATTCGCGCGCCGCGGATATCGCCGAGAAGTCCCACGCTATTACCGCGTCTATCCCCGATTGCGCGGCGCGCTTTAACACGCGCCTAAGCATGGCAATTTCATTGTCAAAATAAACGGTATTTAAAGTCAGATACGCTTTTGCCCCGAAGCGCGAACACATCTTTACCGCACGCGGAATGTCGGAAATGGAAAAATTGCCCGCGCCCGCGCGCATATTGCTGCCCCTTATTCCGAAATATACGGCGTCGGCGCCAGCCCTCAGGGCGGCGTCCATGCAAACGAAGTCCCCGGCAGGAGACATGATTTCGGGCTTAGCAGATTTCATTTGAGAGAGGGCCAATCCAAAACTTGCCTAAGCTTTTTTTTCCGAGACAAGCTTTGCGAAAAATTCAAAAGACCTGTCGCCCGTAGCCTCCATTTCGGGAGGGAAAAAACATCCCGGCAACTGCCTCTTTGCGCGGTGGTATTTCACGCACTGGCAGCATATCCCTGACTTCGGGCAACCAAAGCTGCAAGTGCACCCCTTTTTATTTTCCTCAACTTTGCATTCCATGGGCGCAAATGCTTGTACACAAGAGGGCATAATTGCAACAAAATTTCCCGCCAAATTTCCGCGCAAAGTAAAAAACTTGAAAAAAAAAGCGCGTGATATTGACTTGCGAAATATCCGCGCAATATGGAGCAAAGAACGGGACAGTCGCAACGAATCGAACAGGGCCTCAATATCAGTCCAAGGCTCAAGAAGAGTTTGGACATACTCCAAAAACCCGCGGTGGAGCTCAATAAACTTATAGAGGAGGAATTGCTCACAAACCCCCTCTTGGAGGAAGCCCCCGAAGGCGAAATTTACCCGGAGCCAAAGAAAGAACCGGAAAACGGAGACTTTGAAGACGAAGGGGAATCCATCTACGATTCGTCGGCCCAAGACGTCCCTTCCGAATCCGGAGAAGACGCCTCCCAACTGCAAAAAAACCGCGATTTTCTCATCAACTCCGTGCAAGACCGCGTGTCGCTTGAGCAATACCTTCTAAACGAAGCCGCGCTCGATTCAAAGGACGACGAAACCATAAAAGCCTTCACCCATCTTTGCGGGCATCTGGACGACAGGGGGTTCCTTGACGCCGACGCTCTTGAAAGTGCGCGGAAGGCAGGGCTGGATGAAAGCGCCGTACAAAATGCGCTTAGGCTGTTGAGAAATTCGGATCCCGCAGGAATAGGCGCCTTCGATATGAGAGACTCTCTTATGCTTCAGCTTGAACGCGCCGGGAACGGGGAATCGCTTGCGCACAGGATTCTTCAGAACCATTACGACATGCTTTTGAAGCGAAAGGTCGGCGAAATTGCAAAGGCGGAAGGCAGGAGCGAATCGGAAGTTGAGGCCGCCATAGCGCAAATTTCAAAATTGCACACCTCACCCGCGCACGAGTTCTCCGCCGAAGAGAGCCAATATGTTGTTCCCGACTTGGAATTTTACAAAGACTCAGACGGCAAATGGGGCGTCCGTACGGTTTCGTCAAGCCAGCCGAGGCTTCGCATAAACCAGGAATACCGCAAAATGGGGGCAGTAGGCTCGCTTGGCAACGACGACACGTCTTATATAAAAGAAAAGATACGCGAGGCAAAGTTCATACTGGACGCCGTCGACCAGCGCCGCAAGACCCTTCTGGGTATAGGTGAACAAATATTGTCCAGGCAGAGCGGTTTTTTCCAAAAAGGCGTTTGCGCCCTTCAGCCCATGAAAATGCAGGACGTTGCCGATGCTCTTGGCCTCCATGCCACGACTATCGGGAGGGCGGTGTCTGGGAAATATGCTGAAACGCCCTTTGGGACTTTTGCGCTAAAAAAATTCTTCGGAGGGGGATTTGGAGAGGGAGAAGGAATGGCGAGCTCGTCGGTAAAGGAAAAGATAAGGGGACTTGTGGAGGCGGAATCTCCGCAAAAGCCGCTGAGCGATTCCGAGCTTTCAAAGATGCTTGCCGACGACGGCCTTAACGTGGCAAGAAGAACCGTGGCAAAATACCGGGAAGAACTTGGAATTGCGCCAAAAAACATAAGAAAGAGGTTTTGAGATGTCCGGGACAAAAGTGTCGGCCATAATAGACGCTTCGGGGCGGAACGCCCGGGCTGCAATAATAAGAGGCGGAGAGTTTTCAGGGGAGATAAGCTCCGGATTGCAGGCGATAGAGTCGTTTGCCCAAACGCTTGAAGGGGCCTGCAAAAGCGCGGGCGTGGAGGCGGGGGAAATATCGGAGTTTTTTCTCTGCGTTGGGCCCGGGTCGATTTTGGGGACAAGAACCGCAAGCGCCGCGGTTTCGACCATAGCGGCTGTAAACGAAGCTGCCATACATGTTTGGGACTCTCTTGAAACCGCGGCCTATGTCCTCTCAAGCCGGGGAGCAAAGGCCCCCTTTGCCGTATTTGCGCCGTCCCGCAAGGGCTTTGTAAATTGCGCGCTATTTGACGGCGAAAAAATGCTTTGGGAGAGAGAACTTGAAGCCTCAGATGCCGGTTCGGCAGGCAAAATTGCGGACAATGCGTATCTGTTAGACCAAAGAAAGACGTCCGAACCAATGCTTGAAGGCATGGAAAAGATTGAACTGCCACTGTCGGAAATTTGGGAGGCCATAAATAAAAATCCAAAATTGTGCGCTCCGGCCGACTTTCCCCCAAACGCCAAATCTCTTTCTGAAAGGACATACGCAAAATGGAAGGCTCCAGCACTCATTTGAGGTGTTCCGTGCGCATAGACTTGTGCGCGCTGGAACGCAACTTCGGGAAGCTGCGCTCCTTCCTGCCGAGGGACAAGCGCTGCATGGCGCTGTTGTCGGCGGACGCGTTTGGATACGGAGTTGAGGCGGCGTGCGTGCGCCTAATGCTCAGCGGCGCCGACGCATTTGCGGTGACAAACGCCGAAGAAGGCGCAAAAGTCAGGGAGGTTGGATCTGGCTGGCCGATAGTGGTTTTAAGCTCATCTCTTCCGGGAGAGGAGGAAACGTATTTCGAACATTCACTTACCCCCGTATTGGCAAGCGTCGAGGAAGCTGAAAGATTCGAGCTTTGCGCAAAGCGTTTGGGAAAGAATATCTCCGTACACTTGAGGCTACCTATTGTGGGAGACGCCGTGCCTTCGGCCGAAGACGCAAAGAAAATTCTCGATAGGGTGCTGAAAAACAACTTGTTGAAACTTGAGGCCCTTTGCCTGCCCGGAACCGGAACGGGCGCCCCCAATGAGGGAACACGCGCAGATGCACAATTCCTAAAATATGCATGGGACAAGTTGTCGGAAAACAAGAGGCGCGCATATATACACCACAGCGACGTCTGCGATATGTCCGCCATTCCCGAATGCTTCGAGACGGCGCTGCGCGCGGGCCTTGTGCTCTTTGGCATGAGGCCGTCTAAAGGTTCGATGCTGGAGGGGTTCCAGCCTGAAAAAGCCTTGACGTTCAGGTCGTCTGTCAGCCAGATAAAACACCTTCCCAAAGGCGCAACAATAGGATATTCCAGAAAATATACTCTGCAGAGGGATTCAAAGGTTGCCCTTATATCGGCGGGCTACGGAGACGGGCTTGCAAGAAGCGCCGGAAGCGGGGCAAAAGTTATAATACGCGGGAAAACCGCCCCAATAATTGGTATTGTCTCGATGGATCAGGCGTCGGTGGACGTGTCCGACTTGGGCGAAGTTGAAGTGGGAGACGAAGCCGTTATAGTGGGCGAAATGGGAAGCGAATCTATATCCATAGAAGACTATTGCAAGGCGCTTGGGATAACGCCCGCCCAGGCGCTCACAGCGATAACCAAAAGGGTTGCGCGCTTCTACAAGACACTGTACTGACATGCGCTTGCTGCACACTTCAGACTGGCACATAGGGCAATCCCTCGGAATATGCAAGCGTTGGGACGAGTTCGAAGCATTTCTTTCATGGCTGTCCGGCCTTTTGGAAAAAGAGCGCTTTGATGTTCTGTTGATAGCGGGGGACATCTTCGACAACGGCTCTCCGAGCAACCGCTCGAGGGAGCTGTATTATAGATTCCTCGGCCGCGCCGCGAAATCGAAGTGCGCGCACATAATAGTGGTGGGCGGCAACCACGATTCCCCCGCGTTTCTAAACGCTCCTAAGCACGTTTTGGAAGCGCTGAACATAACTATAATAGGCGGAGCCTGCGAAAAGATCGAAGATGAAATTATTCCAATCTTTTCCGGCGAAGGAAAGCTTGAGGGTGTCGTTTGCGCGGTGCCGTACTTGCGCGATTGCGACATCCGAGAAGACGCAGCCGACCAAGATTGGAACGGGCGCATCCAGAGGCGCAACAGCGCCGTGGAAGCCCACTACGAATCGGCGAGGGAGGCGGCTGAGAAACTTGTGAAAAGACTTGGATATGCCGGCGGCGAAATTCCAATTATTGCCTCCGGGCACCTTTTTGCGCGCGGGGCGAAATTTGGGACAGAGTCAGATGACAATGCGCTTGTGGGGAATATTTGCGCAACGGACGCGGAACGCATAGTAAAAGGGTTCGACTACCTAGCACTCGGGCATATCCACACGGCCCAGATGCCGGGCAAAAGCCCAAAAATCGCATACAGCGGGTCTCCGCTTGCGCTGTCGTTCGGAATAAATAAAGAACGTGTGTTGCTCGACGTTCAGGTAGGCGCGGGCATTCTCCCAAAAATAAGCCGGATTCCGGTTCCCCAGCCGCGGGAATTGGAAAAAATATCGGGAAAGGAAGATGAAATTTTGGCGAGGCTGCGCGATATGAAGCGCGCCAATTCCAATGCCATTGTGGATATAGAGTGCGAATCGGACAATCCCGCAAGGTTCAGAAAACTTGTAGACGAAACTTTGCAAAATTCGCAAATCTCGGTCTGCAGGATATCGAACAAAAAGGCGCACAGGGGAATGCTTGAAAGCGCGGCGGACGACAAGCCCCTGGACAGCATGTCGGAAACGGAGGTTTTTGGCATGCTGCTAGACTCTGAAAAGGTGCCGGAGCAAGAGAGGGAAGAATTGATGTCCATGTACTCTGAAATTCTAAAACAATTATCCGAAAACGGCGAACAGGAATTATGAGGATAGACAAACTGCGCCTGAAAAACTTAAACTCGCTCTACGGGGAGTGGGAGGTGGATTTCCGCGCGCGGGAATTTGCGCAAGGCCCCATATTCGCAATTACCGGCCCAACCGGCGCCGGGAAGACCACGCTATTGGACGCAATAACCCTTGCCCTATACGGGAAGACCGCCCGCATGGGCGGGATATCGAAAGGCTCAAACGAAGTAATGTCGAAGGGAGAGGGCGAATGTTTTGCCGAAGTGGAATTCAGCGAAAAGGGAAACAGATACAGGGCTTATTGGGAACAGCGCCGGGCAAGAAAGAATCCGGAGGGCGCCCTTCAAGATTCAAACCACGAGCTTTCCCAGATAGGAGCCGGCGTGTTGGCCTCGCAAAAATTTGAGGTTCAGGCGGCCATGCGCAAACTGTGCGGAATGGACTTTGAGCGATTCCTGCGCTCCATGTTGTTGGCGCAGGGAAGATTTGCCGATTTTCTTGTCTGCGGCGCAACGGAGCGCTCGCCCATACTTGAAAAAATCACGGGCACACAAATATACAGCAACATATCCATTGCCGTCTTTGAAAGGGCCAAGCGGGAAAATGAAAAATTGGAGGCGGAATCGGGAATAATAGCTTCGGCAAAACAGCTTAGCGACGCCGAAGTCTCCGAAAATATAGAAAAGAGAAAAACTTTAAATTCACAAATAGAGGAATACAGAAGCAAAGAGAAACAGCTTGAGGGTGCGCTGCACAAAATTGCCGAAAGGAATAAACTGCTTGGAAATTTGTCTCTCTGCGCGGCGGCAATAGAAAAGCTGTCGCTGAAAATCCGGGAAGGCGACACCATTAGGCTGCGCTTCGAAAAGCTAAAAAAGGCGCTTGAGCTGGAACCGTACCGATTGAGGCGGGATCTTGACGGAAAATCTTTGGCAAAAACTTCGGAAAGCTTGGAAAGGCTAAAGGCTCGCATAGTAGAGGAAAAGGTGAAAAGCGAGAATTCGGCCGACAAGGCGGCTGGTTTTTCAGAAAAGCTCGGGCAATTTGAACGCGATGCGGCAGCGCGCCTGGAGCAAGTGTCGCAGGCGCGCCTGGCGGACGTGCAAATAGAGTCGTTGAGATCCGAGTACAAGCGCCTTGATGAAGACTTCAGGCAAAACAAAGAAAAATTGTCGGAGCGCATCGGGCGCGGGAAAAGTTTGGAAGGGCAAATAGAAGGTGCGCTTGCGCACATTAAAAATTTACAAACGCAAATTAGATCGCTTTCCGGCGAAAAAATTTTGGCGGGATTCAGAAAGCTACTTGAAGACGCAATACAAGACGAAGCCACAACCCTGAAAGCCGAAGGATACGCCGGCGAGAGAAACAAGCTTCAAGATGGAATGCCCTGCCCTTTGTGCGGTTCGACGTCCCACCCGTTCGCAAAAAATCCGCCTGATGCGGCGGGGGCAAAGGAATGGAGAGAAACGGTTGAGAAATCCGCCGCGGAAGCTGACTCTTTGGGCGGAGAAGGTAGCGCGGAGGCAGAGTATCCACTGCAGGATTTTTCGGCCTTGGACAAGCGCAAGCTTTTGAACCACCTCAACGAGAAATGCATGGAAAGGGACAATCTCAAAAGAGATCTCGAGGCGGAAAAAACGCGCATATCAAACTTTGAAACGGAACTTTCTGAAAATAAAAAAGCGGAAAAAGAGCTAAATGAAGCCGCAAAAATCCTCTTGGGCAAATTAAAAACTTCCCAAGAAGAATTGGCAAATGCTGTAAAGAAGCGTCTTCAGATATGCGGGGCAGAAGACTTGGACGCGGAAAGAAAACGCATAGAAGAAGAACTTGAAAAAAACAGAAAAATTTTTGCCGGGCTAAAGGAGGAAGCCGACAAAAACGAAAAAATCTTTGGCGAATTGAAGTCGCAATTGGAATTGTTGGAGGAAAATTTCCGGATAGAGTCTGAACAGGTAAAAAATTCCGAAGAAACTTTTTCGGATAAATTGGCAGAAGCAGGCTTTAAAAGCGACGACGAGTTTGCGCAAGTGCTGTCTGCAAGGGAAAAAATAGAATCGGAACGGATAGAATTTGAGCGCGCAACTTCCGAACTGCAGGCAAAAAGAGATCTGAAAACAAGCCTCCAAAACATGCTTGAACAGTTAAAAATAGAGGACGGCGCTTCGGAAGGCGCCATTTCCCAAAATCTGGCGGAACTGCGCGGGAAGATTTCCTGCGCAATGCGCACGTCGGCAGCAGTAGACGCGCTGCTTGAAACCGACGCGCGCGTGCGCGCCGACAACTCCGCAAGGCTGAGGCGCCTTGAAAGCCTGCGCGACACCGCAAGAAAATGGGACAAAATGAAAACGCTGATAGGTTCTGCCGACGGAAAGAAATTCCGCGCCTTTGCGCAGGGGGTGACTTTCGGGATAATGTTATCCCACGCAAATAGAATTTTGGCGCGCCTCAGCCCGCGTTATCTACTTGTAAAAGACGCCAAAGAACCCCTCTCTCTCTCCGTGGCGGATAATTACCAAGCAGGGGAAAAAAGATCAGTCAAAAACCTGTCTGGGGGGGAAACCTTTATGGCAAGCTTGGCGCTCGCACTGGGTTTTGCCGATATGTCGGCGGAGGGCATGCTTGTGGAATCGCTATTTCTTGACGAAGGCTTCGGGACTCTCGATGAAAATTCCCTAAACACGGCAATAGACACACTGGCAAGCATAGACACTTCGAGGCAAATAGGCGTAATATCGCACGTGGAGGCTCTGAAAGAGCGCATATCAACAAGGATCAATGTTGAGCCGTACGCCCCCGGAAGAAGTGCGCTAAGCGGCGCTGGGTGCTCAAAGCTTTAATTTTTCCTCAAAGCTTGCTTTTCAGAAAAATTCACAACCTTCGGCGCAAAAGTAAAATTTGGAACGCAAAACCCGTTGGATCCAAACGCGCGGGCGAATTTCGCCCCGTAAACCAAATAAAGGCGTAGGGCTAATACACACCGCCCAAAGCAGGCACAATTTTCAAAAAACGCCACTCACCGCAAAATTAGCCGGTTCACACTTGCTGTAAACAAATCCCGACCGCTGATATTTCGCCAAACGCGTCAATTCATGGGGTTTTTCACAGACGGGACTGGAAGTTCCCTGTATTTTGGTACCTCCCGCATAAGCATGTGGGCCCATATCTCGGAAGGCTCCAATCCGAATATAGAGGATATATCCGCGCGCGACACTATCCACGAGCCCTCGTCGATTTCGCTTTTCAACTGGTTTTTAGCCCACATGGAACACCCAACAAAAGCGCACACTTTTGCATCGGGATTCGCCCGGAGTATTTCCTCGACTCTGTCGGGCGTAAGCCCGAAGGAAAAATTTCCAGCAGACGAATTACCCTCAGCCCAAAGGGCCAAGGTCAGGCGTTCCCCCCCGACAGGACCTCCGCAAAATACGCCCACATTAGAGAGATATTCGTTGTCGAATTCGGGGCTCAAATCTCCCAGAGTTCCCGGGTGGGGCTTGTTTAAAATAAGCCCGAAGGACCCTTCAGGGCCGTCCTCAAGAACCAAAACCACGCTCTCTTCAAAGATGGAATCGCCCAGCGACGGGGAAGCCACAAGGAACCCCCATGTCATGTCGTTGTACGATTTTTGCATTGGCTAAAATTCCAGTTTTTTAACATCGACACCAGACTGTTCCAAAAGTTCAAGAACAAGAGGATCGTTGTTGTAATCGTGCAAAAACCTTATGCGCACCACGCCCGCTGCCGCCATCAGTTTGGCGCAATTAAGGCACGGGAAGTGGGTCACATAGGCGGTGGAGCCTTCCAGACTCACCCCGCGCCTGGCCGCGTCTGAAACGGCGTTTTGTTCGGCGTGCACCGTTGCGACTTCATGGCCGTCCCTAATTTTTGAGCTGTGTGGCGCGCCCGAAAGAAAACCGTTGTACCCGGCAGCTATTATCCTGTTTTTATGCTCCCCCGCGCTGACTATCACGCACCCCACATTCAAGCGAGAACATGTGGAACGCGAAGCTATCAAAACTGCCGTAGACATGAAATACTCGTCCCAAGACGGACGCTCGCGCCACGATGCCACAAGTTTGTCCAAGCCCCCAACTTTGTCTTCCGCATCCATAGACTACCCAACAAACACACAGGAAAATAAAACCGCAAAAAAGTGCATAACCGTTCCCAAAAGAACAAATATGTGCCAAACCGCGTGCGAATATAGCCAGCTTTTTTTAAGGTAAAACAACACCCCAAAAGTGTAAAATATCCCGCCCAGCACCAGAAAGACCAAACCGGTCGTTGGAAGAGTGGGAATAAGTTCCCACAACACGCCCACAATCAACCACCCCATGGCCAGATACAAGCCAACCGACCAAAACTTCGTGCCCGACGGCGCAGACACAATCTTTAAAAAAGTTCCCAAGAATGCGAGCGCCCAAACCACCGAAAACACCACCCAGCCGACGGCACCGCGCATAGTCACAAGCATGAATGGCGTGTATGAGCCAGCAATGAGATAGTATATGGAAATATGGTCGAATTTCTTAAGAATCCTTTTGAGCTTGTCCGTCTTTGCGTAGTGGTAGGCCGACGAAGCCGAATACGCTATAATCATTGAAACGCCGAATATAGAACAAGACACTATGCTCCACGCGTCGCCGAACACCGAGGCCAAAGTGACCAAAACCGACAGGGCCGCCGTGGCAAAAAGAATCCCGGCCGCATGTGTTCCAGAATTCCAAGCCTCCTCTTTAGCTGTGTATGCCCTTGCAGTCATTTATTTGCATTAGAGTCAAATTTACCATTCCGCGCAACCATTTTGTTCCCGTTGAAAAATTTTTCCGCCAGCGTGCGCAAGGGCAGATATTTTCCCTAACTTACGATTCAACCATAAGTTGCAAATACTGCGCAAAAAAATAGCCGGCAAGTGCGATAAAACTTGCCAAGGCCCGCCTGTTGGGAAAATATACGCGCAAACACTTTTAACAGAATGAGCGATCCTATAAAACACGAGTGCGGTATTGCAATGATAAGGCTTCTGAAGCCACTTAAATATTATCAGGAAAAATACGACAATCCGCTTTATGGTTTCAATAAGCTGTTTTTGTTGATGGAAAAGCAGCACAACCGCGGACAGGACGGAGCTGGAATAGGAGCCGTGAAAATAGGAGTTCGCCCGGGCAAGAATTACATATTCAGGGAGCGCAACCCCAAACAAAACGGCCTTGCCGCCATATTCAGAGACCAGTTTAAAGACTACAACGACAAAGTAAAGCGCGGCATAATACACCCAGAGTTCATAGACACCGTAAAGGACAATTTCAACTATGCAGCTGAGCTTTTGATAGGGCATTTGCGCTATGGCACAAGCGGCTCGTACGACAAGAACGCCTGCCACCCCTTTGCGCGCAAGAGCACTTGGCCGGCGCGAAATTTGATGCTGGTTGGCAACTTCAACATAACAAATTCCGAAGAGCTTAACCAGAGGCTTATAGAAAAGGGAATACACCCCGTTTTCAGCACGGACACCCAGGCCGTGCTGGAAGCTATAGCGTACCACCTGGATATTGAGCACGCCGAAATATACCGCAACTTGCGCGACGAGGGATATTGCGGGGAGGACATTCTAAGAATGATGAACGAGCGCCTCAGCCCCGTAAGAATAGTTAGCAACGCCGCCAAGGATTGGGACGGCGGCTACACTATTGCCGGCGCGATAGGCAACGGAGACGCCTTTGTGCTGCGCGACGCCCACGGAATACGCCCGTGTTTCTATATAAAAAATGACGAAATTGTGGCCTTTGCCTCGGAGCGCGTTGCGCTGATGACAATATTTGAGGCCAAGCAGGAGGACGTAAAAGAGGTAAAGCCCGGCCACATATTTGTGGTCAAATGCGACGGCACATGCTGTGAAAAGCCCTACCGCGAGCAGGGAGAACAAAAGGCATGCACCTTTGAGCGCATTTACTTTTCCAGGGGGAACGATCCTGAAATATACGCCGAGAGGAAGGCTCTTGGAGAGGCGCTGTGCCCCCAGGTTTACGAAAGCATAAATAAGGACTTCAAGAACGCGGTTTTCAGCTACATACCCAATACCGCCGAAATAGCCTACTACGGCATGCTGCACGGCTTGCGAATGATACGCAGAAACGCGGTTAAAGATGAGCTGCTAAAGTTGTCCAGGGAGGGAAAAGTTATAACTCCGGAACAGATAGAGTCTCTGGTGATGGAGAACTGGCCGCGCGAGGAAAAGATTGCGCACAAAGACATAAAGCTGAGAACCTTCATTTCCAAAGAGAAGGACAGAATGCAGTTGGCCTCGCACGTGTACGACATTACGTACGGCGTTGTGGAGCCAAACGATGTTCTGGTGTGCCTTGACGACTCCATCGTCCGCGGCACAACCCTCAAGCAGCAAATACTTCGCATACTAAGCCGGACAAACCCCAAGAAGATAGTTATAGCTTCAACTGCCCCGCAAATTCGCTATCCCGACTGCTACGGCATAGACATGAGCGAAATAGGCAAATTTATAGCCTTCCAGGCGACCATAAAGCTGTTGAGGCAATCCGGCAACGGCGAATTGCTGAAGGAGGTATACCGCCTTTGCATTGCCCAGCGCGAAAAGCCCGCCGCCGAAATGCAAAACTACGTAAAGATGTTGTATGACGGCTTCACCGAGGATCAAATAACGCAAAAGATATCCGAAATGGTCTATCCGCACAACATCGACTGGAGCGGAGAGGTTCAGATAGTCTATCAGACCATAAAAGACCTGCACAAAGCCATACCGACTTGCTCCGGGGACTGGTACTTTACCGGCAACTATCCCACACCCGGCGGTTATGCGGTTCTCAACAATGCGTACATAAACTTCTACGAGAACAAAGAGGGCCGCAGTTATTGAGTTTCGCCATGGCCGATTTTTCCTGGGATAGCGGGCGCGCGGCGGGCGTGCTGATGCACATAAGTTGCCTTCCTTCCGAATTCGGGGTTGGCAACATCGGTTCCGCCTCCGATCCTTTTTTCGAGTTTTTGGCGGAATGCGGTTTTAGGTATTGGCAGATATGCCCGTTAAATCCCACCGGATACGGAGACTCTCCATACCAGACATTTTCGCTTTTTGCGGGGAATCCGTATTTCATTGATTTGTCGGAATTGGAGCGCCTTGGCCTGGCGGATAAAACCGACTTGGACGGGCTTAGGCTGCTTCCGAAAAATTTTTGCGACTACGGCACCCTATACGCAAAGTATCCCAAGATTTTAAAGAAGGCCTATGAAAAGGTAAAGGAGAGCGGTTTTGACGTTTTCGCCGCCGGCGCCGGTTATGGGGTTGCGTTTGAACGCTTTAAATCCGAAAGCGGCCAATGGCTGGACAATTATGCCCTTTACGCCGCGCTCAAACGCGCAAACGGCTCAAGGCCGTGGTATGAGTGGCCGGAGAAATTTAAGAATTTCAAATCTGCCCTCTCAGAAAAATTGCCCGGCGAAATTTTGGAGCATGCGGAATTTGTCAAATTTGTCCAATGGGTGTTTTTCGGGCAGTTTGCAAAATTCCGCGCGCGCGCCAAGAAGTTTGGGGTGGAAATTTTCGGGGATGTTCCCATTTTTCCAGCGGAAGACTGCGCTGACGTGTGGGCGCACCCCGAACTGTTCGATTTGGACGAAGACGGATACCCTCGGAACTCCGCCGGGGTTGGGCCGGACTATTTTTCGCCGAAGGGTCAAATGTGGGGCAATCCGCTCTACAACTGGGGAAAAAGCGGAGTAAAAAAATTTTGGCGCGACAGGCTTGCAGCGGCATTTTCGATGTACGACGTTGTAAGGCTGGACCACTTTAGGGGCTTTGCCGACTATTGGGCCATACCGCGCAGGGCGAAGGATGCCTCCGAGGGAAAAATGCTGAAAGGCCCGGGAAAGCCTTTCCTGGAATACCTAAGAAGAGAATTCCCCGCGCAAAAATTTGTTGCGGAAGATTTGGGGTTGCTGTCTAAGCGCGCAAAAAAGCTGAGGGACGACATAAAAATTCCGGCAATGGCGGTGCTGCAGTTCGCATTTGGAGACTCTCCGAAGAATCCCTATTTGCCGCACAATGTCAAAGAGAGTTGCGTATACTATACGGGAACGCACGACAATGACACCGCAGCGGGCTGGTACGCGTCGGCAGACGAGCGCCAAAAAGACGAATTTAGGCGCTATTTCCGCGTTTCCGGGGAATCGGCCAACTGGGACATGATATGCGCCATTTTGAGAAGCCAGGCAAGAACCGCCATATTTCCGGTACAGGACATACTTGGTCTGAATTCGTCGGCCCGTTTCAACACTCCGGGAGTGGCGGCAAACAACTGGACGTGGCGAATGACCGAAGAAAATTTTAATGAGCTTAAGGGACACTGTGCCTACATAAAATCAATGTTGGAGCTGACCGACAGATTTAACGAAGTTCCGCAATCAGGCGGAAAGGCCGCTAGATAGAGCCGGCCCCGTGCGCGTGGCCGAAGGGCATTTTTGACCTGGGATGTTTTGTATCGTGCTGTCTTTTTACGTCTTCGGTCAGCAGCTGCGTATATATTTGGGTAGTCGACAAATCGGCATGGCCAAGCATTTCCCGAATGGACATAAGGTTTGCGCCGTTTTGCAGCAGATGCGTGGCAAAGCTGTGCCTTAGCCCGTGCGGTTTTACGGGCTTTTGCAAGCCCACTTTGGCGGCGTATTTTTTCAAATTGTACCAAAAGGTTTTCCGGGATATTTTTTTGAGGCGTTTTGATATGAAGAGCTCGGGGGCCTTGTTGTTTTTAATTAGGCGCAGGTTGGCAATATATTTTTCTATTGCGCGTATCGACATTTCGCCCATCGGGACAATGCGCGTTTTCGACCCTTTCCCGCGCACGCGCAACAGGCCCTCGTTTAGATCTACGTCCGAGGCCTTCAGGGAGCAAATTTCCGACACTCTCAGACCGCTGCCGTACATCAATTCCATCATTGCGGCGTCCCGCACAGCCTCGAAGGAATCGTCACCGGAGGCGGTTATCAGCGCCCCTATCTCTGTGGGCGACAAAACTTGCGGAACTTTCCGGCGCATTTTCGGCCTTGCGGCGTTGTCGGCATAGTTTTTTTCCCACAGGCCCAAGTCGCACATGTAAATACCGAAACATTTTACTGAACTTATCCGGCGCGCCTGCGAGCTTGCTGCTGTGGATTTTGACGCGCAAATCCAGTTAACCACGCTGTCGGAATCGGCATCGCAAAAGGACGATGCCCCATTTTGCGCCATAAACTTGCCAAAAGCCTCGACATCGGCCACGTAGGAAAGAACAGTATTTTTCGATCTTCCCAATTCCAGCTGAAGGTAGGCCTTAAATTCCAAAAGGCGCTCGCCCATTTCCGGCGGAAGTTTTTCGCCGGATTTTTCGCCAAGGTTGTCAACATCCTTTTTCATGGCCTGGCCACGCCGTTTTCGCCGGTGAGGTTCTTTACGGCCGCCGCAACGCTGATTTTGTCGGTCTGGATGAGATGCCTGTAGTGGCTTACAGCTTGGCTTACATTCTTGCGCTTATAGAAATCCCTAAGAATTTCCTGCTCCAACAGAGTGTCGAACCATTGGATTTTCTGTCTGGCCCGGCGCTCTTTGAAAAATCCGCTTCCCGTTACCTGCGCTCTAAAGCCTTCAAGCAGCTCCCACGCGCGCTTTATTCCCATTCCCGTAAGCGCCGAGCAAACCTCGCAAAACGGGATCCACCCGGGAGTCGGGGACGACAAGAAATGCAATACGCCCAAAAGTTCGGCGCGCTTCAGGTTCGATTTTTCAACCATGTTGCCGTCGCACTTGTTGACTAAGATTCCGTCGGCAAGCTCCATTACGCCCTTTTTTATTCCCTGCAATTCGTCGCCCTGGGCCGCCAACTGCACAAGCAGGAAAAAGTCTGTCATAGACCTAACGGTCACCTCGCTCTGCCCCACGCCAACCGTTTCCACCAAAATCACGTCGAACCCTGCGGCCTCGCAAAGAAGCATTGTCTCCCTGCTCTTTCTCGCAACTCCGCCAAGCATTCCGCCAGACGGAGAAGGCCTTATAAACGCATTTTTGCAGCGCGACAAATTCTCCATTCGGGTTTTATCGCCAAGTATGCTTCCGCCGGTCACACTGCTGGACGGGTCAACCGCCAAGACGGCCACTTTCTTGCCGAACTCCTTACACAGCATAGTTCCGAAAGCCTCTATAAAGGTTGATTTTCCGGCACCGGGCACCCCCGTAATGCCTATTCTGTACGCGTTGCCCGTATGCGGCAAAATTTGAGCCAGCAACTGCTGGGCAAGATCGAAGTGAGCATCGGCATTGCTCTCAACAAGAGTGATGGCGCGCGCCAAAACTGTTCTGTCTCCGCTGCGAACGCCTGCGACATATTCGTCCAAGGACAGTTCCCTGCGCTTGGGGCGCACGGCTTTTGAAACGGAAGAATCGCCCAAGTCCTTCACTCCGCCAACTATTGACGTTGTGAAAAGATTTCTGTCGGCATTTTCCGGAACCCACTCCGGCATTTTCGTATTTTCGTCCATAAAAAATTTCTCCTACTTTTTTCTTCCGTCAAAGGGTATTTCAAGCGAAATGATAAACCTCTCCTCATATTTCAAAGCCGTGAGGGAATCGTAATCGCCCGTGTAGCGCAAGGCTAAAGAGACAATCGACTCCGGGGCAAACACCAAACCCACCATCAAATAGACTGACGTATCGCTGGAATCGTTTAGCGACATCGTCAAAGAAAGCGTGTGCTCAAACCGAAGCAGGTCTGTAATATCCCAATATATGCTTTCGTTGACAGACCATGAGGGAATGTATCTTCTGTCCTCGTTTTCTATATCCAAATACCTGAATGTGGGGCCGGTGTCTATTGAGGTTTTAAGGCCCCAACTCTCTATCGAATACGCATATCCAACGCCCAAAACCTGGTCTATTTGGTCGTTTATTAATTTGATTGCGTCAACCTTATACGAAAGCGAACTGCTTAAATACCAGTCTGAATCTGTCCCCAAAAACTTCCACCTGTAATTGTATCCGATCCCGTATTTGTCGGTAGTGGGGCTGGAATTTCCATTTTCGTCGGTGTAGAGGGTATAGTTGTAGTATCCGTTAAAGTTTAGCGAATGAACCAGCCATTCCTTTTCGGCAGAAAACGCGAGATTTACCGTTTTTTCGGAAGTTGTGCTCTGCCTCAATAAATATCCGCCAGAAAGTTTTATCAACCACCCTTCCGGTATGTACCCAGAGATAAATTTCTTGTAATCGTCCTGCCATGTTTCAAGTGTTTTGATTAAGTCGGGCACCCTGTTGGACGATCCGCTGTCATCGAAAAGCGGCAGATATTCAGCCTCAACCTCAAGGTTCTGCTGCTGCGCAAATATATCGGCCGGCTGCATGTCGTTAGATAAATTCATCTCCTCCGATTCCGAAAGATCTGTCAGCTTTTTCTTTGCCGGCACAAATTTTACGTCCTCGTTATCGATGAGATGGTATGGGACTTCAAACTCCGCATATGCGGTTTTAATCAATATCCCCCTGGCCGTTTTGCTAATTACCGTTCCCTTTACAACTTCCCCCGTATTAAGCCTTAGGGTAGATTCCACGGCATCCTCCGCCAAAAGCGACGCACACGCAAAAAACAGCGCGGCGCAAACAATTGCGCCCCGCAATGCCGCAAGCGTAGAACGAACCCCGTGTACCATCATACAACTTGCCATGAAAGATACTACCGAACACACACGGCCGGCAAGGTTAAATTCTTCGTATCCCTCCAAAAATTAACCCGCTTGCCCAGCATGGATATTGCAAGCCGAACAAAACATGCCCGGCAAAGCAGAAAACATAAAACATTTCCAAACCAATTCAAAAAAAAAATCGGACTGCCCACAGCAGTCAAAAACATCACGCTTCGCCCGCCATTTTGGGGTGCGCTCTTAATATGCTTGCCATTTTCTTTCCCCGCGCCAGACTCTTGGGCGCAAGGGAAAACGCATGTCTGAAAAAACGCAGTTAGATTCGCCAAAGGAATTGCTTTCCATAGTAATTCCGTGCAAGAACGAGGTCGAGAGCGTGGAATTGTTCTATAATGCCGTATCAGGCGTCCTGTCAAAAATCGACGGGCTTGACTTTGAGCTTATATTTGTCGAAGACGGTTCCACCGACGGCACTCTCGCCCTTCTGCGCGCCTTGCACGAAAGGGATTCGCGCATAAAATACATATCCCTTTCGAGAAATTTCGGCAAAGAAGCCGCCATGCTTGCCGGATTTGAGAATGCGCGCGGAGACTATATCTGCACGATGGACGCTGACCTGCAAGACCCGCCATCCCTTCTCCCCCAGATGATTGAAATCATCAGGCGGGACAACGTGGATTCCGTTGCCGCAAAGAAACGCTCCAGAAGCGACGAATCCGCTTTCAGATCTTTTATGGCTTCGTCCTTTTACAAGCTTATAAACGCCCTATCTTCCGTAAAATTCCGCGACGGAGCCAGAGACTTTCGCCTAATGAAGCGCAGAATGCTCGATGAAGTTCTGCGCCTGAGGGAATCCAACAGATTTACCAAGGGGCTTTTTGAATGGGTCGGGTTCAACACCCGCTGGATTGAATTCGACCCTGTCAAGCGCGCGGCCGGAACCACAAAATGGTCACCCGCAGGCCTTGTAAAATATTCAATAGAGGCCATAACGTCGTTTTCGACATTTCCTTTGGAGGTCGTTTCCGCAATAGGCTTGGCAATGTGCGCTCTTTCTTCATTGGCAATAGTTTTCCTAAGCATAAGACAGTTGATTTTCCACAATTCCGCCTTCGGATGGACTTCCATGATTTGCATAATATTCTTCCTAAGCGGCGTGCAGCTATTTTGCATAGGAATACTTGGCCATTACCTATCAAAAATATACATGGAGTCAAAAGGCCGCCCTCCCTACATCATAGCCGAAAAGCGCTTATAGGACAGCCCGCAATAATACATTGCGCATCTTAGGCGGCTGCGGATACTCCCACTCTTGAGGCCGCCGAGGCACCGCAGCGCGCAGTTTGTTTTAAAATGCCGAAAACGGCGGAAACATTTTGGGGGAATTTTCCAGTATGTCGCGCACATCGTCGAAAAACTCGCCTTCAAAGGCTCCGCAGTTCATGAGGTCTATTAGCGGTGTCTTTACGAAGTCGCGTTCGCGCCAGCGCGGATGCGGAACGGTCAATTCTTCCGAATCGGACTCGTAGCCCTCAAAAAATATAATGTCGACGTCTATCGGCCGCGGGGCGTTTCTGAAGGAATGTTTCCTGCCCATTTTTTCCTCCAAAATTTTGCACAGGCGCAACAATTCTACCGGCTCGCATTCGGTGCGCACGGCAAGGGCAGCATTTAAGAAATCGCGCTGGTCTGAAAACCCCACAGGCGGAGTCTGGTATATTTTCGACCTAAAAACCACGTCGCAAAAATCTTGAATGGCCGCCACCGCCTCAATCAGGTTTTGGCGGCGGTTTCCCATGTTTGACCCGAGCGCTAAAATTGCCTTTCTTACGTGTTTCATTTTAGGTAAAAACTCCTATCCCTATTTATTTTAACCGAAATTTTGGAAAAGTCGTACCCTACTTTGACACCAATTTTTGCCACTTCGACCTCTATTGACGAAAGTTTTTGAAATCTTTCAAACATTCTTTGAGCAACCAAGTCCGCAAGCTTTTCAATCAGCCTGACGCTCTCGCCGGCAAATACGCCCTCCACTATCGCCATTGCGGCCGGATAATCTATCGTATCATCAAGAGAATCCGTTTTTGCCGCCGCATTTAAATCAGCAAACAGTCTCATGGAGACTTCAAAATTCCCCGTCACCTGCCGTTCAATGGCCTCGCAGCCGTGTTTGCCACTTACTTTAAGTTTTTCAATTACAATTTCGTCCATGCCCTTAACTCCCAAGCAAAGTTCCTATTTTTACGGCCGCCGCGCTTTCGGCAACGTTGTGGACGCGCAGTATATCCGCGCCGAATTTGGCCGCAACAAAAGCGCTTACGGCAGCCGTGGCCGCGTCTAAATTTTCCAGATTCCCGCCTACAATACCCCTTAAAAAAGACTTTCTCGACGCGCCCAATAACACAGGGAAACCCAATTTTCGCAATTCGCCAGCCCTTCTTACAATCTCAAAGTTTTGTTCTGCGCTCTTCCCAAAGCCCATCCCCGGATCCAACACAATTTGGCTCTTTTCCACGCCCTCAAGCATAGCCATATTTGCAAGTTCTTCCAAAGATTTCTCAAGCTGACCCCAAAAATCCTTCCCCTCTATTTCCCTTCCCCGGCAATCGTGTGTAATAATGAGCCCCGCGCCGGTTTTTGCGGCAACTCTGGCCATTGGATAACCACCGTCCACAACTTTGGCATATACATCGTTTATAATGTCGGCTCCAGCCTCCACGGCGGCAAGGGCGGCCTCGGGCTTATAGGTGTCCGCAGATATGGGAATGTCCATGTTCTCCCTTAAAAGCCTTATTCTCGAAACCAGAACATCCATCTCTCTTTCAAGAGGAAGCTCCTCCGCGCCAGGCCTTGTTGATTCCGCCCCCACATCCACTATTTCCGCGCCATCTTCGGCCATTTCAAGGGCGCGCTTTAACGCATCGGAAGCCTCAAAATACTTTCCACCGTCGGAAAAGGAATCGCGGGTGACGTTAAGTATCCCCATCACCACAACGCGCTTCCCCAATTCCGGAAGCCTTCTACCGTGGGGACTTTTCCACATTTTTCTCAATGGATTTCAAATATTTTACATAATCGGATATTTCATCCGACGGATAAAGCTTTTCCAGCCTCGACGCCACTTTTAAAGCCGAATCCAGGTCCGCGCGTGCCGCCGCAACCCCAAGAAGCCCGTACATTGCCGCTTCTCTGAGGGACTCATCCTCGCAACATTCCTCAAAAAGCCTCTCCGCCTCTATATAATTTTTTTGGGCCGAACATATTCTGGCCAAGTCCAGTGTCAAACGCGCATCTTCCGGAAATTTCGTCCGCGCAGCCCTAAGGTATTTTTCAGCATCGCCGCCGCGTCCGTCCATAGACATGCATGCGGCCTTCAGGCGCGCCGCGTCGGAAAATTTTGAAGCCTCCAGCCGCGTGCAGATTTGTTCGGCAGCACCATAATCAGAGAGCCTGAAATATTCGCCCGCGCAGCGCAAAAGAGCCGCGTCCCTCTCCGTTTTATCCCCCATATTTTCAAATATCGCACGCGCGAAATCCGGCATGTGTTTTTTGAGATACAAGTCCGCCAGCATCTTTTCGCACGCCGCGTCCGAAGCGCCCCTTATGCGCGCCAATTCCAAATCCGCCAATGCGCCGGTTTCGTCGCCTTGCTTGAAGTGCGACAGCGCCATAACCCTCCAAACACCCGGGGCTAAACTTCCCTTCCTGACAAGTTTTTTTGCCAAATGCCCACAGTCGTCCCACTTGCCAAGTTCCGACAAATACCCCAGCTTTGCCTCCAACATTTCCACATTTTCCGGCTCGTAGAGCAAGGCCTGGTTGCAACACGACAAGGCCGAATGGAAATCTCCGCCCCGCGCATCTATCGCCGACATCAACATCAAAATTTGCGTATCCGCGCCCCCGCACAAGGCCAAAGCTCCGCCCAACTCTTTTCGCGCCTGCCCATGCCTGCCCATCTCCAACAGGCAAATACCCAAATTTTTTCTGGCCTGAAAAAACTGCCCCGATTTTTCAACCGCCTTTCCAAAGAACTTTTCAGCCCCCTTCAAGTTCCCGTTTCTATAATATAAATTCGCCAAATTGAAATACAACGCCGCGCCCGCCCACTTTTTCTCCGAGGCCTGCTCCAATATTTTTACCGCCCCCGGAAGGTCTTTTGCCAATAGCCCCTCCGCCTCCAATATCGCCGCGGCCTCTTCTTTAGAGGGAGAAGGCGCCCCAAGCCGGGAGAAATCCGCCGCACAAAATGCCGCACCCACAAAAATAAGAACGCTCAGCCACACTGTAAAAAATTTTCTCATTTCAAAATCCTAAAAGGCATGGGCAGAACAAACCGGGCCCGCACAATCTTGCCGTTTTTTCTGGGCGGCTCAAAGCGAAGGCGCCCGGCGGCGCGCACCGCGCACTCGTTAAACCTTTCGTCGGTAGAGCTTTCAACCCCTTCCACTTCAACGCTGCCGTCTTCGTTTATAGTCAGCAAAAGCCTTACATCGGCTTCTACCGCGCGCTCCAAAAGTTCTCTTGGATACTCCACCTTGATATCCGAAAGTCTCCTCGGCACCCTGTCCAATTCAAAAACTCCAACCGGCGCCGCAACAGAAGCAACGCCAGAGGCTCCAAAATTTGAAAAGTTAAAATTAGGCGCCAGGGCTGGCGCCAAATTTCCCAATCCGGTTTCCGGCTTAAAAATATCTGTGCCAAAATCCAGATTTCCCCCTGAATCCCGCGCCGCAAACGAGAAATTCTGCCCGGCCGCAAACGGCCTTATTTCAGCTGCCGCCGAAACATCGCTCAGACCCGATTTTTCCGCTGAGCGCACAGCCCCGCCCGATTCCCCAACCGGCGCGCGCGAGGCTCCGCCACTGCCCGCCGAAGTTCTCGGAAACAAGGCCACCTTCACAAGCTCGGCCCTTTTTTCTTTGTCAGCCCGCGCGCCCGCCAATATGGACACAGGCAAAACCGACAGCGCGCAAAATGTCAGCAACACCGACAACCCCAGCGCCGCGATGCTAACATTCGGTGTTTGAAATCTCGCCGTCATTTTCTATCTGCCGACACGTATATATTTTCCACCCCGGCGGCCTTTGCGCAATCCATCGCCTCAACAAGCCTGTCCACGGGCACGCGGGAATCCGCGCGTATAACAACGCTCTTTGTACCTGCCGAACGCGATGAAAGCCTCCTTACAAGCTCTTTTGAATCGCACTCTTTAGACTCAAACACAAACCGGGAATCCGCGCCTATTAAAATGGTCGCCGCCGCCTGCTCCAATTTTTCCGATTCAGAAGAATTGGGCGCGTCCACCTTCAAAGCTTCGGAATCGGCAAAAGACATGGTCACTATAAAAAATATCAGCAATATGAATATCACGTCAATGAGAGGCGATATGTTTATCGCCTGGGCGTCCTCCTCCTCCTGAAATCTGGGTCTGCGAAGGCTCATACATTTTCCCCCGTTATCAGCGCCGCCTCCCGGCGCGCAAGGTTAATCAGAAGTTTCTGAATCTGCCAAGAGGCGAACATCGCTATAATCCAGGCCGGTATGGCAACCACAAGCCCGGCCTGCGTCGTCACCAGCGCGCTCGATATTCCCGCCGCAACCTCCGAGGAATCGAACGCCGCCGACGATATAGAAATGGTCATTCCGCAAACCGTCCCCAAAAGCCCTATTAGCGGCGCAACTCCGGAAAGAATCTTTAGCACCGACAAGCGCCTTTCCGTGCCCGACATAAGCCTTCTGCGAAGCGCGCAAAAATGTTCTTTTGCTTCGTCTCCCGCGCCTTTTAAGGCGCCCGAAACATTGTCTTCCTCCTGGCGCACCTGCTTTAACTGGCTTACAAAATCGGCATACGCCGCCTCGAAGAGCGCGTCGGAAGCGCATATTTTATTCCACCTGCGCATTCTCAAGCACATTTCAAAGCCCAGCCAATACATGTACACTGCCAGCCCCGCAAGCGGCCACATTAAAGCGCCTCCGCTTTTAAATGTATCAACAAACTGCGCCATGAAGTGCGTCACAATTTTTCTCCTATAAACGCCGATGCCGCCTTTTCCATCTCTGACATCACCGATTTCGCAGACCTCGATAAAACCGCATGCGCAACCAAAGCCGGTATAGCCACAATCAGCCCGTATTCCGTTGTTATAAGGGCCTCGCTTATTCCCGCGCTTATCAGTTGCGCCTGCTGCGCCCCGTTAAAAGACAGATCCCCAAAAGTTTTTATGATTCCCGTCACCGTTCCCAAAAGCCCGAAAAGCGGCGCCACCGCCGCCGACACTGAAAGCACCGACAGCCCCCCAAACAATTTTCCTCCGGCCTCCAACATGCATTCGTACGATATCTCCTCCAAGGCCGAAGTCCCCAGGTTTCGCGCCGACACAAGCCTTGCAAGCATAATTCCATAGGGCCTCTTAATCTTTTTGCAAATTTCCAAAGCCTTTGAATCTTCGCCGCCCTTGAGCGCCGCAAACACCATTTTCAAGTCATTCCCGTCGAGTTTTCCAACCCTCAAAACCGACGGAATCTTTACCGCGCACACAAACAAAGACAAAACCCCGAAAAATAGTATAGGATACATCCAAACGCCTCCTGCAGCCACATCTTCCAAAAAGCCCCGATTCCCGAACTGCCCGCGCATAAAGTTTCCGCCGCTCAGGTCTACGGGCAGGGTTTTCGAAGAACCTCCAAGAAAATTTCTTATAGCTTGGGCAAAAGTTTCCCCGTACAGCCTAAGATCGTCCGACACAAGCCCCGCAACCGAATCTCCGCAAAAATATTTAAACGCCCCAACCCTAAAGATTTTTCCGGGAATTTTTTTCCCGCTTTTATCCTCCACTTCGCCGTCAAGCATTGACATATCCGGCCTCGACAGCAAATTCTCAGCCCTCTCAACCACAGACTTCGCGTCTGCCACCGCCGTCTTTAGAGGCCCCACAAAACCGGCGGTAAAGCCAAAAATCTCGGCGAGATCGGCCGTAGTCTGCGCTATATTCGCCAACTCGGCGCGCTGCAAACCCGAGCGGCGCCCGGCCGATTCCGCAAACTCGAGTTCGCTTTTTTCGCGCTCCAATTCAACCTGAAGCTCTTTTAATTTTCTCCTGAGCTCCTCCAGCGTTTCGGCGTGCTTGGCGTCGGCAACCGATCTTTCCCTCTCAAAAGACGCGTATTCCTCAATGGCAGAATCGCGGAAATCGCGCGCGCGCTCCAGCTCCGACCCAAAGCACCCAAGCGCCGCAGCAAAGAGGCACACCGCAAAAATTTTGCCTAAAACACCCGTCATTTTCCAGTTTTCCACCCGGGGGCCTGCCTTACAACTTCCGCCTCAAAAACCCCTCCGGAAATCTCTTTTTGAGTCTTTTGTACCCTCGTCCATATCCCGCTCGACTTTGCGCCGTTGGTATCTACAATCTTTGAATCCTCCCTTAAAAGCGCCCTCAGCACATCGCGCAAAAGCGCGTATTTTTCCGACGCCCCCAGCTGCGACAAGTCCTCCCTGCTTGGAGAAGCCAAGCCGGCCTTGGAAAGCGCTTTGACAGCCCTTGTGTCCGACAATATTTCAGAAAGGACCCTTCCGCAAAACGCATCAAATTCTTTTAGCAGCGCCTCCATTTGTGCGGCTTTTTCCATTTCTGACACGGCGCGTTCCCGGGCCTCCGAAACCCGTTTCCTAAGCTGGCGAAGGTTATCCTCCAAACTTTCTATCCTCGCTTTATACGCTCCTTCAAGCTCCGCGCGCTTCATGTTTTCAACCGCCGCCGCCCTGCGCTCATCCGCAAGGCGAACCCTAATCTTTGTGCCCTCGGACACCAGCGCATTAAGCGTGTCGTATCCGCCGTCGTCGGCCCGCAGAAATGGCAACGAAAATAAAAGCACTGTTGTGTATAAAAATTTGCGCATTTTAGGCAAGGTCAATCCAACTTTATTTTTACCATTTTTGTCTCGCGGTAATCCTCCGCAAGTATGACCAGCTCTTTCACGGAATTGTCGTCATTTATTTTGGAAAGCACCGACACGGCCTCGGCATAGCCCTTTATGGGCTTGGAATTTATCTCGCGTATCATGTCTCCCCGCACAAGCGCAGCAGGGGAGGCGGAGCTTGCAGGGCTATTCGGCTTCACAAACCTTACAACCGGAAAGTCTGTAAGCCCCCCCAGCATTCTGCGCGCCAACGCCTCCGACATTGTCGATTCCATAACCGAGAACCCCAGCCTCTTGAAATACCTAAATTCCGCCTTTACCGAATCGCGCGGAGATTCCCCCATCACAACAGGAACGCTCCGCCTTTCCCCGTTGGAAACAACCAATTCCAACGTGATTTTATCCCCCGGTTTCGTCTTGCGCAGATCCATGGTAAATTTGTCCCTTGAGGCGGCATCGGAATTTAGCCTTTCAAGCGGCTTTCCGTTCAGGCCTATTATTATGTCACCCTTTTGAAGGCCCGCCTTCGCCGCCGGGGAATTAGTTATTATGTCGCTTACCACCAAGCCGAAGCCGTCCTTAAGCCCGAGAAAGTTTGCCACCTCTTTTTTGAGCGTCTGAATGCCCACTATTCCCAACCAGCCGCGCGGATCCCCGCTTGGATTTTCCGGAACCCTCTTGACAATCGCATCAAGCTCGTCCGCCGACAGAAATGTCGACGCCCTGTTTTCAAGCAGGTCAATCTTCGCCTTCGAACCGTTTGGCAAAACTATCAACCTTTCCTCCGAAGAAAAGTTGAGCGCCCAACCCACAAAATTGCCCGAATCGTCGAACACCCCACCGCCGACGCCCGAAACGGGAGAATTGCACATGCCCATATCCAGCGGACGCCTTCCCTTGCACGACACATAGGAGCGCAAACAATACGGCTCGTATGAAAATTCCTCCCCCAGCGCACCGGTTCCCCAGAGATATTGCCCCACCTCAAACTTGGCCCTTCCGAAAACTGTGTACGGTTTCATGCAATCGGGCAGTTCCCCTTTTATGCGCAAAAATTTCACGCCTGAGACCTTGTCGGCGCCAAGAAATTCCGCCTCGTACCCTTCTTCTTTCCCACCATAAAAATAGGCTTTAAAATCCTTCAAACATTTAGGCGATATATCCGGAATTTCAGTTGAGGGAAGCATTACCAATCCGTCAGCGTCGGCCAACATACCTGATGTTGACAGTTGCCGCCTGTCCTCTTCCATCTCTATTATGTATTTTACAACAACAAAACATTTCGCGCGCTCCGCAAACATTTCGGGGAAACTCGCCGCCGACAAACGCACCGCGAACACGCAAAGAATAACGCTCAACAAGAATCTTGCCATACCAGATTGATAGTTGTAAATCCGCCCGTCCATTGCAACACAAATTAGGCATATCCCGCCCAAAAAAGCGCCGCAAACGCACCTTCAAAGAAGCCGCCGCCACGCAATGCCCTACTCTATAATCCAGTTGTATCCGTACTCGGAAAGATACTTCACCCCGCCCTTTGTTATGGCCAAGGTGTCCTCTATCCTACACCCGCCTATTTCCGGATAGTAGAGGCCGGGCTCCACCGTCACAACATTGCCTTTTTTCAGTATGCACTCCGACCTCCCAAGCGATGGCGCCTCGTGAACCTCCAGCCCAACGCCGTGCCCGGTGGAATGGAAATAACCTCTCCAAGAGCCGTTTTTTTCGTAAGTATTGTATCCGCGCTGCTCAAAGAAATTCTCCACCGCAGAATGTACGCGCATCCCGTCAGCGCCGTCGCAAAGCATGTCAACAGCCAGCTTCTGCGCCTCGGCAACAGCCGCGACAATCCCCTCTTGTTGCGCGCTTGGCAGGCCTTTTAAAAATGTGCGCGTCATGTCCCCAAAATATCCCGTCTCGCGCATGCGCGGGAAAATGTCCACAACAATCAGGCTGTTTGCGCGTATTGGCCCGTGGCCGCGCTCGTGGGGGTCGCACGCCTGCGCCCCCGAAGCGGCTATGGTGTCCACAGCGTCGGCTCCGGAATCTATTGCAATCTTTTCTATCTGCGATATCAACGTCTGGCTTGTGAGCGGCTCGTCTTTCCAAAACAGCGTTCCGCCCTTAACTTCCGACTGCCTCAAAACGGATTCAACCGCCATGAACCCCTTTGCGGCAACCGCGTTGGCCTGCCTTATTTTGGAAAGCTCGTCGGAATTTTTAACCGCCCGTTTCGGAAATATTTCCCCGGCGCAGATTTCCACGTCGAAACCGCAATCCGAAAGGCGCCGCGCGTAGGCCGACGGGAAATCCCACGGCAGGAGAAGCGCATTTACGCCGGCCGACTTCAACACCGCCGCTGCAACGTCGCATTCGTCCGGACGCACTTCCGAGTTCTTTCTAAGCAATGCCCTCAAAACTTTCGTTCCGTCAAATATCCTGTCAAGCCCGCCGCTTTTGCCGACCCTTCCAACCTCAAGCGCGTTCAATATCGCACACTTTTTCCCTTCCAGAGTGAATGCGAAAAATGCGTCCGGAACAAACGCTCCGGAAAAATACAGTATGTCGGCGTTAAAGCGGCTCGCGCCATACAACAAAATTTCTCTCTTTCTCTTTTTCACGCTGAAAATATTGTTGCGATTTACCCGCCCTTGTACAGCCTAAAACGGAATGAAAAAATTTGGGGCATACATTTCCGCGCTGGTCTGCGCATTGGCGCTATTTACCGCGGCCTGCCAAGAACGTCCAAAAACGGCGGCCGACTTCGGCACCGTCTTTCCCATGAAAATCTCACAAAAGAGTTTTGGGGCAAGGGTGGCCTGCCATGAGCCGGAAAAGGCGAAAGGGCTGATGTTTGTAAAAAGCCTGCCAGAAGACGAAACAATGCTGTTTGTCAATTCCGTTCCTTCAAGGGCGGCATACTGGATGAAAAACACATCTATTGCGCTCGACATAGGGTTTTTCGACTCAAACGGAATATTGACCGAGGTCAAGAGCCTGTATCCGCATAATTTAGACACCGTCTATTCCTCGCGGGGCGACATACTCTACTGCCTTGAGGCAAACGCCGGCTGGTTCTCCAAAAACGGCATAAAAAGCGGCGACAAGCTTGACATGGAACTGTTAAAGAGCGCCATTGATGCGCGTCTTGGGAGGGAATAGGCAGTGTCGAAAAGTTTCCCCGTCAGGCAAAAACTTGCAATGCTGTCATTTTGTTTTGCGGCGGGCCTGGCTGCATATATTGCCGCCTACGCATACATCTCGAAAGATCTTACCCAGTGGCAAAGAGAGCAACCCATAGATTTCGATGCGCAAACCGGCTCAACGCGATTTAAGGCGCACGTCGACGCCCTCACAGTTGGGGGATTCACATTTTGCATAACTGCGGCAATAGTGGCCGGGGCTTCAAAGATTCGGAGGAAAAAATGCAAACTACAATAGCCGCCCTTGCCAGCGGAAGCTGCGAATCGGCGGTTTCAATAATAAGGCTTAGCGGCCCCAAATGCCGCGATGTGCTTAAGAGGGGCTTATCAATAGAATCTCCGGTTCCAAGAAAAATGGCGCGCGCGGCATATAGGGCGTCGAACGGAGATTTAATAGACGACGTTCTTGCCGTATTTTTTAAAGCCCCGCACTCGTACACGGGCGAAGACTGCGCCGAAATATATTGCCACGGCAATCCATTTATAGTGCAAAACATACTGCAAGACCTGTTCTCCAACGAGTGCGAACCTGCCTCCCCCGGAGAATTCACCCGGCGCGCATTTCTAAACGACAAAATGGACCTCTCTCAAGCCGAGGCCGTTGCGCTTGTCATAGGCGCAAGGTGCAAAAGCGCCCTTGCCGCCGCCCAGAAGCAGTTGTCGGGCGGGCTTGGAGAAAAGATAATGGATTTCAACGACAGGCTTGTGCGCGCCTACGCAATCACGGAAGCATATATAGATTTCCCAGACGAAGACCTTCCCAAAAGCGACAAGCAGTCTCTGCTTGCCGAGTGCGAGAGCCTTGCCCGGCAAATAGAAATCTTGGCTGACACTTCGCGCTATTCGGCGCTTTTGCACGGCGGGATAAACGCCGTTATAACGGGTGCGCCAAATGCGGGAAAGTCGTCCCTGCTAAATGCGCTGATGGGCGCGCAACGCGCGATAGTAAGCCCCGTTCCGGGAACCACGCGCGATTTCATATCGGAAAAGCTCACTCTTGGAGATTATTGCGTAAACATAATCGACACCGCGGGCCTGAGGCCTCCGTCGGACGACATTGAAAATATGGGCATGGAAATGGCCGTTGGTAAAATAGACTCGGCGGACATTCGCATATTGACAATCGACGCAACTCTGGATTCGGCAACTGACGCAATTCCGGACGCCGCAAAGAAGGGAATGAATGTGCAAAACACCGTGGTAGCGCTCAATAAATGCGATCTTCCCGAAGCCAATCC
>CASEFZ010000042.1 GCA_949287395.1 uncultured Verrucomicrobiota bacterium
ATATAGTCCACCAACCAGTCTTGATATTTTTGAAGCCTGAAGAAGTAGTTGCTCTCCGTGATTTCCACAACGTCCCCAAATATTTCAGGCCACTTGCCGTCAACTTTGTCCTTTTCCTGAAGAAACTGCTCTTGGCGCGTAGAATAAAAACCCTTGTATTCGGCTTTGTAAATGTCCCCCTTGTCAAAAAGTTTTTGCAGTATGAGCCTCACGGTCTCAATGTGGCGGGGTTGTGTTGTGCGTATATAGTCGTCGTTTGATATGTTGAGCTTTTTGCAGAGATCCGTAAATTTTGCGGCTTGCTCATTGCAAAATTCCAAGGGTGATACTCCGGCTTTTTTCGCGCTTTGCTGCACCTTTTGCCCGTGTTCGTCAAGGCCGGTCAAAAAGTGCACCTTTTTTCCCCTCATTCTGTTAAAGCGCGCTATGACATCGGACAAAACTTTTTCGTAGGCGTGTCCGAGGTGCGGCGAGCCGTTGGCGTAGTCTATTGCGGTTGTCAGATAAAAATTCTTTGCCATTGTCCCGCCATTGTTAAGCCGACTCTGGCGCTTGGCAAGTGAAAAAGGGAAGGGGAAGTCGCAAAGCTGTAAGCCGGATTCTGTAGCTCTTGCGAACCGGCATTCATTTATCTGAACGCGCCGCGGTTTTCTGCCGCGGAGCTTCCCCCTTGCGGAGTGCGACACACCCGGGACAATTGAGCGGGCCACTCTGTCCCCTACGTTGTCTTGCACCGAATTGGGTTTGCCTTGCCCGTCGGATTGCTCCGAACGGCGGTGAGCTCTTACCTCGCCGTTTCACCCTTACCGCTTGCGCGGCGGTTTATTTTCTGCTGCACTTTCCGTGCCGCGGCGTTGCCGCCGCGACCCCGTTTTTTCAAACGGAATTCCGCCCTGCGGTGTCCGGACTTTCCTCTTTGGAATAAATCCAAAGCGAATGCCCGCTTTGCGACTTCCTTAAATTACAGCTTCACACCTTTGCCTGCGCAATGCAAGCAAAGAAATCTTCCTGCCGGGCTTTAGGCGGCCGCCACCTTTTGTTTTCCTAAAACGATTTGCGCCCGTGCGAAAATGCAAAACAATTTTGCCCGCATACGCTCGAGCCCCTCTTGCTGGCCAAAAGAACTGAGCAGGGCGTGTTATATGGCATTTATGGCATCGTATATAATTTGCGACAGCGCCTCTATTTCCGAGGCGTATTTCAGTTCCGCAAGCATCTGTTTCGGAAGGGCGTCGTATCCGCATTCCGCCCCTATCAACATGCCGAGTACCGCGCCGCGCCCGGGGGATTCTCCGCCTATGTTGGCGTTGACAAGCAATGCCTTGAGAAGATCGCCGTGGTATTTTATGGCAAGGTACATTGTAAGCGGCATAGCCTCCTCCAATACGGCAAAGCGGCCGGTCGCATTGACAGCCTGCTCGTCGGAGTTGTTCTTTATCCAGCGCCTGTACGGAAATGCCAGGCAAAAATGTCTGTCCGGAGTCATCTTGGTATATATTGATTCCTCCAAACTTGAACCTTTTATCATTAGCGCCAAGAGCTCCGCCAAAAAGAATGCCGTGTTTGAGGCGCTTTCGCCGATGGTAAATTTTTTTAGGGCCCTGTACAGCTGCATTTGAATTCTATTAGGATCCCTAAGGGCGCCAAACATTATGGGGATAAACATGGCAACGTCGCTCATGTGGGCGTCGGGACAGCCGTTGTTCTCCGGATCTTTGCCCGCTGCGAGATTTTCAAAATAGCGGCGGTGGACTGACGGTATAAAAGTGTCGGCGCAGGCGTCGGGATTTGTCATGATTGCCTGGTAGCGCTCCATCCATATAGGTATGTCGAACTTGTGCCCGGGAGCGTCGGCTATGGATGCGGCCAGGTGCATCGCCAGAAACATCGACAGCGTGTTTTCCCCAGCCTCCAAACCGTAGTGGGGATGCGTGTTCTGCTTGCTCCACAACACGCGCCTGCGGTTTCCAAGGTAATCGTATTCCGGAGGCAACTGCGGCCGGGGCAGAGTTGTCAAGACGCTTTCGGGGTGAAAAGCTTTAGGCGCGGACAATCCGGAAATTCTTCCGTAATCGTCCCTGAGGAGTTTTTCGGATGCGTAGCCGTGCGTCGGCATTGCTATGGCGTCGCCAAGGAAAGCGCCCCACCAGGCTCCAAAAAATCTGTTTGCCATGTCTTGTCTCATATTTTGACTCCTCTGTTTATTGCGCCGCAAAGGCAGCTTCTTGGCGCGGTTTCGGGTTTATGTTTGCGCACTTTTGCGATTTCACATGGTTTAAATGCTGACGCTGCGGCGGGAACACCATTGACCCATGTTTTAAGGCAGAACTGCGTTTCTATTATATAGTATTAAAAGCGAAATTTTCAATGAACGTTTCACAAAGAACATTTATTTCACGATTTCCATGAAGTAAATTCAGTTTAGAATGTGAAAATTTGAATGTCAAGTGCCAATATTGCCTTCGCAATGGCATTTTATCACACTTTTATATGTTATTTAGAGGCGGGACACCTGAAATTTGTCTTGAAAATTTTATCGGCTTAGGTACGCAGTCTCACAAATGAGAGTCGATTTTAACAAGATACCGATTTCGGGGGCTGAAATTGATTATATGCGCAAAGCCATAGATTCCGGACACCTTCAAGGCGGCGGGGAATTTATGAAAATCTGCGAAGATTCCATAAGGAAAACATCCGGTTCGCACTGCGCTTTGCTTACAACTTCGTGTTCTTCCGCTTTGGACATGGCGGCCCTGCTTCTCAATATAAAGGAGGGAGACGAGGTCATAGTTCCAACTTTTACCTTTGTATCCACGGTGAACGCATTTGTCTTGAGGGGGGCGAAGCCGGTTTTCGCCGACGTGAGGCCAGATACGCTCAATATTGACGAAAGCAAAATTGAAGAGTTGATAACTTCTAAGACGCGCGCCATAGCGCCCGTCCACTATGCGGGGGTCTCGTGCGAGATGGACGCCATTTGCGGCATTGCGCACCGGCGCGGCATAGCGGTTGTGGAGGACGCAGCCCAAGGCTTTATGTCATATTACAAAGGCCGGCATCTCGGCTCCATAGGAACTTTAGGGGCATTGAGTTTTCACAGCACAAAGAACGTCATAGCCGGAGAGGGCGGTGCCATTTTAGTAAACGACCCCTCAATGGAGGAGCGGGCCAATTTCATACGCGAGAAGGGAACCAACCGCATTCAGTTTGTCCGCGGAAAAATAGACAAATACACTTGGGTTGACTACGGCAGCAGCTTTATACCGTCG
>CASEFZ010000043.1 GCA_949287395.1 uncultured Verrucomicrobiota bacterium
CGCCTTGCCAGCAAGACGGACGAGGGCACTTATTTGTTCCCGCTGCTGGAGTCTTCCATGCTTACCGAATATGACTCCGACGGAAAGCAGATATTGCGCGTAAAGACCGACGGCGGTGTTGTGGGCGCCCAGCGCCTTTCCAACGGCGACATTCTTGCGGGCGGATTTTTTGGGGTGTCGGTGTTTAACCGCAAGGGAGAGACCGTTTGGAATTTTTCGGCCAAAGAGATGCAGCAGAAGTTAAATTCCAAGGCGCAGGTTATAATTTGCGATGTCAAGGAGCTTCCCAACGGAAACATTGCCTGCACCACCTATTGCAGTACAAAAGATCTTCCGGACATTTTGGAGATAACGAAAGACAAGCGCATTGTCAGAACGCTCGACTTCCCGGAAATATTTGAATTTTCGGCCCTTCAGGTTCTTGATGACGATTTTAAGCCGGTAAAATAGGGCTCTCCGGCAATACACGTCTGGGTGTTTGCAAAAAGCCGCGCGCGTTGGCGCGCGCGGCTTTTTATTTTATCCGCAGGTACCGCTGCTTTGCAGCGCGGCGCTTACACGCGCAATTTAATTTTTGCGGAAGTTTTTGTCCGTTTACACTTGAAGCAGACGCCTAAAATGCGCGCGCAAATTGCGCGCATTTTTTTTGCGGCGGAAATCTTGCAAAGCCTTTCTATTGCACCTGTATTCCGCTTGCCAATCAAAGCCCACCCGCGCGCCCCGCACGGGAAGGCACGCACATATTAATAGCTAAATTTACGCAGCCTTTTTTAGGCGACAAAAATTTTCCCAATGCTTTTTTGCGCCTGAAAAAGCACAAAAAACGAACCGCCCGCGGGCGTTGGCGCGCGGGCGGTGTTGAGCGTTAATAAATAAAGAGCATTTCCGAATACTTCGGCAATTCCCAATCGTCGTCGTCTATTTCAACCTCCATTTTGTCGACGATTGTCCTCATATCCTCCATTGCGCGTATTCTTTGCTCTATGGGCTCTTTGTTCTTTATTAAAACCTCAAGCTTATTGTTTGCCACTGAAAGCTTGTCTATGAGCGCGGCTATAAACTTTGCCTTGGTTTCGATAGAGTCGTTTTTGCCCCATCCAGCCACCCCGATTTTTGCGGCGGACGCCGCCAGGCGCCCCAAGTACCTGAGAGCCGACGGAAGGATTATGGTTTTCGACATCCCGAGCGCGAGGCTTGTCTCTATGCCTATTTTCTTTTCGTATTCCTCCATGAATACTTCGTACCGAGACTTCATTTCCTCTGCGCTCAATACTCCGTATTTCTCGAATATTGCTATGTTTTTCGGATCTATAAACGGTTTGAGGGCCTCCGGGGTACTCTTTAGGTTTGCCAATCCGCGTTTTTGCGCCTCAAGCTTCCATGCCTCTGAATAGCCGTTCCCGTTGAAAATTACCCTCTTGTGCTTTTTTACAATGTCTTGCAAAATTTTTTGCAGGCCCTTGTTGAAATCTTTTTTCGGCAGTTTCTCAAGCTTTGTGGATATTTCGTCAAAAGCTTCGGCAACTATGGTGTTCAATATGAAGTTGGGCCCTGCGCAAGATTGCGACGAACCGACAGCGCGGAATTCAAACTTGTTCCCCGTGAAAGCAAATGGGCTTGTGCGGTTGCGGTCGGTGACGTCTCTCGGAAGCGGGGGAAGGGTGTCAACCCCTATCGTCAAAGGCTTGCTCTGCTTGGATTTCTTGGCGCCGCCGCCCTCTATCTGCTCTATTATGTCGGTTAATTGTTCACCCAAAAATATCGAGATTATCGCGGGCGGCGCCTCATTGGCGCCCAGGCGATGGTCGTTTCCGGCGCCGGCCGTTGACGACCTGAGCAAATCCGCATGTTCGTCTACGGCCTTTATTACCGCGCACAGGGTTGTCAGGAAAATTGCGTTTTCATGTGGGTTTGTTCCCGGGTTGAGCAAGTTCACATCGCCCACCGAAAGCGACCAATTATTGTGCTTGCCCGATCCGTTCACTCCGGCAAAGGGTTTTTCGTGGAGCAGGCACACCAAACCGTGCTTGTCGGCAACATTGCGCAGTATCTCCATCATCACGACATTGTGGTCGACGGCCAAATTCAGCTCCTCGAATACTGGCGCTATTTCAAACTGCGCGGGGGCAACTTCGTTGTGGCGGGTCTTTGCGGGAATGCCAAGCCTCCACAACTCCTTGTCGACCTCGGCCATAAAGTTCAAAATGCGCGGCTTGATTGAGCCGAAATAATGGTCTTCAAGCTGCTGGTGCTTTTGCGGCGGCGCCCCGAACAGGGTGCGGCCCGTCTGCATGAGGTCGGGCCTGAGCATGTAGAAGTGCTTGTCTATAAGGAAATATTCCTGCTCCGCCCCGAGGGTTGCCGACGCGCGCGCATCTGTGTTTATACCAAAACACTTCAGCAATCTGCGCGCCTGCGCGCCCAGCACCTGCATAGACCTCAGCAGGGGCGCTTTTTTGTCCAGCACCTCTCCCCGGTACGAGCAAAATATCGTCGGGATGCACAGCGTTGCAACTTTTCCGACGCGCTTTATGAATGCGGGGCTTGTGGGATCCCACGCGGTGTACCCGCGCGCCTCGAAAGTTGCGCGCAAGCCTCCCGAGGGAAAGCTTGATGCGTCGGGCTCGCCCATTATCAGGTTCTTGCCGGAAAATTTTGTTATAGTTTCGCCCGTGTTTGTCGGCTCAAGAAATGAATCGTGCTTTTCGGCGCTCGAGCCCGTAAGCGGCAGAAACCAGTGGGTGTAGTGCGTGGCCCCGCGCGACATTGCCCATATTTTCATCGCGTGCGCAACGTCGTCGGCAACTTCCTGGTCAAGCGCTTTGCCCCTGTTTATTATGTCGAGAAGCTTTCCGTATATGGGTTTCGACAAATAGTTGCGCATGTTTTTAAGGTTGAAGGAATCCACCCCGTATTCGGAATCGACATCGTATACTTCCGGTATATTGCTGTATTCAACCTTCGTGTCGGCTATCTTTGCCAGAGCGCGCTGCCTTGCATTCATATATTTTCCTGTTCTTTTAAGCCGCCCCGCCCGAACGCAAAAAAAGCCAAAAAACTTCGGCGCACTTTACACGCCGCGCCCTGCGTCCGCCTCCGGGAGACTTTTCCTATTTGCCGCCCATTATGTATTTGTGCGGAGTTTTTTGTCACTACAAAAAAGCGTTTTTTTGCGGCTTTTTAGCGCATCGGAAACTATGCGCCGCCAAAGGCGGGGCCGCTAAACTTTTTTTCGGGGCTTGCGCCTTGCGCAAATACCCTGGGAAACGTGCCGCAAGCCCGCAAGATATACGCTCCTAACGGGCAGGGCGCAAGCAAGTTAAGCGTCTTTTTGCCAATCCGGCTTTCTTTCGTAAACCCATTGGTAGTATTGCCTAAGCTCCAGCTCCGAGGCAGCGTCTAAGTCGACAATCACTTTTACATTCGGGTGCATCTGTAAAATGGATGCAGGCACCATGGCCGATACCGGACCTTCAACCGCGGCCTTTATAGCCCCCGCCTTGTTCTTCCCAAAGGCGAGCAGTATGACCATGTTAGACTCCATTATTGAGCCTATCCCCATGGTAATGGCGTGTGTTGGCACTTTTTCGGGATCCCCCCCGAAAAACCTGGCGTTGTCGGCTATTGTTTGCTTTGTGAGAGTTTTTATGCGGGTTTTTGAGGTCAGCGAAGACGTTGGCTCGTTAAAACCAATGTGGCCGTCCGCGCCTATCCCCAATAGCTGCAAATCTATCCCACCGGCGTGCTTTATTTTTGCGTCGTATTCGGCGCAATGCTCATTTACGTCGTCGACATTTCCAGATGGCAAATGGGTTTTCTTTTTGTCTATGTTTATTTTGTCAAAAAGATTTTCGTCCATGAAGAAGCGGTAGGAATTCTTGTCGCCCTCCGGAAGACCAACGTATTCGTCCAAATTGAAGGTTGTCACCCTCGAGAAGTCGATTTCGGAATTTTCGTACATTTTTACGAGTTCCGAATACAGCTTTAATGGCGTCGACCCGGTAGCCAAGCCAAGCACGGCCGTCGGCTTTTCGTTTATTAGTCTCTTGTATATGAGCGCCGCCTTCTTTGCAGCAAGCTCGGCGTTGTTTACAATAATTACTTCCATGCCTTTTATTTCTTAAAAATTTCTTCAGCGCAGTTTTTCAGCCCCACAAATTTCGAGCCTACAGCCGGCACCCACTTTTTCCCGTCAAATTTTTTGACTGCGTAAATTACCCCAAAATTAAAATTCGGCGCCCGTCCGCCTTGCCCCCCGACAACTTCGGCCCCGCGCCTGACGTTCTCGGCGAAGCTCGAGGGCATTCTGACGTGGTAGTCGTTGCGCTCAACCTCTTTGACATGGCGCGACAGCGCCGTCATAAGGTGCCCCAAGTGCATTGCGCCCGCCTCAATTAACACATTGGGCTTGTCCATATCCGACCACACCTCGGTTTCTATCAGGAAGCCGCCGTATTTGCCTTCAAGGCTCTTTAGCGCGTCGCGTACAAGCTGGCTTGTGGCCATGTGGGCAAGGTTGGCATCCTTTGGGTGGGGCGCCATGACCGCGTCAGGGTTTTGCTTGGCAATTAGCCCCGCTATATCCCCGACGCATTTTTGCCAATATTCAGGATCCGTTTTTTTAGTGGCCGGCCTGACTTTGTCAAACCCGAGCACCTCCAATTTCCAACCCAGATATTTGCACGCGTTTGCCAGCTCTTTTTTGCGCTCTTTCCTGCGCTCCACCTTAGAGCCTAGCGACACCGCCGCGTCAACAACCTTCCACCCGTTTTCCAACATAAGCCTCAGCGGCAATAGGCCCGTCATTATTTCGTCGTCCGGGTGGGGCGCAAAGGTCACTATCTTTTTCCCCGATGCCCGCGCGGCTCGCGGAGCGTTTTCAGTTCTGTCAAGCTCCACTCTCCTTGCCGCTTCAAGCAGAGTTTGCATCTTGTTTGCGTACTCAAAATAATTCTGAAGTTTTGCCATAATTTTATACTGCCGGAAGGCGCAATATTTCGACGTTTTATCCGAAAACGCGCCGTCGGGCAACTCTCCATAATTGCGGAAGTTTTGCAAACTTATTTTAGTCTTCCGCGTCCATTGAAAAACTTTCCCCGTCTAAAAATAGTTTGGGGGGCTTAATTGCGCTTAGTATTTAAGCACTCTTGCAACCCTCTTGGGTATGGCAACCATGGTTTCCCACGGAATTCTGCGCGTCCACCTGCTATAGTCCGAAAGCGATATCGAAGACCCGTCTTGCTGCCCTATCAGCGTCACTTCGTCGCCCTCTTTCACATTTTCGACCCCGTCTACACACACGGTAAATTCGTCAAGGCCCACAGTGGAAAGGATTGGACAGCGCTTGCCGTGTATCAATACCCGCGCATCGTCGGTGTAGCCCGACGGGACACCGTCGGCGTATCCGGCGCATATCGACACTATCTTCTTTCCGCCGCTTTCCGACACCGCAAGCACCCTTGATTTGAATGAAAGCACCGGGCCTATATCCAAATTTTCAAAACCCCCGTTGTCGGGGAAGGGGTTTATTCCGTATTGAATAAGCCCCATTCTCACGGCGTTCATCGGGGGCGTAATTGGAAGGTAGCGCATTGCGGCGGAATTGTGTATGTGAACCAACATGTCTTTGCGCGCGTATTTTCTTACTATGCTCAAAAACCTTGCAGCCTGCTTTTTTGTGTATTCCTCATCGAAATCGGCCGAGGAAAAATGCGAAAACATTCCGCAAACGCGTATTCCGTCGGTTTTGAGAATTTC
>CASEFZ010000044.1 GCA_949287395.1 uncultured Verrucomicrobiota bacterium
CCAGGGTGCCCGCAAAAGTCCCAAAGCCGGCCTTTGCGGCCTGCCTTGCGGAAGCCCCGCCGACATACTCGAACGCAAACGCAAAAAGCACCGGCGCAAGGAATATCCACAATATTTGCGGCGGTATAAACGCCCCCACAAATACGCCGACAAATGCCCCCACCGCGCCCCACCGGGTTGCGCCAAAGCGCCGCGCGCCATACCACGACAATATGAAATCCAACGCCTGCGCCAAAACGCTTAAAGCAAGCGCCACAATCGCGAAAGTCCAGCTTATTGGGGCCTCCGGGACAAGCGCCTTAAAGGCCGCAAGAGCCGCCGCCGCAAGAACTACGCCTGGAATTACCGGCAGGAAACAGCCTATAGCCCCTATGAAAAACATCAGGTATACCAAGACCGTGCCAGAAACGATATATATTTGATTTTCCATTTTATAGTTGAAAAGTTTAGCGTTTTAAGATTTAGCTACAAGGCGAATCTTCTTATCCCATGCAAAACGGCGACGATAAAAAACTGTTGGAAATCCTCCAGAAGGAAAAATTTTTGGCATTCTTTGACTTTTGTAAGTTGGGCGAAGACGGCTCCAGCGAGATAGACGGCCTGTGCAAAGTTGCCCAGCCGTCAGACAAGGCCGTTGTAGACTATATAAGCCTCACATTTATATTTGACACCCCAAGCGAGGGAAAAGTTGCGCTTGCCAAGCGCATTATGGCAAATTTCACAACTGCCTCATTTAAAAAGGTAATACCTTCCGTATATGCCATAACCAGCGTTTCGTGCTCAATGAGGGCGGCTGAAAACTACGTTCACCAAATAGACGTGGTGTTCAAAGGCGTCATTCTTGAAGACACCCAGGAACTGATAAAAAAGATAGTCTATGTTGTGCGCACGGCCGCCGGGCTTGATACGGAAGTTCCCCAGTGGTGGGACGACGACGCTTCCGTCCCCGAACGCACCGAGGCGGAGCGCTCAAATTGGGCCGCGCGCATAGCCGCATACCTTCACCTCAAATAAGGCGGAACCAAGGCCAAACCCGGACCTTAATCTTTTGTAAGCTGTTGCCGGCAAAGGCAGTCCTGCCCGACAGTTTGCGGGGGAAAATGCGCCGGCGGCGTTTTTTGCGGCAAACTTTCATTTATGCTGGCGCTTTCCCGCGCAATCGGTGGGCTATTTGCGCGAAAATTTAAAAAAGCCTTGACGAGGCGGTTAAAAAATTGGATGTTTTTGGGGTTTTAATGTCGTTGCTACAGCGCGGGCATAGTTTAGTGGTAAAACCCTAGTCTTCCAAACTAGTGATGTCAGTTCGATTCTGTCTGCCCGCACCAAAACTTTTAACTCTGTCACAATCGTGAGCAATCCTGTAATAATGTTTGGCCTGCCCAAGGGCAGTTTGGAAGAGTCCACAATCGCGCTTTTTGCGAAAGCGGGCTGGAAAATTTCTAAGGGCGCGCGCTCTTACAAGCCCTCTATAGACGATCCTGAAATGGACGGGCGCTTCGTGCGCGCGCAAGAGATAAGCAGGTATGTTGAACAGGGCTTTTTCGATTGCGGGCTTACCGGATACGACTGGATAATAGAAAACGACAGCGATGTTGTGGAGGTTTGCGACCTGATATACAGCAAGGCCACAACCCTCAAATCGCGCTGGGTTTTGTGCGTAAAGGAGGATTCTCCGATAAAGACCGTAAAAGACCTTGAAGGCAAGCGCATCGCAACCGAGCTTGTAAACGTCACAAAGAAATATCTCAAAGACAACGGCGTCAGCGCCGAGGTTGAATTTTCTTGGGGGGCAACGGAAGTTAAGGTTCCCGACCTTGTGGACGCGATAGCCGACATAACGGAAACGGGTTCTTCCCTGCGCGCAAACAATTTGCGCATATTGGACACTATGCTTTACACCAACACGAAGCTCATAGCCAACAAAGCCTCGTGGGAAAACCCCGAAAAGCGCGCCAAGATAGAGTCGGTTGCGATGCTTTTGCGCGCGGCTCTCGATGCCGGAAACAAGGTTGGCTTGAAGATGAACCTGCCCAAAGACAGGCTTCAGAAAGTTATATCTGCCCTTCCGGCGCTGCGCAAGCCGACGGTTTCGCAGCTTTCGGATCCGGCCTGGGTTGCGGTTGAGACTATCGTAGACGAAAAGACCGTCCGCGAGATTGTGCCCACTCTGAAGGCCAACGGGGCCGAAGGCATTGTTGAGTATCCGCTCAACAAGGTTATAGCTTAATTTTTGGAAATTTTTTCGCGGTGGGGGGCATGCGCATTGCTGCGCTGGTTGCGCCGGTAAGTTGCGGGAAACTTTTATTCGTTTTCAGAAAAAAGTTTCTTTCAAATTAGCCGGCGTATTTTTTGTTTTCCTAAAGGCGAAGTCGTGCCAAGAAGGCGCCAAACCTGCGGGGAAATTCCGCCAATTTTTCCGGAACAACCTGTTTGCAAGGCGGATAAGGTTTGGCTTTGCTCCGCTTTTTGTGGCGAATTAATATTTTTGCGGCAGGCCTCTATGCGGGGCTCAACGCGCCTCTTAGGAGCTTGGGCACAAAAAAATCCCCTTGCCGCCCTCTGCCGATTACGATGCCAATTGCTCCAAAAGACCCCCGTTGATTTCACCAGGACGCGTCCGAAGGGAGGAATTTCACATTCAAAAATTGTGCCGAAAAACAAGCGCCTATATTTTCTCCAAAGCGTTGCAGACTTCGTCTATGAGGAATCCCGGGGTTGAAGCTCCGGCGGTGACCCCTACGGTTTCATATTTTTTTATCTCGTCCAAATCGAGCTCAGAAAGGGTTTCTATGTGGTAGCACGGCAAACCCGTCCTGCGCGCCATTATGGCAAGCTTAACGGTGTTTGCGGAATGCTTGCCGCCTATGACAATTATTGCCTGCGCGCCCTTTTCGGCAAGAACGCGCACGTCTTTTTGGCGCTCTTTTGTCGCCCCGCAAATGGTGTCTATAACCTCGGTGTTGGGGAAGCGCTTTTTGAAATATTCGGAAATTTCCCGGTAGTCGTCGGTAAACATGGTCGACTGCGACACCATGCAAATGGGCCCGTCTATTTCCGGGAGTTCGTCTATGTTTTCCTTGTTTTTAACAACAAAGCCTTTGCCGTTTGAATATCCCAAAAGGCCTATAACTTCGGGATGCTGAGGGTCGCCCACAATAACGGTGGTGTATCCCTTGTTGGCGAACCGCTTTATTATTCCGGCAATTTTTCCCACGTCGGGACATGTGGCGTCCTTGCAGCGCATGCCGAGAGAACGCAGATATTCGCGCCGCTCGGGCGACACTCCGTGCGCCCTAAATACCAGCACGCTGTTTTCATCGGCGTCTTTTATTGACGAATCTATGGAGCAATCGCTCCTGTAGTTGCCTATCTCAAGCACGCCTTCGCTTTCGAGGCGCTCCATCATCTGGCGGTTGTGGATTAGCGGGCCGTCCGTAAACACGCGGCACCTCCCATTTTCGGCGCAAGTTCTGGCTATGTCTATGGCCCTCTCCACCCCGAAGCAAAAACCGGCACTTTTGGCCCTGATAACGTTCATATCCCCTCCTGTGCTTGATGCCTTAACTGCGCAAATTACCGCCTCTTTACGTCGAAGCCGTCCTTTTTGTCGAATACCGTCCATCCGGCCTCGGAAATTTTTGCGCGGATAAGATCCGCGCGGGCGTAGTCGCCCGCCTTCCTGGCCTCAAAACGCTCCTTGGCAAGCTGCAAAATTTCCGCCGGCACCTGACCGTCCTCCGAAGCCTCGGAGGCATCGGCAAAAATATCCAAGCCCAGCGCGTACATAAGGGCTCCAAAGGCCGATAAATCCGCCCTGTTGGCGCATTCGTCCACCTTGGAGGCGGCGGCAAATATTTCGCCGAGGGCCTTCGGCACGTTCAGGTCGTCACACAGGGCATTCCAGGCCGGCTCAAAGCGCGTTCCCTCAAACTTCGCGCCCGGCGCAACCGTGGCGACAAACTCTTTTTTATCCACGCCGGCCTTTTTAAGCGCCGCATCCGCAAACTTGCGAAGTTTCAAGAGGGCGCTCTTTGCGTCATCAAGACCCTTGAAAGTGAAGTTTAACTGCTGGCGGTAGTGCCCCGATATTAACGCATAGCGAACCTGCATGGGCGTGTAGCCCTTGGCAACAAGGTCGTCAAGCGTGTATAAGTTCCCAAGCTTCTTCGACATTTTGGCGCCCTCAACCATCAAGTGGGCGCTGTGGAACCAGTATCTTGCGGGAACAACGCCCGTGGTGCAAAAACTTTGCGCAATCTCGTTTTCGTGATGGGGGAAGCACAAGTCGACGCCGCCGCCGTGGAGGTCGAAACTATCCCCAAGATATTTGCGCGCCATCGCCGAACACTCTATGTGCCACCCGGGACGCCCCTCCCCCCACGGAGACTTCCAAAAGTTTTCGCCGTCTTCGGGTTTGCGGCCCTTCCACAGGGCGAAATCTGAAACGTTGTCGCGCTCGTATTCATCGGCGGTGTTTACCTCTCCGGCGGAATTGACGCTTTGGGTGGAAAGCCCGCTTTTATCCAGGCCGGAAAGCTCCCCATACTGGGGAAATGACGATATCCTAAAATAGACGCTGCCGTCCGAAACGGGATAGGCGTGCCCTTTATCCACGAGGGTGGATATCATATCCAACTGCTCTTTTATATGCTCGGTTGGGCGCGGTTCAACTTGGGGGCGCAGCATGTTGAGGGCGTCGCAGTCTTTGTGAAATTTGTCCTCCCAGCCAGAGGTAAACTGCCTTAAAGACATTCCCTTGTTGCGGCTTTCGCGTATTGTTTTGTCGTCAACGTCGGTTATATTGCGCACGTGTTTAACCTTGATGCCCGCGCATTCAAGGGTGCGCCTCAATACGTCCTGGGCAAGAAAGGTCCTGAAGTTGCCTATATGCGACGGCCCGTAAACGGTCGGGCCGCAACAATACATCCCGAAAGTTCCGGAGCCATTGGCGGGCTGCAATTCGTCTTTCGTTCTGGTCAGTGTATTGCTGATTCTTACGCTCATTTTTGTTGCGATTTTTTTTAGGCGTCCATACTAAAGCAGCATGAAAGAAAATTTCAAGCTCGATATAAGGCAGAGGCCAAGGCGCCTCAGAAAGAGCGCAGGAATTCTCGATTTGTGCCAGGAAACCCGCGTGTTGCCCTCGGATTTAATTTTGCCCGTATTTCTCAAGGAAGGGAAATCGGGGGCAGAGGCCATACCTTCGATGCCCATGGTCTCAAGGCACACCATAGACTCTTTGATGCGCGTGTGCGAAGCCGCCCTTCGGAGGGGTGTGAAGGGCATAGCGCCTTTTCCCATGGTTGACCCGGCAAAGAAAAGCCTGCGCGCCGACGAGGCTTTAAACGCCAATTCCCTTGCAAACAGGGCGATTGCCGCCGTAAAGAGGAACTTTCCGGAAATGTCGATTTTCGCCGACATAGCGTTGGATCCTTACACCACGCACGGGCACGACGGCATACTGGACAAAGACGGCCGCATCATCAACGACGAAACCGTTGAGGTTCTGGCCGCAATGGCGCTTGTAGCCGCGCAGAGCGGCGCCGACTTTGTTGCCCCCAGCGACATGATGGACGGCCGCATAGGCGCCATCAGGGACGTTTTGGACGATTGCGACTTTTCCGACACGGGAATCATGGCCTATTCAGCCAAATACGCGTCGGCTTTTTACGGACCGTTTAGAGACGCCATAGGAAGCGCGCCAAGCGCCGCAAAAGGAAACGCCCGGCGCGGCGGCAAGGGCGGCCGCCCCAAAGAGGGGGAATCCGGGGGGAAAGCCAAGTACCTCGACAAGCGCAGTTACCAGCTTAATCCGGCCAATTCGCGCGAGGCCGTCAGGGAGGCGCTCATGGACGAGGCGGAAGGCGCGGACATAATTATGGTCAAGCCGGCGGGTCCCTATCTCGACATAGTGGCCAAGGTGAAGGACGCTGTCACCCTGCCCGTGGCGGCCTACCAGGTATCCGGGGAATACGCCATGATTTTGGCGGCGGCGCAGAACGGTTGGATAGACCTCGAGCGCGCAAGGGAAGAATCTCTCTTGGCCATAAAGCGCGCGGGCGCCGATATGATTCTAACGTATTTTGCGTAATAGGGCAAACGCACCGGAGGCAAAATGAAGATACTCAACTTTGCGGCAAAAAATTTTTGGAGAGAACTTGAGCGCGTCTGCCGCCCTGCGGCGGTTGACCCGTCGGTCAGGGCGGCGGTAGAATCGGTGATAGCCGACGTTCGCGAGCGCGGCGACGCGGCGGTTGCGCAGCTGACCAAAAAGTTCGACGGCGTCGACCTTTCCCCGAAGAAATTTCAAGTTTCGGCGGAGGAGATGAGGCGCGCGCGCATGTCTGTTTCAAGGCAGTACCGCGCCAGCATATCGTCGGCGATAAAGTGCGTCAAAGAGTTCCACGCGCACACATATCCAAAAAATTGGCGCGCGAAAAACCCGCACGGTGCAACTGTGGGAGAAAATTTCTATCCCATAGAGCGCGTGGGCATATACATACCGGGCGGCAATGCGCCGCTGGTATCGACGGTTGTAATGACCGCCACCCTGGCAAAGATGGCGGGTTGCAAACAAATATGCGTTTGCACCCCTCCCGCAAAGGACGGCTCAGTGAACGCGCACATACTTTGCGCCCTTGGACTGTTGGGAATAAGTTCCGTTTACAGGGTCGGCGGGGCGCAGGCAATAGCGGCCATGGGAGTCGGCACAAAAACGATACCGCGCGTCGATAAAATTTTTGGCCCCGGCAACGCCTATGTTATAGAGGCCAAAAGACAGCTTTTCGGGGAGGTTGGGTGCGATCTTCTCCCCGGCCCGAGCGAAGAGCTCATTGTGGCCGACGCCGATTCCGACGCGCGCTTTGTTGCCGCCGACTTGCTCTCGCAGGCCGAACACGGCACCGGCAGGGAGAAAATTTATCTTGTCAGCCTGTCGAAAGGGCTGGTTGACAAAGTTTGCAAAATGCTTCCAAAAATGGCGGAAGAACTTCCGCATGCTGACAAGCTTTTAAGGGTCATAGAGAACGGCTGCACGGCGGTCATTGTTGAAAGCCAGGCCCAGGCTGCAGAGGTTGCCAATTTTGTGGCGCCGGAACACATGGAGCTGCATGTTAAAGACGCTGAGCGCCTTGCGGGTAAGATCAGCACCGCAGGCGCAATTCTTTGCGGAGAGGACACCCCCACCGTTTTGGGAGACTTTACTGCTGGCCCAAGCCACACCCTTCCCACAGGGGGAACGGGGCGGTTCTCAAGCGGGTTGAGGCTTTCGGACTTCATGCGCCGCAGCTCTTTTGTAAAGTACGGAAAATTGTCGGCCCGGAAGGCCCTGAAGGCTGTTGAAGACTTCGGCAAAATGGAGATGCTGGAGGCGCATGCGCGCAGTCTCAGGATACGCCTTAAATAGCCCGAAGCGCCCCGATGCCAGAAGGTATGAAAATAGGCAAACTTATACGCACCAACAAGCGCCTTGAACGCGAGCTTTCGCGCATAGACAGCATATTCAATGCGATTTTTTCGGCAGTGGTTGTCATAGACTCGTCTGGGGGCGTGCAGTTTGCCAATAATTTTGCCAAGAGCATTCTTCCTTTGGCCGACGGGGTGTCCATTTTCAAGATACTGCCCGACATAGAGGCCGACATTCGCGTCTGCGCCGACGGAGGGCGCGAATGCGTGCGGCGCGAAGTTGAGGTTGACTACCCCGAATACCGCCTCTTGAGCGCGCAGATAGTGCCGTTTGACTTTGGCGGAGAGACGGACACATACGCGCTGATACTAAACGATGTCACCAAAGACAAGTTCACCGCGCAAGAGAGGATAGAGAGCGAAAAAATTGCCTCTGTTTTGAATTTGGCAAGCGGGGTAGCCCACGAGCTTGGCAATCCGCTAAACTCGATGGGCATTCACTTGCAGCTGGCGCTCAGGAGGCTCGGCAAGCTAAAGGCGAAGGAAGACCTGCCCGACGGGGCCGGCGGAACCCTTGCTGAAATCGAGCAATCCTTGTGCGTGTGTTCCGACGAAATAAAGCGCCTCGACGCCATAATAGAAAACTTTTTGAAGGCTCTGCGCCCCATGAAGCCCGATATGGCCGAGTGCAGCCCGCTTGAGCCGCTGGCGCAGACGCTCAACCTGTTGGACGGCGAAATATCCGACCTTGGAATCGCCGTTTACGTAAACGCCGCCGCCGGGCTGCCCAAGGTGTACGCCGACAAAAACCTCCTAAAGCAGCTCTACTTCAACTTAATAAAAAACGCCATGGAGGCCATGTCGAAGGGCGGCACAATTTCCATAGACGCGCAGGCCGACGACGACTTCGTGAAAATAACCTTTGCCGACACCGGCTGCGGCATATCCGCCGACAACCTTCCCAAGCTTTTTCAGCCCTACTTTACCACAAAGCCCGACGGCCACGGATTGGGCATGATGATAATCCAGGCGATAGTGCGCGCCCACAGCGGAAAGATAGACGTAAATTCCGAAGTCGGCAAAGGGACAAAAATAACGGTGTCCATACCGCGCAAAGAGCGGCGCGTAAAAATGCTGCCTTAGCCGGATGTCCTATTGGAATTCGGCCAATTTCACAGATGGGCATAGCGGGACATCGCCGCAATCTGAATTTCTCAAGCCCGCGGCAAAATCAACCAGGCGCGAATAGGCCGACAAGTTGAAGGCGCCGTCCAAGCGCTTAAGCTTTCGCAGCGCCTGCAAACCCTCTCCTATGTAGCACGGAACGGAACCGTCTTGCATGGTCACCAGCCGGCCGTTCCCGAAAAAGCGGCTGTTGCGCGAATTGACCGACCAGACGCCGTCGGCGGCCATACAGTTTTCATCCCACTTTCCGAGAACGCGTTTTGCGGCTTCAAGATACCTGGCGTTTTGCGTTGCATCGCACATGTCTATAAGCGCGCCAATAAGCAGGGCGTATTCCGCTGATGAGGCCATTGATTCGCCGTCAAAGTTTGCCGCCGCCGGCAAATCTGCCGGGGTGTCCGCAAGGCGCGCAAGCCTGTCGGAAACAATCACCGCCGCCTTCAGGCAGTCGGGGCGCGCCAAAACTTTAGACGCCCGGATTAGGAAGCCCGCCCCAATGGCGTTTGCGCGCAAGGTTGGGAATTTGTCGGCCGGGCCGTATAGAAAGCCGTTGGAATGCTGCTGGGCTAAAACCTCGTCGGCAAATGCGGCCAAAACATTTTTGGCATCGCCATCGGCGAATTGCTGCGCATATTCCGAAAGCGCTCGCGCGCAAAGCAAACGCGCGCAAAATTTGCGGGCGCGGTCGGCAATATTTTCAGATAAAATTTTCGCGGCAGCAGAAAGCGAACTTCCCAATTCTGGCGACGGAATCTTCTTGTGCAACTCAACGCCCAAGCGGACGCTTTCGCTAAACACCGCATTCGCGGAGGCCGGCGCCGAGGCTCCGGAAAGAAACTTCGAAACAGCATCGGATTCCGCTTTGATGCCCCGGCCCGCAACGCCTCCAGCCGTGGCTTTCCCCGAAGCTGGAACGGTGGCGGAAGCAAGCTTTTCGCGCTCCACAATTCTTGCGGTTTCATAAACGCGCAATCTGTTCTGCCTGTAAAAATCGGACGTTGTGGAAAGCAAAGCCGCCAAGTCAACCTTTTTGCCGTCTATTACCACATCGCGTTTTGATGTCAAAAACAGTGGCACCAGACGGGGGGTAAGTATTCCGAACAACATGGCCCTATCTCCTCCGCCGGAAATTATCGAACCAAAAATCTCATTGTCTGCGGGCCATCTTTGCGGGTCGAACTCCGCCGCTATGTAATTTTCAAAAATCTGCTTCTGGACTTGCGGAGAAAATTTTTCACCCGCCCTGTACACAAAAATAAGCTTGTCGTCCGCCCGTGCCGCGGCCTCAAGATTTTTCCCCCAAGGAACTTTTACGCCTTCGGAAACTTTCTGCGCGGGAACGGCGGACCAACGCAAAAGAGCCAGCGCCGCAAAAAACAAGCTCAGCGCCCCCAATCCAAAAAGAAGCCATCTGCGCAACTTTCTCATAACCGCCGCACCCGATTTTCCATGGACGATTTTTTTGAAAGTTTCAAGTTATTTATCGGCTTAATGTTCCGTGGCTTTACGCGCCCGCGCCGCGTTGAAAAACGCCTTTGCCGCGGAGAGAAAACAAAGAGCGGCGGTGTCGCACTTCATAACGTTCCTGCCAAGGCACACCGGAACGTATCCGCGGCGCGAAGCTTCGGCGTATTCCTCGGCGCAGAAGTCTCCCTCGGGGCCCACTAAAAGGCAAACTTTCCCGCAAAATTCGGCGCCGCAAACGCGGCTTTCAAGCGCGCTTAAAACAGGTTCGGCCCCGTCTTGAAGGCTGGCTATGAATTTGAAATCAAATTCGCCGCCGGCCTCAAAAAACGCTTCAATCCCGAGGGGCGCGCGCATCTCAAATTTGGAAAAGTTCGCCGACTGCTTGACTGCCTCGACAACGTGGGCCTCCCATTTCAGGCATTTTTTTTGCGCCTCGCCGGCGTCGGCCCTGAATACAGAGCGCCTGCTCAGCAGGGGTATTACCCCGGCCGCTCCTACTTCCACACTCTGCCTGATTATGTCGTCGAAAACTTTTCCCTTGGGAACGCATTGGGCAACATAAACTTTCGCCTTGTCTTCTTCCGCTTCCAAACGCGGCCCGAGCCGCACCACGCACTTTTTTTGCGAAGCCTTTACAATGCGGCACCTGCGCGCATTGCCGGATAAGTCGAACAAATCCACGGTGTCGGCTTCTACCGCCCGAAGCGAGCCGCACAAGTGGCGGCTCTCGTCCGCCGAAAGCTCGACATCCGCGCCCTCCGCGCATTCCGCCCCGTTTTCCGAAAAATTAAAATACGCCCTGAAACCCGACATGCAAATCAGCTTGCACTTTTATGCGCCTTTGTAAAAATATTTTTCATGCAAAATCTTCTTCCGGAAAAAAAGAGCTCCGAAAGTCTGTCCGGCCGGAGGGTCGTTTTGGGCGTGTGCAGTTCCATTGCCGTCTATAAAAGCGCGGAAATTGTTTCGGAACTTGTGCGGCTCGGGGCGGACGTTCGCGTGGTAATGACGCAGAATGCGGCAAAATTGATGTCGCCGCGCATATTTCAAACGCTCTCCAGAAACGACGTCACAGTCTCTATGTGGGAAAATACGCCGCAATGGCGCCCGGAACACATAAGCTTGGCCGAGTTTGCCGAAGTTTTCGCCGTTGCCCCGGCAAGCGCAAATACAATCGGCAACATGGCGCACGGCTTGGCGCCAGATTCCCTTTCGTGCGTGTACCTTGCAACAAAAGCGCCCGTGCTGGTTGCGCCCGCAATGAATTCAAACATGTATTTGCACCCGGCGGTATCCAACAATATGGATATTTTGAGGCGGCGCGGAGTGCATTTTGCCGAACCTGAAACAGGCAGGCTTGCCTGCGGGACTGAAGGCGTCGGCAGGCTTGCCGACCCCCGCGCAATAGTTTCAAAAATTGCAGAGCTTCTGGAGGGCGTTGCGCAAAAATGAACCATATTTTGGCGCAAACTTTAAAGGAAGAGCTTAAGCGTCTCCTTGCCGAAGGAGAGGAGTTCCTGCCCTTGGACGACGCCTCTTTGAGCAGCCTGAAAGCCATTGCCGCGAAAGCTTCGGCGCAAAAAAACGCTCCGGCCGATGCGCCGGGCCAAAAAAAATCCGCCAATGCGCACAGGCGCCAAAAACTTTACGAAACCGAAGACGCGGAAGCCGCGCGCCTGCCGGACAACCTTGCAGAAATTAAATTTGTAGAAAAATTGGAGAGGCTCGCCCCCGAAGCCGCGCCTGCCGAGGAAAAAATCTTGAAAGTCAAACAGAACCAGACCAATCCGGAAGCTCCGCTTCCCAAACCGCAGCCTTTCATTCTGCCGGAGGGCGACAAAAACCTCAAATGGAACTTTCTGCGAGAGCTCGTTTTGGCAGATCCCGTATGCAACTCCCATGTCAAGCCGGGAAAGAAAGTTGTCTTTGGCATTGGAAATCTTGACGCGAAAATATTTTTTTGCGGAGAGGCCCCAGGCGCGGACGAGGAAATACAGGGAGAGCCGTTTGTCGGGCGCGCGGGTCAGCTGCTCACTAAAATCATAGGCGCCATGGGGCTTGACCGCTCCCAGGTCTACATAGGCAACATCATGAACTGGCGCCCGGAAATAGAGCGCGGCAACAGGCCGCCCACGCAGGAGGAAATGGAATATTGCCTGCCCTACCTGAAGGCCCAAATAGATATAGTCCAGCCAGAAATAATTGTGGCGCTCGGCATGACCGCCGTGCACGGGCTTCTCGGTTTCGACCCTACAAGGCGGCTCGGGAAAATACGCGGCAAGTGGACAAAATTCGGCGAAAGAGATTTGATGATTACCTACCACCCTTCCTTCCTGCTTCAATACGCAAGCGCCGCAATGAAGCGCCTCGTATGGGAAGACATGATGGCCGTAATGGAGCGCGCAGGCATACCAATTTCCCAAAAGCAGCGCGGCTACTACGCCGGGGCCAAATAAAAATTTGCGCGGCAAATCTCACCCTAAAAAAGTGCGCCTTGGAAAAATAAATTCGCCACTCGCGCGCAAAAATAGGCGCAGATAAAATTTCTCTTTCTACGCTGTTTCTCTGGGCGAATTTTGAACCTTCAAATTGGGGTTGGCTGACGCGCCTTTGGCGCGCAAAATGCCGCCGCAACCACTACGCCGGCAAATGCGCAAGTTTGCCGATACACCCAAAAAACTAAGCGCACGCCAAAAAAAATTTTTTGAGGCGATTTTTGCGCGCATAAAACCACAACCGCCGCCGCAATACGCCCAAACTAAAATGCTAAAATTTGCAAAAATTTTTTAGCCCGCCCTTTTTGCGCCGCTAAAAATATGGCCCGCGCAATTCTTGCCCCGGCAAAAAATTTTGCCTCCAGCAAGACTTCGACGCAAAAAAACGGGCGGCAAAGCCTCAAGCCCCGCCGCCCGTTTGCAAACTCTACAACACCCTACTTTGCAACGTCAACATACCTCTTTATGCTGCGGATCGTCCAAAGAGTGACGTGGCCGTTTATGTCCGTCTGGGCAGTCTCGCCAACCTTCTTGTCCAAAAGGGCCTGAGCAAGCGGCGTCCTGTAAGAGAACACATTCTTCTGCGTGTCGCTGTCCCAAGCGCCCAAAATTGTGCAGGTCAAAGACTCTCCCTTGTCGGTAGTAAGATCCACAACCGAACCGATGGATACGGCTTTGTCGGTGGCGTCGGAAAAATCGATGACGTCCGCCATGGCAATTTCCCTCTCCAGCAGGGCGCGGCGCGCCGTAAGGGTTTCGTCGTGCTCGCGCGCCATCTTGTATTCGGCGTTCTCGCGCAAGTCTCCCAATTCGCGCGCGGCTTCGATTGCCTTCTTGCTCTCCGGCAACTGGTTCTTGATGATGTCCTCAAGCTCTTCGCGGCGCGCCTGCATGCTCCATTCCGAAACAAATATGCGCTTTTCCTTAGCCTCGGATTTAGATGCAACCAAATCCTGCACCGACGGGAACATCTTTATGAACCTCGCCAAAATCGACTTCTTGTTCAGCTCCTCAAAGCCCTGATTCAACAACAAAGTTTGCGCGAGGTCGCGCGCGGTCTCGGCGGAAGAATTTTTCAGCATGTCCCTCACCAACTCCCTGTCCTCGCTGAGGGCGTCGGCCAACGGTATGCGCGCGGTGCTTACAACAGTGTCGCGCTGCAAGGCTTCGTCGTCTATTGCGGCAAGCATTGCACTCAAAAGCTCCTGGTTTATAAGGCCCTCGAGAATGTCGGCATACTTGGGCTCGTTGCGGTTCTTGACTATCCACAAAATAACCGACCCCTTCAAGGTCTGCTCCTCAAGCCACCTCTCCAAACACTCCTTTATCAACTGGCGCGAAGTCACACTCTTGCCGTCGTCCGAAATCTCCGCTCCCTTGACAAAGTGCGATTCCTTGGAATCGTCCCAACTCAAAAGAAAATCCACGCACTCTTTCGTGAAACGCCCCTCGCTGTTCTTGAGCAAACTTATTATCTTGTCGCGCCAATCGGTGGTGTAAATTCGCGTTATCAAGTCCAAGAAACGCTCCAAATACGACGTCGGCAAGTCGCGCGCAAGCTGGTTCAAACCCTCGTTCGGGTCGCGCTCGACGCACGCGGCTATTATGTCCTTGCTTCGCGGCGCTATCTCCTCAACCTTGGATTCCTCGCCGGGATACAAATACCTCACCAAATTGTTGCGCACCCATATCCCGTGCAAACGGTCGGCGTCGTTTAGCGAACGCGCGTTCTTGATGGCCTCGGTGAGCTCGTCCTTAATTTTCGGAAGCTCCGACTTTATCTCCTCAACACTGTCGGCAGTGGCAACCTTGTAGAGGCGCTCCGCCAAAAGTATCTTCTTCTTCGGCTCCCTGTTTAAGAAATATTCACGCAAGACCTCCTGCTCGGGCTTCATTTCGTCCTCTTTCTCGCGGAGAACATAAGACTCGTTCTTGCTCTTCGGGCAGGCCACACGCGGATCGCGGAAAAGAGCCTCCTTGGCCTTGTTCCACCACGCCCTGTACGCCTTCTCGGCAGCCTTGTTCGCCTTGTCAAACTGGACTTCGGTCAAGCCGTCGACATTCACATTTCTGTACCCAAAAAGCTGCTTCAAGACGTTCTCAAGCTCTATCGTGCTTGCGGAACGGTCGGCCTTCTTTTCCAAATAGCCAACCACAAAGTCGGCAGGGGAATCGCGCATTTCCTTCTCAAGCGCGTCCCTGTCGGTGCGGTAGCGCACAAGCAGATTGTCGGCATCCAATATATCCAGCTTGTCGACGCAAAAAACGGGATCCATCTTGTGGCCCTCTTTGCCCTCAAAATCTATCACCAACTTCCCCGACTCCGCATCGAAGCTCTTTATCCTCCCAAACCCCCAACTTCCGTGGAGGCAATATGCGCCGTCGGCCATGGCTTCAAGCTTTTCGCGCTTGCCGCGAAGCTTGGGATTTCTGCTGATAATCTTGTCTATAGATTCCGAATTCATAAATTTGCCTTGAAACTCGCGCGAACGTACTTATATACGCCTGCGAAAAAATGGATACACCGCCGCGAAACAAAAATTGCGAAAGCCATATTTGTGCCATTGACGTAATACTCGCCTACGACAACCGACCGTCAAAAGCCGACGAAATATTGTCCGCGCATTCCCACTTAATCCCGAAATACAAAGGATTCTCGCGAATTTGTCAATTTATCTTTTTAACTCTTTTAAGAAACAAGACACTGATTGACGCGCTCTTAAAAGAGTTTTCAAAAAAACCCCCAAGAAAAAAACTTCGCGCACTGATGGAGGCAGCAGCAGCAGACCTAATTTCGGCGCCCAAAGACCGCGCCCCAAAAGTTGCGGATTCATGGGTTGAAACGGCAAAAAAACTCTGCTCCAAAAGCGAAGCAAATTATGTAAATGCCTTTCTGCGCGCGTTTCCTAAGCTCCGAAAAAAAATAGAGCTTCTTGACGGTTCTCCCAAAAGCCTTTCCGTAAAGTTCAGCCATCCAGAATGGCTCATACGCCGCTGGTTTGAGCAATTCGGCCCCGAAAAAACATTGCAAATATTGGAAATTTCACAAGTTCCATCAAAAGTGTTTTTCAGAAGGTCCCCGGCAAAAGATGCCGGCACTTTATTGGAAAAGTTTGATGATGACCTTCAAGCGTGCAGCCAAGACGGATTTTATTCCATGAAGCCCGGCTGCTGGCAGGAAGTTTCGCAACTTCTGAAAACGCCGTTTTTCTATGTTCAAGACCCTTCGACATCGCTATCCCCCTCCATGCTTGCGCCAAAGGTCGGGGAAAGCTATTTAGACCTGTGCGCCGCGCCCGGCGGAAAATCGAGAATGATTGCAGATTTGGTCTTGAAGGAATTTTTGAAAACAGGCAATTCCCACGCCTCAAGCCAAAACTCCCAAAAGCTTGCAACTCTCGTATCCGTAGATACCGGAAAAAACCGCATGCAGGCCATGCTTGAAAACTTTTCGCAAATAGATTTTATAGATTTCCACCCTGTTGATTGCGACATTCTTTCTTCAAACTTGCCCGCGCATTTAAAGAATAACTGCCTGCCAACCGAATTTGACGGAGTTTTATTGGATGCCCCATGCTCAAATACAGGTGTTTTGCGCAGGCGGCCGGATGCAAGGTGGAGGCTTTCTGAACAGGATATAAAAATATCCTCCAAAAAACAATCCGCACTTCTTGAAAAAGCCGCAGCTTTTGTAAAAGACGGAGGCAGGCTTGTCTATTCAACTTGCTCAATCGATTTTGAGGAAAATGAACAGGTTGTACGCGGCTTCCTTGAAAAACATAAAGAATTTTCTTTGGTAGAGGGCAAAACTTTCCTTCCTTCGGAAAATTCGGACGGTTGTGGAGCATTTTTGATGAAAAAGGCTCCGTCAGAAAGTAGATGAAAGAATAAATATATAAAATAAATATTTTTTAAATTCTCTATTCCTATTGGGTGTAAATATGTGCAATAACTTTGCAACTTGTTTGTTCTTAGTTTTATGGGAATTAGATTTATGTTAAGAATTTGTTTTGCCAATGTTGGAAAAATGCAAGTTTTTAGCATATTTACATTTTTCCTACAATAAACGCGCATATTCTTTACACGGTTATTCACAACTTATTTGCATATGTTCCCGTTGAGCGAATTTTTTCAATTTTAGAGTGGAAATTTTTTACCATATTGGAATTGGATCTAAAAAGCGGCTCATTCGATTGATAAAAAGGATTTTTTTGAGTTGATAGCATAAAAATTGTTGCAAAAACGCAGCATAGGTTAAGAATTTTGGCCCAAGAAATAGTTGTTGCACACTTTGTGCGCGACGGCGATGCGGCGCTTGCAATTAAAACTGGGATTTTTTTGGTTTTGCTGTGTCGGCGGCGCGGTTGTGCGCGCATTCGTTGCGGCGGCGATTTTTATAAAATCAGCACATTTACAGTATATGGGCACTTACAAGGAAATTTTGGAAACTTACGAGCCCAAGAGGGAGTATCTCGTAAGCGCCATGCAAGATATTCAAGAAAAGGAGGGCTACATATCTCCCGAAGCAGTAAAAGAGGCTTCGGAATATTTTTCGCTCTCAAAGGCGGACATATATTCGGTGGTTAGTTTTTACGCCCAATTTAAGTTTAAGAAGCCCGGCAAGCACATAATAAGGGTATGCAAAGGAACGGCATGCCATGTGCGCGGGTCGGGTTCGCTTTTGTCGGCGCTTGAAGAGCGCTTGAAGATAAAAGAGGGGGAAACCACCCAGGACGGCTTGATAAGCCTTGAGCGTGTTGCGTGTTTAGGCGCCTGCGCGCTTGCCCCGGCGATAGTTGTAGACGACAAAGTTCACGCGCGCATAACTCTTCCCGACCTTGAAAAAATACTGAAGGAGTTGAAGTGATATGGAAAAATTGAAACAGCTTAGAGACTCCGCAAAGAAGGTTTGGAAAGAATTTTGCGACGGCGGCAAAACAAGGATACTTGTGGGCGCCGCGACGTGCGGGCGCGCTGCGGGCGCGCTGGCAGTTATGGAAAGCTTAAAAAAGGAGTGCGAAGCCGCCGGTATTGCCGATAAGGTGGAAATTTGCGAGACGGCGTGCATAGGCCTTTGTTATGCGGAGCCGCTTGTTGAAATAAAGTCTGCGGGGTGCCCGTCGGTGCTTTATTCAAAAGTAAAGCCCAAAGACGCGGCGGTGCTTGTCAAAGAGCATGTTATAGGCGCGCGGCCTGTGAAGGCCAAGGCCGAGGCTGTCATGGCCGACGAGGAGTACGAAGGTATACGCCCGTTTAAAAAGCACCCGATGGTTGAGTTGCAGCACAGAATAGTGTTGCGCAATTGCGGCGTTATAAACCCGGCAAGTTTTGAGCATTATCTTGCGCGCGGCGGCTACGAAGGTTTGGAGCGCGCGCTTTCGATGAAGCCCGAAGACGTAATAGAAGAGGTCAAAGCCAGCGGCCTGCGCGGGCGCGGCGGTGCCGGCTTCCCGACGGGAATGAAGTGGGGTTTTGCGCGGGCGTCGCAGTCGGCGGACAAGTACTTGATATGCAATGCCGACGAGGGCGACCCGGGCGCGTTTATGGACCGTTCCGTTTTGGAGGGCGACCCTCACAGCGTGATAGAAGGCATGATGATTGCCGGGTATGCGATAGGCGCAAACAGGGGCTACATATACGTGAGGTCGGAGTATCCGTTGGCTATAGAGCGCCTGCGTTTGGCGATAGCCCAAGCAGAGGCGGCCAGCCTGCTCAAGAGCGACTTAGGCGGATTTACTTTTGAAATTAAAATCAAGAAGGGTTCCGGGGCTTTCGTTTGCGGGGAGGAAACTTCCCTTATGGCCAGCATAGAAGGTATGCGCGCCATGCCCAGGCCGAAACCCCCCTTCCCCGCCGTCAGCGGCTTGTTCAAGAAGCCTACAAACATAAACAATGTTGAGACTCTCGCTGCGGTAAGCTCTATAATGAGGGACGGCGCGGCCGGGTACGCGGCGGTGGGTTCGGAAAAGAGCAAGGGGACAAAAACCTTCTCTCTTGCCGGGAAAATAGAGCGCACTGGCTTGATAGAAATACCCTTTGGGACAAAGCTTGGCGACATAATAGAAAAGATAGGCGGCGGCTGCGCGGACGGCAAAAAATTCAAGGCGGTCCAAACCGGCGGTCCTTCGGGCGGCTGCCTGACAAGGGAGCATTTCGACTTGCCGGTGGACTACGAAAATTTAGGTGCGGCCGGGTCTATAATAGGTTCGGGCGGCATGGTGGTCATGAACGAAGACTCGTGCATGGTTGAGGTTGCCAAGTATTTTGTCAATTTTACCGAGAACGAGTCTTGCGGCAAGTGTGTTCCTTGCAGAATGGGCACGCAGCACTGCCACAGAATACTTGAAAAAATAACCTCCGGGGAGGGGGAGCTTGAGGACATAGAAGTTCTCAAAAAGATAGCTGCAACCATGAAGCAGTCGTCGCTTTGCGGGCTTGGGCAGACGGCGCCCAATCCGATATTGACAACGCTTAGATATTTTGAGGACGAGTATTTGGCGCACATAAAGGACAAGAGGTGTCCTGCCAAGGCGTGTCCGAAGATGGTGCGTTTCGATGTGGACGCGGAAAAGTGCGTGGGTTGCACCATGTGCGAGCGCGCGTGCCCGACGGGCGCGATAACAGGAGGCCTTAAAAAGGTGCACTCCATAGACCACGACAAATGTATATCGTGCGGCGCGTGTTATCAGGCGTGCCGTTTCGGAGCAATTTTAAGGGCGTAAAACAGATGAGCACTTTCAAACTTACCATTGACGGAAAAGAAGTAGAGGCCGAATCCGGAATGACGGTTTTGCAGGCGGCCAAGAGGGCGGGAATATTCATACCGTCGCTTTGCGACCACAAAGACCTTTCCCCCTATGGGGCGTGCAGGCTTTGCGTGGTTGAGATAGACAAGGTGCGCGGCACGCCGACATCTTGCACCACTCCTGCGGCGGAGGGCATGGTGGTTCGCACAAACACTGAACAGCTGCAGACTCAGAGGCGCAGGACAATAGAGCTGATGATGAGCGGGCACCCGTCGCCGTGTTTTAGCTGCGAATCCCGCGAAGACTGCGAGGTTGAAAGAAAAGAGCCGACGCGTTCGGGGAGCGCCACAAGGTGTGGAACGTGTTCCAACAGGCCGGAATGCGGTGTCAGAAAAATAGCCATGGGCAACTTTGACCGCGAGATGAATTTGCCCATAACATACGACATCTCGAAGATAGAGACGAACGATCCTTTCATAGACAGGAACCACAATTTGTGCGTGTTGTGCGGAAGGTGTTTCAGAGTTTGCGAGAAGATACACGGCAAGCCGGCCATAAGCATAGCCAACAGGGGCAAGAGGGCGAAGATAGCCTCGGAATTTGAGAAGTCTTGGAGTTCGGAGGAATGCCTGTTTTGCGGGGCGTGTATTGATGAATGCCCCACGGGAAGTTTGACTGACCGTTGGGGGAAGTGGTATGGGGCGCCCGACAGCATGGACAAAGAGATGATATGTCCGCTTTGCCAGAAGCACTGCCGCATGAGGCTGAAAGTAAAGGGCGGGCGCGTGATTGGCGCGAAGGCGATGTCGCTGAGCGCAAAAGACTCTTTGTGTGCGCTTGGCAAATTTGTGGTGGCGCAAATGATCAACTACCCGCGCCGCTTGACGATGGGGTGGGTAAAGGTGGGCAAAGAGCAGCTGCCCTCCCACGGGGAGTCCACAACGAAAAAATTGTACGAGCTTTTGGAGGCCAACAGGGGCAAGCTATTGATAGTTGGCACAAGCGGTTCGTACTACGAAACGCGCAAGGGCTTGCGCGCATTGGCGGGGGCTTTTGGCGGAAAACTGGTGGAGATGGAATTGGA
>CASEFZ010000045.1 GCA_949287395.1 uncultured Verrucomicrobiota bacterium
CTGCCTACAGACAAAACTGTGCGGATTGTTTGAAGAAAGCGACATATTGATGGCAAATTTGCCCATATTCCACAGTTTTGGCCTGTTATTTGAAATATGGTACATGGCTTTGCACGGGCAATACACCGTAACACTTTTCAACCCACTCGACATAAAGAGCAACATAAGGGCGGTGCGCGAAAAAAAAGTGTCTGTGATAATAGGGAGCCCAACATTCTTTAGGCCGTATTTGAAATATGCAACCGCCGAAGACATGGCAAGTTTGAGGGCGGCGGTGTCGGGTGCGGAAAAAACTCCCAACGGATTCGCCCAGCTGTGGAACTCGCGTTTCGGAGACTCTTATAGGGAGGGATACGGCCTTACCGAAGCAACTCCGGTTGTGGGGGTAAATCTGCCTTTTAGGGATTTTGGCTGGTACAAAACAGGCAATAGGCAGGGTTCAATAGGAATGATTTTTCCGGGAATGAGGGCTAAAGTTCTCGACGCCGACACGCTTGCGCCGCTCCCGTTCGGGCAACAGGGCTTGCTTGCCCTGCAGGGGGCAAATATATTTGCGGGCTATCTCGACAACCCGGAAGCGACGAATAGAGCCATTGTGGACGGCTGGCTTGTGACGGGAGACCTGTCGCGCCTTGATCCCGACGGCTTTCTGTATGTCGACGGGCGCGTATCAAGATTTTCTAAAATCGGCGGAGAGATGGTTCCGCACGCAACAGTTGAAGCCGCGCTTATAAAAGAGCTTGGGTTTGGGAATTGCGACATTCCCATGCTTGCAATCTCTTCGCGGGTGGACGAGGCTAAAGGGGAAGCCATTGTGCTCTTGTCGGCTGCGGATATAACCCTTTCCGACGCGAAAAATGCCCTTAGAAAGGCCGGGTTAAGCAATCTCTGGCAGCCAAAGCACCTGTTGCGTGTAGACAAAATACCTGTGCTTTCGACGGGGAAGCTGGATTTGCGCGCAATATCCAAGCTTGCCTCCGGAAAGCCATAACAAAGGCGCCGACGGGCGGAATATGAAGCATTAAAAGAAAGCCTTTATCTGCTTCTTAGAGAACCTGCGGAATTTGTCGGCACCATTGCCCGACCGCCATTTTTAGAAGCGCCCTGTTCGCTGCCGCCACGCGGCTTGATTTTTTCCAAAGAAGGAAGCGTCATGGTTGGGCGTCTTTGCGCATTGCCTTCGTCGGAGAGGTCTTCGGAATCTTCGCTCTCTTTGCCCTGTTCAAAGGTCACTTTTCTGCTTCCCCGGTTATAGACTATGCGCGGGGCCGTCACGCGGGTGTTGTCCTGCTTGTTCACAACCACGGGATTGTCGGACAAAACAATCATTTGTTCGGGAACATATATATCGGCCTTGCCGCACTCGACTTCCGACATAGCCTGGCGCATCTTTATATTCGAGCGCATCACTATCTGCACAATCTCCTTTTGCGCCCCAAGCTTAGGCGCCTTCATCACAACTTCTATGTTGTCGCAATCGGCGCGCATGTCGGTTCCCTTAACGTCAACATTCCCCGCAAAAAAGTATTTTTCCGAACCGTCCGGCATGGAGACTAACCACTGCTTGTCGCTCGTTATCACGGTTGGCGAAGGCTTCGCCCCCGAAGGCAAGGACGCGTCCAAACCCAGATTCCCCACCGGAGGCAGCGATACAAACGGCCTTACCGAAGGTTTGGACTCATCTATTGACAACTCTACATACCTGTGCTCAGACTTTCCCTCTCCGTCGACATCGAGCCTCGGATATATCGTGGCCAACTCTGAGCACGCAAAGTACGCGCCCTTGTCATCGCTTCCGGCTCCCTGCTCTATGCGGACGCCGTCCGTAGCCTCTATTTTCTGAACCCGCGCAGAACCCTCTTTCTGCGATTTTGCAAACACGCGCATCTTGGCGCAAGTCAGGTTTACCAAATCCGAATTTATGGACACGTCCTTTATAAACGTAAAAAACATGTTGTCCGAATCCCTGTTGAAGCGAAGTATCTTGCTCTTTACCTCAACGGGCTTCTGGGACTTGTTTGCGCCTTTGCGCGACGGTTTTGCCCCAACCTCTTTTTGCATGTCGGAAGCGATATCCTCTTTTATCTGCAAAAGCACACTCGAGTTCTTATTGTCCTGATCCGAAAATGCCATTCCGCTATTGCTCTGCCTGGTAAACACAATAGAGTGGCATTTCAACTCCGTTCCGCGCAGCGCGTCCTTCAGCCTTGCGGCCCCCGTAAGCCACACCTCAGACCTCTCTGGTATTATCTCTATATTCTTCGAAAGGGCCTCGCCGTCGTCATTGACAAATTTTACGTTTCCGCTCCCCTTTATCGACTTTATTTTAACGTTGTCCTTGCCGCTTTCCCCTGAAGAAAGAGCGGTCATCTTGTCGCAATAGGCCGTGAAATCCGGGGCGCTAACCTTTACGCCGCCGTCAAAATAGAATTCCTGCCTATTGCCAAGATCCTTCATTTTTATCGTGTCCGCACAAATAGTTATAGTCTGCTGTTTACCTTTGTCGTCGACGTGCAGCAAAATGGTCTTCGCGCGAACTGCTGCGGACGAAGACGCAACAACCCCCTTATTCAGCTTGTCCAGAAATATCGAGTCACCGGAGAGAACCGACTTGCTCGACGCATCTAATATCTGCGGATTTCCCCTCAGCAAGGCCGTAGAATTTGCGGGCACCACAACCGCCGAACCCGACTGCGCAGATATTTTTCCGCGCTTCATTCTCACATTCCCCGACGCCGAAATTTCGCGGGCGCCGCCGTGCTTTGCGGCGTCAACCTCCATTTTGTCGCAATCTATGTCCATGTCGTCCGAGGCAACGCGCACATTCCCGGAAAGTTCAAACAAGTTGCTGTTCCCGGCATGGTTTAAACTGGCGTAGTCTGAAGACGCGCGCACCTTGCCGCGAATTTCCAAATCGCCTTCGGTACCCTTGGGCTTGGGCTTTGATTGCCCTTCCTTAAAGTCTATTTTAACATCCCCAAATACGCGCACTATTTTTTTGAGGCCGTCCCAATCCCACCTGCTCCCGGTAAGTTTGAAATCGTCGGCATCCACGGCTATATTTTCCGAACTCTTTACGAACTTTGTATCGGGGTTTACAGACGCCTTCGGGCTTCGTATAACGGCCTTCAGCTTAGAACCCGCCTTGTCTTCAAACAGATGAAGGCGCATCTTTTCTATGTCTATGCGCGATTCATCCACATACACCGCCTTTTCGCCGAAGAGCTCCCACTCTTTCATTCCCGTCTTATCGTCGAAATTCGGCAGCTCAAAGTTCAGCACGTCGCCCACCAGCATGGTGGTTCTTGGGCTCTTTTCGCCTTCGGCAAAAACGCCTCCCGAAAGGAAAAGAGCGCCAGCCGAACAAAAGATGAAAACAAACTTTAACAAACCGTTCTTCATATTACGCCAACATATCGGCAAGCATGGCGCCAACGCCCTTGTCAACCTCGGTTATATCCGCCGCAAGCATGTAGGCCGGCGTCGAATAAACCTTGAAGTTGTCGTCCCTGACAAATTCCGTCGGTTGGCATTCGAGATGTTTTGCCCCCATAGACTCTATTGCGGCAGCCGTTGCCTTGTCGTTGCCTATGGTTAGTTTGACGCCCTTGCCTATAACCTTGGCGGCTATTACGGGCGCTATACATATAAAGGCCAATTTTTTACCGAGCCCAACTGCGGTTGTCACAATTCTTTCGACATCCTTGCAAACCCGGCAATCCGCCCCGTCGAACGCGAAACTTGAAAGATTCTTAGCCGCGCCAAATCCCCCCGGAAACACCACGGCGTCAAACTTCGAGACATCCAACTCCGAAGCGGGAGCCACATTTCCCCTCGCAATTCTGGCGGATTCCTCCAAAACGTTTCTCGTTGAATCAACCAAGGTTGCGTTCAAATGGTTCACCACGTCTTTCTGGGGCATCTGCGGCGCAAAAAACTCCACATTCGCACCCAATTTTTTTAAATTCAGCAGCGCGCACACCGCCTCGTGTATTTCCGAACCGTCGTAAACCCCGCACCCTGAGAGAACCAGGGCCACATTTGCCGCCTTTGAATCTTTTTCCATAAACCAATCCCTTTCTGACTCCGCCCAAGCGCCCGTCTGCGACAACGCGTATCACGCTTGCGGAAACTTTTTTGATGTTTCCATTTTTTTGGGCAATCGGCAAGACATAAATTAATTCCTCAATATTCCCCTCCCGCAACAAAAGCCAATGGCCCCCATGCAATCCCAAACTTGCCGACCAAGGCGAACATTCCCATATAGGCTTGAAAAGGGGACGAATTCATACTTGTATTATCGGCATGAAAAAAGCTGGCATGAAGAAAATTCGCCAAAAATCCTCCGGGGCTGTGGCGGCGAAACCCAAAAAGGAACAGGCAAGCTGGGGCGGAAGATTCTCCTTTCCTCCAAGCGAGCTAATGCTTAAATTTGGGGAGTCCGTTTCCTTCGACAGCGCGATAGCCAAGTTTGACATAGCAGGTTCCAAAGCCCACGCCCAAATGCTTGCAAAATGCGGCATAATAACAAAAGAGGAAGCCGGCAAAATATCCAAGGGCCTTGACGCCATTCTCAAACGCATTCAGGACGGGGAGTTCAAGTGGAAGACAGAGCTTGAAGACGTCCACATGAACATAGAACAGGCACTCACCGAAATTGTCCCCGAGGCCGCCAAGCTTCACACCGCGCGCAGCCGCAACGACCAAGTTGCCACCGATATGCGCCTGTTTTTCAAAAGCGCCTGTTCGGACGTTATAAGCGCCATAAAGAAACTTATGCGCGCGCTTGTGGATCTGGCCGACTCCAACAAAGGCGTCTATATTCCCGGATACACCCATATGCAGCGCGCCCAGCCTGTCAGCGCGGCCCACCATATGCTTGCCTGGGTGGAAATGCTGGCGCGCGACGCCGAACGTTTTGAATTTGTGCGCGACGGCGCAAACGTATGCCCGCTTGGTAGCGGCGCAATAGCCGGCACAACGCTTCCAATCGACCGTTTTGAAACAGCGCGCCTTTTGGGATTCGTTGACGAAGCCAGCTCAGACCCGATTGTGACCGGGAACTCCATGGACGCCGTTGCCGACAGGGATACATTTATGGAATTTTGCTTTGCCTGTTCCGTTTTGGGCATACACCTGTCGAGAATGTGCGAAGACGTTATAATATGGAATACGTCCGAATTCGCGTTTGTAAGGCTTCCTGACGCATTTACGACGGGTTCCTCCCTCATGCCGCAAAAAAAGAATCCGGACTCTTTTGAGTTGATGAGGGGAAAATCAGCGCGCTTGATAGGCAATTTAAACACCATTTTGGCCTTGTGCAAGGGGCTTCCATTGACCTACAACAGGGATTTGCAGGAAGACAAGCCGGCGGCATTTGACTCGTTCGGGCAGGTTTGTATATGTCTTGAGGTTTTTGCGCAGTGCGCCTGCGACATGTCTTTCAACCGCGCCAAATGCGCCGAGGCCGTTGCCGACCCGCTCTTGCTGGCCACCGACTTGGCCGACTACTTTGTAATGCGCGGCGTGCCCTTCAGGGAAGCCCACCACATGGTTGGAAGGCTTGTCGCCCTTTCGGAGAAGAAGTCAACCCCCATAAACAAGCTTGAAGACGATGACGTTTTCCAAGTGTGCCCCAAGGCAGGCAAAGATTGGCGCGACGTGTTTAGTTTAGACCGGGCTTTTGCCATGCGCGAAAAAGTTGGCATGCCCGGCCCGCGCCAAACCAAAAGCCAAATACGGCTCTGGCGCGACCTTCTCGACTCTTAAAAATCCGGAATATTTTTTGTACGATTCATAACCCATGTTTGTAGACGAAGCTAATGTTACATTGAGGGCCGGCAACGGCGGAAACGGATGCGCAAGTTTCCGCAGGGAAAAATTTGTCCCCAACGGCGGGCCGGACGGTGGAGACGGTGGCAGAGGCGGAGACGTATATGCCGTTGGCGACTCCAATGTCTCAGACTTGGAACAGTTCACTTTTTCTCCGAACATATCCGCCGGCAACGGCGGAAACGGCGCCGGACGGCAAAAAACGGGCGAAAGCGGCAAAGACGCAATATTGAGGCTCCCGCTGGGAACGGTGGTAATAAACCCCGACAATGGAGAAATTGTAGCGGAGGTCGTTTCCGAAGGGGAGAAAGTCATGCTGCTGCGCGGGGGCCGCGGGGGGCTTGGAAACCTCCACTTTAAAAGCTCTGTAAACAGGGCTCCGCGGCAGTTCACATACGGAACCGAAGGGGAGTCGGCTGAGTTCAAATTGGTCTTAAAGACCATAGCCGACGCCGGCATGGTGGGGTTCCCCAACGCCGGAAAATCTTCGCTGGTATCCATTCTCACTCCTGCCAGGCCAAAGATAGGCGCCTATCCGTTTACGACCCTTCACGTAAATATAGGCACCATACTCTACCCCGACACATATCAAAAATTGCTATTGGCAGATATTCCCGGATTAATTGAAGGCGCCAGCGAAAACAGGGGCCTTGGGCACAAATTTCTCCGCCACATAGAACGCTGCAAGGCGCTTGTTGCCGTAATAGACATGGCCGGAACTGACGGGCGCGACCCTTGCGACGACTATAAAAAACTTGTAGAAGAGTTGGGCAAATATTCAAAGGACCTGCTCAAAAAGCCGATGGTAATTGCGGCCAATAAAATGGACGAAGACTCAGCAAAAAAGAACCTTAAAAAATTCTTAAAAAAATACCCGAAGCTTGACACAATTGCAATTTCGTGCCTCACGGAAGAAGGAATCCCCCGCCTGAAGGCAGAATTGTTGCGCCTGTGCAATCCGCAACCGCGTTAGCAGTCAGGCGCGCTGCTTGCGAAAAAAAATCCCCCCCAGTATCGGCACCGCTAAAGCTGCGCTCAGGATTTGTGCAGCGTCCCTGCCTCAATAAGCCGATTATCCGCCGCCAAGTGGCTCTCGCAAAAAGCATGCAACATTCGTTTTAAAGGGCAGGCGCGCGCATGTGCGGAATTATTTTCGCGCGCATGCGCCTCCAAAGCGAATCTCGGCGGCAAAGCCTTAATTTTAGAATAAGCGCACCTTTTATATTTTTCTGCAAATATCCATTTTTCACAAAGAGGAAACACCCTGCCCCAAAATTGCGCCCGCCCACAGGGAAACTTCGCTTGGAAATTTTAGCCCCCAATAAAAAAGTCAAGCGGACATAAAAAAAGCGCGCCGAAGCGCGCCTTTTTGAAAATTGCGGAACGAATTAGCCTATCTGATAGCGCGTGAAACGCTTTACCTCAATTTTCTCGCCTATAGTGGCTATTTTTTGGGTAATCAAATCGCCAACTGTTATAGAATCGTCCTTAACAAAGGGCTGCTCAAGCAGGCATATTCCGGATATAAACTTGTCAATCTTGCCCTTGACAATTTTCTCCTTAACGGCCTCGGGCTTTTTGTCTTCAGCAAGCTGAGCCATGGCAATTTCGGTCTCCTTGGCAACCAAGTCTTGCGGAACTTCTTCGCGCGATATGCAAACCGGAGAAGCCGCAGCTATGTGCATGCACAAATCCTTTACAAAAGCCTTAAATTCTTCGTTCTTGGCTACGAAATCCGACTCGCATGCAACCTCTATCAGCACCCCAACCTTGTTGTTAGAGTGTATATAGGCCGCCACAAGGCCCTGCGAAGCGTTCCTGCCGGCCTTCTTTGCCGCCGTAGCCACGCCCTTCTTGCGCAAGATTTCTATGGCCTGCTCTACATTGCCGTCAGCCTCAACAAGGGCCTTTTTGCAATCTACAATACCGGCGCCTGTCTGCGCGCGCAAATCGGCAACCATCTTTCCTGTAATTTCCATAAAAAATATCCCGTCTAATGGTTATTCTTCAACCTTGTTAACATCTATTTCCGCCGAGAAAGTGACGTCAGCGGCATTGTTGTCGGAAGCAGCATCAACCGACGAAACCTTCGGAAGGGGCTGGTGGTTTTTCACCTGCACCGTGCGGCGGCTCAAGCCGTTCTGGACAGCCTCAACTATGACATCGGTAATCAGGCGTATGCTCTTGACGGCGTCGTCATTGGCGGGAATGGGATAATCCACCAAAGTCGGATCGGAATTCGTATCCACTATGGCCACGACAGGTATGCCAAGCTTGCGGCACTCTGAAACCGCTATTTCCTCATTCTTAATGTCCACTATAAACGCCGCTCCGGGAAGTTTCTGTATGTCTTTTATGCCCTCGAAATTTCTTCCCATTCTGTCCATCTCGCGGCGGATTGCGGCCGCCTCTTTTGCGTAGAGCTTGTCGAGCTCTCCAGAAGTCTCCATTGTGACAAACTTTCTGTACTTCTTCAGGCTTGTCAAAATGGTTTCAAAATTGGTGAGAGTTCCGCCCAGCCAGCGGTTTACGCAGTAGGGCATGCCGCACGATGTTGCGGCTTCGCGCAGAATTTCCTGCGCCTGGCGCTTTGTGCCGACAAATATTACATCCTTCCCGTCCGCGACAATCTGCTCAATGAAAGCAACAGACTTTTCCAGCTGCGAAAATGTTTTTTCCAAGTCGATTATGGATACGCCGGAACGGTGGTCGTACACATAAGGTTTAGAACGGGGATTCCAACGGCGGGTCTGGTGGCCAAAATGAACGCCGGCATCCAAGAGATCTTTTACTGTTATATTCATTTCTTTTAGCTCCGTATCCGCAAAACGCGGACCTGGGATAATATTATTGTTGAGGTTTATTTTTGAATGCGCACACCGCGCGCACATTCATAAAGAGTGTCAACAAACAGAAAACCGCCTCCCAAATCAAGCAAATTCTTTACCGTTTAAAAAAAACTTGAACACTATAAAAGTGTAAATATTAATCTCCGACATGAAATTCTTGGCTTTAATACTTGCCGCTTTTGCGGCTTTTGTGCTTTCGGCATGCACCTCAACCGAAAACGGAGTGACTATAAAAAGTTCCAGGCTTTTCGGATTTGACGCGCCGCAGAATTTGCCAGTTCCCGTGTACAGGTCGTAATTTCTACTAAGCGCAATAAAGCGCGCCGCTCTTATGCCGGCCTTAAACGATGCAATTTGAAGACGCAGATTGCACCGTTTGTTTTTTTGTGTTTAAGCTTACAGACCTTAGAAATGGCCCGCGTGCCAATCTTAAGGCGCCCAACATATTTCCTAGCCACTACACGACAAAAACACCTTTTTTTAATTTTTGCCGTGCATAAAAAAAGCGCGCGCCATATCAACGGCGCGCGCCAATCTTAATAGGCCCTGTGCCTACCTATTTTTGCGCCTAAACGCCAGCGCCAACAATATCGCCAATCCCCCAAACAACATTCCCCACTCGGCAGGCTCGGGCACAACAAACGTTATATTCCCGTCCGCCATGCTGTACTCCATGTTCGACTTTATGTCAAAATTATCCCAATCTATCCCGCTTGCCGTTATTAAATCAGACAGCGACAGCGTTATGCTGCTGCTCTCCTCAAACGCCGACGCCGAAACAACAAATTCCAACACCCCGTACTCGCTGCCTACCACCGCAAAATCCGTGGCTATCTTGCCAAAACTATCAGCCCCTGCAACGTCCAACACTATCTTCGAGGCCCCGCTTAACTCTATGTTCCCGCTTACCTCGTAAACTGAACCAGCACCAACGCTTACCTCGCTGGCAGACTTCAACCACGCAGACTCCAAACTCGCCCCGGACTCTATCCTTACCGCTCCGCT
>CASEFZ010000046.1 GCA_949287395.1 uncultured Verrucomicrobiota bacterium
TTAAGGCATTCCCCTTTCCTTTCGGAAGGCGCCAGTAAAGCGGATTCTCTCTTTGTAAGTTTGCGTTGTCCGCGCGGGTTCGAAATGAATAAAATGCAGCAGATTTTAGAGGCTGTAAGTTCCAGTTTTACGACATCCGGAAAGCTTGCGTTTGGGGTAATGACATCTCCGGGAAACGATGAGGCACTTAGCGCATGTATTATTGGACAATTGCCGAAAGCAGTTGAATTTCTGGCGCCAAAGGCCGGCGGCATGGCGCAGGCGCAAAAAACTGCGCAAACGCAAAAAGAACCTCTTGCAGGAGGTGGTAAAGATTGCGTAAAAGAGAAAGTTCCCCATGTTGGGCAATCCCAGACAGCCCAGGTTGAAAACCGACAAAAGCAAAAGGACGCCGATGCGCAACCCGATAAAAAAGCCCAAGCCGATCCTTCTCAGAGTGAATTTTCTTTTATGGAAAAGAACCAGCAGCGCGGATTTTTTGAGGATACCCCTCCAAACATGAAAAACGGGGAAGATTTGGATGTGCCGACGTTTATGCGCAAAAACATCAAAATTTCCCTCCAAGTTTAATTTGCGCAATTTGCATCAACTTCAGTTTGTATGGGCATTTATTCGGCAAACCGCCTGCATATTTGAAACCTATTGCCCGGCAAAAAATAAAAAAAAACGTTCATTTGTTAATGTTGCATATTCGACGCATTTAAGAGATTCTATCGGGAAAGTTGCACTTCCGTTGTGAGACACAAGCACAAATTCATTTTCACAATATCCCAATTTCTAATTACAGCTTCTATTCCCAATGCGCACAACAATCTTCATGCAAAAAACGAGTATAGGCATGCAGTATAAATAAAAAAATCCGGCCGGCCACATGCCTTTTTATGGTAAGGATTTCTTAGATAACTTCCGCAGCCTTGGAAATTAGGCACTCCTGTTGTCTCGCAAAAAAAGCGCGCACCAAAAATGGTGCGCGCCATATTTTACAATTTAAAGAAACCTACTTGCGCCTGCGGCGCAACGCGGCAAACGCCAGCGCTCCAAAGCCTATCAAGCACGCAACCTCGGCTGGTTCGGGCACAACAACATACTTTACATACAATCCGTCGTCGCCCACCGTAAATTCCGCCATGTAGGAAAGACCGTCTTCACCTTCAAACAAGTTCGCGGTAAAGTCTTCTGCCACCAATGACGTCTTCTTGTCGGCGTCCCACGATATCACTTTCACGCTTTCAACGTCGTCCCCGATAAGCCATGCCAAGTTGTCTCCAAAGTCAAACTTAACCTGCGTGCCCTCGGCCACTCCGTCGGCAAACTTCAACGTGCCGCCGGCAACGTCCTCCCAGCTTGAATCCGACGAGTTGAACTTGGCATACGAAGTCAAATCCAACGTGTCCATCTGCGTGGCGGAGTTAAGCCTCAGCTTGATTGTCCCGGAGGCGTAAACTATGTTCGTGAAACGGAAAGAGCCGTAAGTGTTGTCGCCCGCCGCCGAACCGAACACCGCCTCAGCTCCCGCGCTCGTCAAACCGCTTATCGCCACACCCATTTCCAAGTCTCCATGCGAGAACTGCGCGCGGGTGGTTCCGCCATTCTGGGTAAAGAATGTCACAGTATTGTTGGCAGAGTCGTTGTAAGTATAGTTGCCGGCATTCTGATTGAAATTTACAAACATACCACCAGAGACAACCTTCATTCCTCCGTGCAGGAAAGCAGTGTCGGCGGTAAAAGTCTGGTTTGCTGTGCCGTTCATTATGTAGCACATCACGCCACTTTGGTCAGTCCATATGCTGCCGTTTTTCTCAAAAAAGCTTTGTGTTGATGTTGCGTCAGAGTTGTTCGTAAGAATATAATAGCTTACCCCGTTGGCCTTGCCATAGGTCGCCGGAGCCTCGCGGTTAAGAGAGCCAGAACCCGACACGCCGCCAACCTGCAAATAATTCGGGGTGGTAGAACTTCCCTGAGGCTTTGAATACAGCTGCATGCCGTTCACAATTCCCTCGATCACAACGCTCGGATCCGAAAAACTGGCGCCTGCCTTGTAAACTGTAAGATAGTTTCTTCCACCGCCTGAAGAGATAGCATCCCCCTTGATAATCAATTTGTTTATCGTCATTGCTAT
>CASEFZ010000047.1 GCA_949287395.1 uncultured Verrucomicrobiota bacterium
AATTCACGGGGAAAAATCTCTTGTAGAAGGCCAAATTTCACACATATTCCCTTCCTGTCAGATTTAAATTATTTGGCGCAAGTTTCCCTAAAATGGCAAAAGTATCAGATGCAACGTATTATTGTTGCCACAGTTGGCTCAAAATGTTATTTACCTTGCCATGAAGTACATTTTTGCATGCGCGCTTGCGCTCCTATCCTGTGCGCTTTCCGCGCGCGAAGTTTACATATCGTCTTCCGAGGGCCTCGATACCAATGACGGCTCGCAAAGTTCTCCACTAAAAACTTTGGCCGCCGCCCCCAAAGAGAACGCTAAAATCTTTTTGAAGCGCGGCGACACGTTTTACGAAGAATTAAAAAATTTTAAAAACTGCGAGTTCGCCCCCTACGGCGAGGGCGTCAAACCCCTAATATGCGGGTTGCGCATTTTGAAAAATCCCGACGCTTGGGTGAGGCTGCCAAATGATATTTGGAAACTTGACCTCTCCAAAGCCGAAAATTTTGAGGGCTTTGCCCCGCAAAAGCGCCCGGAACTGCTGAATATAGGCGCCATATACGACATCTCCACCGACAAAGTTTACGGGCATATAGTGCGCCGCCTGAACGCCCTCAACGCCTACGGAGACTTTTTTGCCGCCGCCGGCGAATGGGCAAAGCCCGAAGAAACTTCCAAGAGCAAGTATCCGTTCAGGTTCATATTTTTCAGGCACAAAGGGAACCCCTCTTCCGGCGGGGCAAAAATTTCCTTTGTCCAGTCGGCACACGGGATATCTAATTTGGAGTCTTGCAAGTTAAAAGACCTCGCGGTAAAAGGCTTTGGCAAGCACGGCATATGCGCGTCATCAAACTGCGTTTTTGACGGGATTGATTTAGACCTTATAGGCGGCTGCATCCAGTCGGGCTATTCGGGCGGCTGGGTGCGCTTCGGCAACGGCGTTGAGTTCTGGATTACCTCAAAGAGGCCGTTTAACAACAACCTTGTCCAGAACTGCCGCATATCCAGAACCTACGACTGCGGCAGCACAATCCAGGGAACAAGCGACGGCAACCTTACCGCAAAGAACATAATTTTTAAAAACAACGTATTCTACCGCTGCCGCCAGGCCTTTGAGCATTTTTTACGCTCGAAAGACGGCGGCACAACCTCGTACGAAAATTGTGTATTTGAGGATAACATAGCATACGAATGCGGCGACAACGGTTTCTCCACACCGGAAGGGCGGGACGCCGCCCTGCTCTCATACGAGGGCAAAGACTCCGCTGCCGGCATGCTTGTTCGCAACAATATTTTTTGGGATTCAAACGGCTATTCCGTCTCAAAATTTGCAGCCACGCTAAAGGACAACAAATTTTTCGTGAGGCCGCACCATTATTTGAAGACAGTCAGCGGAACTTTTTATCCAACTTTGTGGGCCAATTCACCCGACGACATAAATGAATTCAACAAGATGTTCCCCTCAAACGAGGTGCTTGAAATTTCCCACAAAACCGCCGAAACGGAGAACGCCTTGAAGAAAAGAGTGTTCGGAAAGGCCAGGTAAGAATTTTTCCAAAAGGGAGATTCCCTCCCTTTTCCCGCGGCGGTTCCTTTCGGTTCCCGATGGGGGTTTGGGCCTTTTCCGGCGAAGCGCGGCGGTTGCAAAAAATCCTCGCTCCCATTCCCGCGCTGAAGCCTGCCGTTCCCAGTCTCTCGCGCCCCCCGCTGCCGCGTCAATAAGGGAGGAAACATTTTCCGCGGCGGCGAACGGGACACGGAGTGGGGAAAACACGATTGTCCCCCCCCCCGCCTTGCCCCGCGAGGGGAGATTTCCAACGATGGCTAAAAAAATTCCGCCCGGCCGCCGCCGCGCGCGGCATAATAGGCTTGCCAGCGGGGAGCCCGCCGGCTACGCTTCCGGTATGAGACTTCTTTTCTTTTGCGCCGCAGTTTTTGCGTGTTGCGCGCTTTCGGCGCGCGAGGTTTACGTTTCGTCTTCCGAGGGCCTCGACACCAACGACGGTTCGCGAAGAGCCCCGCTAAAGACTTTGGCCGCCGCCCCCAAAGAAAACGCCAAAATCTTTTTAAAGCGCGGCGACACATTCTATGAAGAACTAAAAAATTTTAAGAACTGCGAGTTCGCCCCTTACGGCAACGGCCCCAAACCTCTAATATGCGGGTTGATGATGCTCAAAAATACTAAAGCGTGGATAAGGCTGCCGAACCACATTTGGAAATTGGACCTTTCTAAGGCGGAAAATTTTGACGGCTTTGTTCCGCATGCTTCTCCCGAACTCTTAAACTTGGGCGCAGTTTACGATATTTCCTCCGACAAGATCTACGGGCGTCTTCAAACCCGCCTAAGCGCCCTCAACGCGCACGGAGATTTTTTTGTCGCCGCCGGAGAATGGGCCAAAGCCGGCGACGTTTTAAAGCCGAAACACCCGTTCAAATATTTGTACTTTAGGCTTCCCAAAAATCCTTCGGAAAACGGCGCAAAAATTTCATTTTTGGTTGGCACGCACGGAGTGTCAAATCTGCAATCCTGCAAGTTAAAAGACCTGGCGATAAAGGGCTTTGGCAAGCACGGCATATGCAAATCTTCAGACTGCGTTTTCGACGGGATTGATTTAGACCTAATTGGCGGCTGTATTCTGCCCAACTATTCGGGCGGCTGGGTGCGCTTCGGCAACGGCGTTGAATTCTGGATTACCTCAAAAAAATCTTTCAACAACAACCTTGTCCAAAACTGCCGCATATCCAGAACCTACGACTGCGGCAGCACAATCCAGGGAATAAGCAACGGCAACCTTACCGCAAAGAACATAATTTTTAAAAACAATGTCTTCTACCGCTGCCGCCAGGCTTTTGAGCATTTTTTGCGCTCGAAAGACGGCGGCGCAACTTCGTACGAAAATTGCGCCTTTGAAAACAACATAGCCTACGAATGCGGCGACAACGGCTTCTCCACCCCGGAAACGAGAGATGCCGCCCTGCTTGCGGCCGAAGGGAACAACACCGCCGACGGGCTTGTTGTAAAAAACAACATATTCTGGAATTCAAACTGCTACTTCATAAGAACCTTTCCCGCGAACTTGAAATCCAACAAATTTTTCGTCGGGGCGGGCAACTACTTGCAGGCGTCTTCGTCCGTCAGCATGCCAACGCTATGGGCCGACTCTCCCGACGACATAAAAAAATTCGAGTCTAAATTCCCGTCTAATTCCGTGTTTCTAATTTCCCCCGAAACTGCCGAAATTGAAAGCGCCCTGCGGGAAAAAGTTTTCGGCAAAAAGCCGCGCCAATTTTAATTTTAAAAAAATTTTTTCATCTTGCGCCAAATACAACACGCACCCTGCGCGTGCAAATTGAAGATGCCGCGCGCAACAGCAAGACGCTTGAAAAAATGCGCACTCGCATAAAAACCGGGCGGCGGCATGGGCCTTCTCTGTACGCGCGGCACTGCGCATGAAGGCGCAAACGCCAATAAAATTTTTATGCGGCTCCAAACTTGCACCGCAAGAGCCGCAGATTCCGCCTTCGCGAATGCCGGTTGAAAGCCCGCTACGCCACAGCCCGGCGGATTAAACGCTATCTTGCCGCGCAAAAAAATTGCCGCCTCCCTCGCGGCAAAGGCGAAACTAAAAGCCATGCCCTACAAAATGCGCCCGCGCGCCAGGCGCGGCTATTTGGACGTGTTATCTTGCCTGCCCGCCCCGTCCGCATCTGGGCAGGCGCACTGGCTCGTCTCTGTTTGCGCGTCGGCAGGGCCCTTATTGGAATTTTGCGCGGCAAGCTTTGCGGCCGCCTTTGCGGCGTCGCGCTCCGACTGCGCCTTCTTTTCCTCCTGGCGCGCCGTTTCCTCCTGGCGCATCTGCGCGGTTGAATTGAAAGGCGGCCACACAAACACCTCCACTGAATTTGCAAAACGCGATTCCACGTCGAAATCCACAACCGCTCCGCAAATGCGGGCGTCGTAAGAGGCCATCTTAAACTGGCGCGGCCTGCCGTCCACAAACTTGTCCAGCACCGGCCTCCAATCGCGCCCAAGGCAGCCCTCCCATGGGCCGGTCATGCCCGCGTCGGTCATATAGGCCGTGCCTTTCGGAAATACGCGGGCGTCTGCGGTGGGTATATGCGTGTGCGTGCCAATTACCGCCGCAACTTTGCCGTCCAAATGCCAACCCATAGAAACTTTTTCCGACGAAGTCTCGGCGTGGAAATCTAAAATAATGGCGTCGCACAGCGGAGATATCTTTTCCACCATTCTGGAAGCCGCCTCGTAGGGGCAGTTCGACTTTATTTTCATAAGAGTCTGCCCCAACAGACAAAAGACACCCAGGCGCAAACCATCCTTCTGAAGAACCACAAACTCCCTTCCCGGATTGCCGGGCGGAATGTTGGCCGGCCTGCACATGCGCTCTATGCCGTCTATGTCGGCCTCAAGCGAGCGCTGGTCCCAAAGGTGGTCCCCAAGGGTTATGGCGTCAACCCCGCTTCGGAAAAGATCGCCTGCTATGCTCTTGGTTATGCCGTTGCCGCCCGCGGCGTTCTCGGCGTTCGCCACAACGAAGTCGGCGCGCAAACGCTCGCGTATCTTCTTGAGGTTCTCCGCAAGAATGGATCTTCCCGGGCGCCCTACAATATCGCCTATAAAAAATATCCTCATTCCCGAACCAGTCCCCATTTGGAGCAAAGCTCCCGCATATCGCCAAGCGCGCCCTTGGGGGAAAGTTCCGGAGGCAGCTCTACTATTAGCCCTTTCTGCCTGTAATAGTCGACCAACGGAAGAGTGTTTTGCTCAAAGACCTTCAAGCGGTTCTTTACGGTTTCGGGCTTGTCGTCGTCGCGCGTGTACAGTTCGCCGCCGCACTTGTCGCAGACACCCGCTACCTTCGGCGGATTGTAGTCTTTGTGGAAAGAAGCCTGGCAGCCGCGGCAAACAAGCCTGCCGGATATGCGCTTTACAAGCTCGCTCTCGGGAACGTCAAGATACAATACCGCGCATATGCGCTCTCCCATCTGCGCAAGCATTTCCTCCAAAAGCTTTGCCTGCCCGACGGTCCTTGGAAACCCGTCAAGAACAAAGCCGCCTTTTGCGTCGGGCTGGAGAAGGCGCTCCTTAACCATGGCGGCGGTGACGCCGTCGGGTACAAGCTCGCCCTTGTTCATATACGACTCCGCCTCCTTGCCGAGAGGCGTTCCCGCCTTGAGATTGCTCCTGAACAAATCTCCCGTCGACACCTGTATTATGCCAAGCACCTCGCAGATTGCCGACGCCCTTGTTCCTTTCCCGCTCCCGGGAGCTCCAAGCATTATCAAATTGGCCTTTTTCATCTTTGCGAATATAAACAAAAAACTCCTTTTAGTTTGAAAATTTTGCCGAATTGGGCAAGCATAAATCTGCGATGTCCGACGACCTAAATTTAAACTCCGACAAAGACTCAATTTGCGGGCTTTACGCCGGCAGAGACGGGACCGTTGCGCTGTGCCTGGGCGGGGCGGACGGTTCCAGACGGACCCTTTCAACCACATTCGAGCCCTTCCTGTGGACCTGTGCCGATTCCGACGCCGCCGATTTCGGGGGAACTTTGCGCCCCCTCTCCGGGCCCGAAACGGCCCCTCTAAACAGGCTTGCAGCCTTCCATTCCCCCGACGCCATTGAAGCCTTTTTATCGAAGCGAAATAAATCAATTCCGGTACAGACGGTTCGCGGCCTGGAAAACCAATACCTTATCTCAAACGGCGCCCGAATGTTTGCCAATTTGCCATTCGGCAAGATTCGACGCCTGCAGCTGGATATAGAGGTGTATGCGGAGCGCGGCTTCCCCCGCGCGGAAATCGACGCCGACAGAATTATAGCCGTTGGGCTCTCGGGAATAGGCGGGGAAAAAATTCTCGAGATCTCCGATATGGACGCCGACTCCGAGCGCGACCTCCTGGAGCGCCTCCAAAAAGAAA
>CASEFZ010000048.1 GCA_949287395.1 uncultured Verrucomicrobiota bacterium
CTATGCGATTCCCGCGTTCAACTTCAATAATATGGAACAGATGCAGGCCATCATACAGGCTTGCGTTGCTACGCGCTCTCCGGTGATTTTGCAAGTTTCCAGCGGCGCGCGCAAGTACGCCAATCAGACGCTGTTGCGCTACATGGCGCAGGGCGCGTGCGAATATTCCAAGGAGCTTGGCTGCCCGATTCCGATTGTTTTGCACCTCGACCACGGAGACTCTTTCGAGCTTTGCAAGTCTTGCATAGAGTACGGGTTTTCGTCGGTTATGATAGACGGTTCGGCGAGGTCTTACGACGACAACGTTGCCCTCACCCGCAAGGTTGTGGAGTTTGCCCATGACCACGACGTCACTGTCGAGGGCGAACTTGGCGTTTTGGCCGGCATAGAAGACGAAGTTTCGCATGAGACGCACTCCTATACGCGCCCCGAGGAGGTTGAAGACTTTGTCAGCAAGACTGGCGTGGATTCTCTTGCAATATCCATAGGCACTTCCCACGGCGCTTACAAGTTTAAGCCCGAGCAGTGCACCCGCGACGAGAACGGCCGCCTTGTTCCGCCTCCGCTGCGTTTCGACATTTTGCGCGAAATTGAAAAGCGCATACCGGGCTTCCCGATTGTTTTGCACGGGTCGTCTTCGGTTCCGCAGCAGTATGTGGACATTATAAACCAGTTTGGCGGCAAGCTTGAGGCGGCTGTGGGCATTCCGGAAGAGCAGCTTCGCGAGGCTGCGAAGTCGGCGGTTTGCAAAATAAACATAGACTCCGACGGCCGCTTGGCCATGACGGCGGCTATTCGCAAGGTTTTTGCTGAAAAGCCTGCCGAGTTTGACCCGCGCAAGTATTTGGGTCCCGCCAGAGACGAGCTTCAGAAGCTTTACACCCACAAGATTATCAATGTTCTCGGTTCCGAGAACAAGGCATAGTTTCCGTTGGGTATCCGGCCTTGCCGGTATGGAATTTTGGGAGGCGCAAATTTTTGCGCCTCTTTTTTTGTATGGGTGAAAGTGTTGCGTTTTGCGGTGGCAATGTTTGCATGCGCCAAGCCAACTGGGTTTGGGGCGGCCTTATTGCGGCGGTTGTCGGCCCAGCGTAGTAAAATTTTGCGGAAAATTTTAGGATTGCGCCGGCGGGGTGCAATTGCTGCCCCTGTTTCCCTATTAGAATTGGCGCAGACAAGGGCGCCTTTTGGCAAACCTAAATTCGATTGGCTTAAGCTCTATTTTGAGGGAATTTTTCTCCGCGCCAAGCGGCGCTCTTGCAATGTGCGTTCCGCTTAAATGGGCAAGCGCTTTATGGCGGAAGAGATGTTCCATTTATTCAGGCCCGGCAAGAACGCGTTGCGGCCGCTACGGATAGCCGGCGCGGTAGGCCTGAATGCTGTGAACTGTAAAACAATCCCGTTTTCCCTTCTGGAAACGGGTGCGTAATGCCCTAAAAACGGCCCGAGGAAAGGCTTGCGGTAAAAGATGGGCGGGCTGAGATTTAGGATACCCGCCGCGCAGAACATTAAAATACAGGGCGCGCCGGCCCAATCGCGCGGCGGAATGGCTGGGAGGGCGGATATGCGCGTGGCAATATTCGGCCCGGCTCCGCGCGGAGGCGCACAAAAAGCGGCAGACTATTCGGCAAGCCCGGCGGCAACTTTTACGCATTCCTCACACGGGGTCTTGTGCACCGACTTTATTTCCCTGCAAAGCGTCGAGCCTATCCTTTTTTCAAATTCTTCAAAGAGGAGTTTTTCGTCCTTTTTTGAAATGAGCTTTGCCGCGTAGAGCGCCCCGCATATTCCGCCCGGTGCGCGTCCGCCGCCCGAGTTTTTCAAGACGGCCATAGTTTCTTCGTCGGCTTTTGGCGCGCACGCCGCGTAAACCGCCTGCGCGCAAGTGTGCGGATTCCTGAAAGTTTTTAGCGCCTTTTGAACCTTATTGTCCGTGTCCATGGCTTTCTCCTTTAAAAAAACGGCGGTTATTGCAAGTTTTCCAACGCGGCGGCTATGGCGCTTTGCTGGAGCTGTAAAATTTCGCCTATGCCCTTTTTTGCGAGGGCGCACAGCTGCGATACCTGGGATTCGTCAAAGACGGCTTCCTCTCCGCTAAATTGCAGCTCGACAAATTTCGACGAACCGGTCATGACAACATTGGCGTCAACGTCGGCGTCGACATCCTCCGCATAGGGCAAATCCAATAGGGCGCGGTTCCCGAGAAGGCCTACGCTCACGGCCGCCACGGCGTCGACAAAGGGGTCGGCGGGAATGTCGCCGCTTTTAAGCAGGCGGGCAACCGCAATTTTTGCGGCAACGTATGCGCCGCTAATCGAGGCTGTTCTCGTGCCGCCGTCGGCCTGGAGAACGTCGCAGTCGAGTGTCAAACTGCACCCGGGAATTTTTTCCAAATCAGCCACCGCCCTGAGCGAGCGCCCTATCAGGCGCTGTATCTCTATCGAGCGGCCGTCCTGCTTGCCAACCGACGCCCGCGGCTTGCGCGTTGAAGTGGAATAAGGCAGCATTGAATATTCCGCGGTAATCCAGCCCTTTGGGGGGTTGGCCGCGTTCAACCATGCCGGAGTCTTTTTTTCAAAAGACGCCGCGCATATAACGCGGGTATTGCCAAAACTTACCAGAACCGACCCCGCCGCATTGGGCGCAATATTCGGCGTAAATTCTATGCGGCGCAACTCGCCCGGGGCGCGCCCGTCGGCGCGCAGAAATGCTTCCATGTTTTCCATGTTGATGAAATTTTGGCTTTTTTGCGGCAATTGCGACAAAATTTTTGACTATTTTCTCGCCATTTTTGGCAGATTTCGCACTTTCTTGTTGGAGGCGCAGAAATAATAACAGAACAATTGCGACACGGCGCTTACAATAAACAGGGAGGTTTTTATGCAAAATATGACGAGTGCTGCTTTTGGGTCCACCGCGCGCGCGGTTTCTGAGCGCGCGGAATTTATCAGGAAAACTTATTTTAATCTGGCCGTTGCGCTGCTTGTGTTTGCGGGGTGCGAATGGCTGTTGATGTCTTGGCAGCCGGCGGTGGAGCTTGCGGCGCGCATGGTCTCAGGGGGGAACTGGCTGTTTGTGCTGCTTGTGTTCATGGGAATATCCTGGGTGGCGAACGCGTGGGCCGCAAACCCAAGCTCTATTGGGACGCAATACGCGGGGCTTTATCTTTACGTTATTGCGGAGTCCATAGTCTTTCTGCCTCTTTTGATATTTGCCTACAGTGTGGATCCTTCGTCCATTGCGCAAGCCGCCATACTCACGGGCGCGCTTTCGGCGGGGCTGATGTTTTACGTGTTTATTTCGGGGAAAGACTTCTCGTTTTTAGGCTCAATTCTGACGGTTGGCTTTTTCATTTCATTGGCGTTGATTGTGTGCGCAATACTCTTTGGCTTTAACCTCGGCTTTTGGTTTAGCGGCGGAATGATAGTCTTTGCGGCCATAGCAATAATCTACCAGACCAGCGCGGTTGTGCGCGTGTATGAAAATTCGCAATATGTATCGGCGGCGCTTGGGCTTTTTGCGGCGATTGCCCTATTGTTTTGGTACATATTGCAATTTATTCAGATCTCGAGAAAATAGTCCGCGGGGGGTGGTTGCCGGAATGGGTTTTGCTCCGGGTGCGCCAGTGCGGCCGGCGCGCCGCGCAAATAAAAACTTGTGCGAAGTTGGCGCGCGCAAGTTTTCCCCGCGCGGATGTCGGGCTTTAATTTATGCTGCTTTTGCGCGCGTTTGGACGCCGGGCATCAAGAAACGGCGCATTTCTTCGGCGCAGATAAAGATGCAGCGCTTCCACCTGCGCGAAAACCGTGCTTGTAAGCCATTGCCCTTTGGCCGCTTTTTGGCGGATTGCGGCTGCGCGCGTATGCGCCGAATTTATGCTGTTTTGCCCGTGCTTGCGCGCGCGGTGGAATGCAGAAAAATTCCCTAAAGATTCCGCTGGGGCGCGGCGCCGCCTTTGCCGGAAAATATAAACGCGCCAGCCACCGCCGTGAAAGGGGCAACCAAAACCAAACCAAAACTGCCGACTATTGTTTTCACAGTTTCGGCGCACACGTAGGGATTGTTTATGAAATCTTCCACTGAAACGCCGTTTGCGGCAAAGGCCATCATGAGTGTCAGATAACCGCCAGAATAGGCCAGAAGAAGCGTTGTGGTCATGGTGCCCACAACGCTTCTGCCTATCGACATGCCGGCGGCGCAAAGGCGGCGGCGGCTTATTGACGGATTTTCCTTCAATACCTCCCACATGCCGGCAGCCACGTCCATGCTTAGATCCATAACCGCGCCGGAAGACGACAAAAATAAAGCCCCTATAAACAGTTTTGAGAGGTCTAAAAACTCGTATCCTGAATACAGAAGCGCCTGAGAAAATGGCATAACTGCGCCGTTCACCTTAAATAGATAGGTGAATACCCACGCCATAATGCAGCTTGCCAAGACGCCCAAGACCGTTCCCGCAAAGGCTGCAAGCCCCTTCTTTGTAAGCCCCGCCACAAGGAATATTATCGCCGCCGACAGCGCGCACACTGCGGCAAGGCAAACCGCCACCGCATCGGCGCCGCAAAGACACGCCGGCACCACAATTTTCCAAACAACCAGGCACGCAAATACGAAAGACAAAGCGGCCTTCGCGCCCGTCAATCCACCGAAAAGCAGCAAGAGCACGCCGAACAAACAAAATAGCAGAAGGGCTTTGGAAACTTGGTAGTGGTCTTGTGCGTTGATTGTGTCGCGCCCCGCCTCGGAGTTGAAAGGAACAGACACCCACGCGGTATCGCCCGGCTGGAACACCTTGTCCAAATCCATTTGCGACCTCAATAGATTCACCGCGTCGAAGATCTCCGCCTTTCTGTCGCCGGAAAGTATCTCGACCTTCAGCCGCTGTTCCCCGCGCAGCAAAAGGCCAGTCTGCCTGAAGGCCGAGTTGTCCGTTTCCAATACCCGCGCCGGATACTTTTTGCCTTCGGCCGGCGCCGCCGGCTGCCCGGGAAAATCCAAATACCACAACAACGCGCATGCGGCTGCAAAGACCGCTATCATTATAAGGTCTGCCCGCCGCCGCGAGTTTCGTGGAATGGAAACGGACATGCTTTACCTTACGGTAAGTTTGAGCATTTTTGCTATGTCGGTGTTGTCTATCGATCCTTTGAAGGCGTCGGCATGCTTTCCGGTGGCCGAAGTCTCAACCGGAAGCGCGGTGTGGGCATTGCTGCTCCAAGAAAGCCCGGCCTTGTTGTTCAAACATTTGGCTGCCGCCAAAGACAGGGCGCTCTTTGATTTCCCCTTGCTTCGCTCAAAAGCCTTTTGAAGCTCCGAAAGCTCCGCTTTTGAAACGGCCAACGCCGACTTTGACCCCTTTGTGAAATCCAGCCCGAAGGCTTTTGTCAGAAGTGGCGCTACGTCGTCGAAAGAACACTCTGGCTTGCTTTTAAGAAGCTTTTTGAAATCGCTGTCGAAGGCGTCGCGCGAGCACTTTTGCGCGTTGAGGCGCTCTATGTATGAGTTGTATCCCGTTCCCGCAAAGCCCATGGTAAGCCCGCCCGTTTCGTGGTCTCCCGTGACCACGACAAGTGTGTCGTTTGCATGTTTTTTCGCGAACTCAAGGGCAACCTTGACGGCGTTGTCCATGTCGATTATTTCCATCATGGTGGTTGCGGCATCGTTGGCGTGGCACATCCAGTCTATCTTTCCGCCTTCGACCATTATGAAAAACCCTTTTTCGTTGTCCAAAAGTTCTATGGCCTTTTTGGTGAAATCGGCTATGCTTGGAGAGTCTTTCTTGTCTATCTTGTAGGGCAAAACTTCCCCTCCGACAGCTATTACTTTGCCGCAGCCGGGCTTAAGATTTGCAAAGGCGGACATGTCGTGCCGCAGAACCTTGTATCCCTTCTTCTTGGCGATGTCGTAAAGGTCGCCAACATAGTTTTTCGACTTCTTATTGTTGTGTTCCGCAATTCCTCCGCCGCCAAAAAAATCAAACCCCGACTCAACTAAATCCAGGCCCAGTTCATAGTAGTTTCCCCTGCTTGTGTTGTGCCCGTAAAACGAAGCCGGCGTGGCGTGATTGAGCGTTACGCTTGTTATTATCCCAACCTTCCTGCCGGAATCTTTTGCAACCTTGGCAATTGACTGCAATTTTTCCCCCTTGGGATTTATCCCAATGGCGCCGTTTAGCGCCTTCTGGCCGCAGGCTATGGCAGTCCCGCTGGCGGCGGAATCTGTTATAAAGGAATTTGCCGACCGCGTGGTTGTAAGAGCCTGGTGCTCCATAGCGTTTATCGCAAGGCCTTTGCCGGTGTTTATTCGCGACAATTCTTCGGCGGTCATTCTTTGGGGAATGGACATGCCGTCGCCTATGAATAAAAATACATATTTAACCGGTGTAAGCTCGTCTGCGCATAGTGACAAAAACGAGAATAACCATGTCGCTACCAGTGCCAAATATCGTCTCATGCCCACCTGTTTAAACGCGGCGGCTTTTATTTCAAGGCAAAATTTCGCCTAATTTTGTCTATCGGGCGCATGCTTCTCGAATATGAAGGCCGCGCCGGGTTTATGTTTTCAAAATGCGTTTAGCATTTATGCGCGTTTCCCGCCATTGGGGGGGAATGGATATCTAGTACTTGGAAGTCTAAAAACTTCCCCAATTTCTGTACGCCTCAAGCAGTGCAGGCGACTTGGCTGTTCGCAAATACACACAAGCCGCTTAATTTTTGTTTCTAACAGGCGGTTTTGCAATGGCGTGGATACGCCAACCGGCATTTTTGCCTCCCAAGGCCGCGCTTTTTTGATGGATTTTTGCGCGGGGCGTACAGAAAATATCCCGCTTTAAAATAAGGCGATAAAAGAGCGTGCCAAGCAATACATAATAATATATAAATGGCATTATTGAAAGATTTTTGTGGGATTTATAAATATGTGAGAAGTCCTTTTTTTGAATGAATTTGGTTTAAAAATTTATTTTTATAATAGAAAAATAAAAAAATATTGATAAAAATAAGGAAATATGATTTATGTCAGACAATGGAACAGGCCAGGCCAGTTGAAAAGTTCCACAAATCTCGGCACTGGGGATTAGCTCCGGGATGTGTACAAAATTCGGCCTTGAGAATGTGCATGGCGCGCCTTGGATATTTTCCAGGCTGTGCCTGCGTGTTTTCTTTGGTGCTGTTTTGCTTTGGGGCGGGTCGTGTTTGAGGCGACGAAGCGACCATATAGAAAATATTTATGCAAATGAAAAATTCGGATAAATCTGACAAGGGGAAAGAGCTTTGCAAGGGAAGGGGACGCAGGCCGTTGCCGCCGGAAAAGAGAAGAAAGCAAGTATGTTTCTATTGTACTCCAACCGAGGAGAAAAAGCTCCGGAGCGCTGCGGAAAAAATTCTTAAACGCTAGATTGCGGCGTGCGTGCATAGGTTGAGCTTAATGGGGCGCTAAGTTACATTTTTAGACAAATGCTTTAGTTGTAGAGGGCGGAAGTTGAAATATTTTTTAGCATAGCTTTCAGCAGGGCGCGGGTATTGCGGTATTTGATTGTGGCAAGCGTTCATGAATTGCAAAACGGCGGGTGTGATGTAAAATATCGGTCATATTATGGCGCCCACAACCCGCAGTCAGCTGGCAGAAGCAATGGGGGGTGGGTAAGAGGTTTTGGTGGGCATCTTGGAGTAGGATAACTGGTTGAAAAATTGTTTTGGGCGGGTTTGGCAAGGCAGTTTGCAGTGACGCAGTTGGGTGAGGGCTAAATATACGGCGGAACTGTGCGCACCGGTTGAGGAAATGTTTTTTTAGTGCTGGTCTTCTTTTGAAAAACGGTAAGCGGAAGGGATTTATAGGTTAAAAAGTTTACCCATTTTTGCCGTGCTGGCAGGTTTGCGGTTGGCTGTGGCCTTTGGTGGGTATTTAGTTGGCAATATCGTATTTTTCTTGAACTAAATATTAATAGGTTAAGAATATCTGGGCATGGCGAACGAATTGGACGAACTTGCCCCTCCCGTAAATGGGAATGGGCGCGATGTCAATGTGATTGAGAAGCAGCTTCCTGTAAAGATAGGATGGGGGTCGGTTTTGTTTGAGGTTGTGCTGTGGGTATGCGGCATTTTGCCCGGATTAATTTTCTTATTCATGAAAATATCGGCCGCAAATTATTTTAGAAAGCTTCAGCAGAAATTGCAGGCCGACGCTTCGACGATAGACAACTATATAGAACAGCGCGTTGTAATTCTCCAGAACGTGGCGAGCCTTGTAGGGAAGGCCATAGAGTTGGATAAAGACGTCATGAAGACCGTTGCCGCATACAGGGGCGGCGCAAAATTGGACGACACGTCCAGAAACGCCGTATACAACCAGCTGGATATGGCGTTTGGCAGGTTGTTCCCGCAGGTTGAGGCGTATCCGGAATTGAAGGCGCACGCTGCGATATCAGAGGCCATGCAGCAAAATTCCTACTTGCAAAAGGAGATAACCGCCGCGCGCAGCCTGTATAACGACACGGTGAACCAATGGAATGCATCGCTGTTCTGCTGGCCGACAAAAATGATTGTTGCGGCGCGCGCGGGATATACAACAAGGATTCCGTTTTCGACGAGTGCCTCCGTTAAAGCCGCAGCCAGAAGTGTCATTCTATGATTGGTGTCGCATGCGATCCTCTGAACGCATACCGCGATTCCCTCAGGGAAAGATTTGCCGAATTAACCCGGCAGAAATTTAGGGACTTGCTTGGCAAGTCCGGCCTTGATACGCGGGCAAACCGCAAACTGGTATCAGATGTCAGGGCTTTAGAGGGCAGAATTTCCGAGGAGTCAAAAAAGTACGCGTATTTTCTTATACCGTGTTTGCTTTTTTTTGCTGGCGGTGTGGGTTGCGCGGTTTACGCGTATTGCGCAAAGTTGCAGTCGGGGGCGCTTGCAGGCGCGGTAATAGGGTGCATGGCGCTTTTAATTTTTGGGGTGGTTGCGGCGGTGAAAGCTTTTGAATTGTACGGCCTGATTGGGAAATTAAAGAAGCAAAAGGCTAAAAAAATAGACGAGGCCTACCGGCAAATGAGTCCGCTTAACACGTTGTACACTTGGGACATTCCGGTTAGGCTAATTGAGAAAGCTTTCCCGGATATAAAGTTTGACCCGTACGTTACTGACGAAAGGTTGGCCGACTTAACACGGTTTTTCGGTTGGGACGATTCCTTCAATGCCGGCAAATCCGTGCTGTTTGCGCAATCTGGCCTTGTAAACGCAAACCCGTTCATCTTCGGGGAATTTATGCAGACGAGCTGGGGCGAAAAAACATATGTTGGGCGCAAAACCATAACTTGGTTGGAAAGCACAGTTGGCCCCGACGGGAAGAGGCGAACTGTCTCGAGAATTCAAACCCTTTCGGCGAGCGTCACGAAACCGTGTCCAGTATATACAAAAGAAAAGATTTTAATTTACGGCAACTCCGCCGCCCCAAACTTGAATTTTTCGCGCTGCCCCTCAGGGCTGGCAAACGCTGAAGACGGCTTTTTTACCAATCTAAAAAAGCGCAATGTGTTGCGCGATCTTCAAAAATATTCTGAGAATCTCGACGACGACTCAAACTTTACCCTGATGGCGAATCACGAGTTTGAAACTCTCTTCCATGCAAAAGACCGCGACAACGAGGTTGAATTTCGCCTGCTATTTACGTCGCTTGCGCAGGAGCAGATGCTCAATTTGATGAAGGACGATTGCATAGGGTATGGGGACGATTTTTCATTCATAAAGCGCGGAAAAATAAACGTGTTGTGCTCAAAACATTTGTCGGACACGCCGCTTACCACAGATCCGTCAATATTCCATGATTGGGATTTCGACAATGCGCACCTGAAATTCAGAAACATCAACGAAGATTACTTTAAGAACATATATTTTTCCCTTGCCCCGCTCTTGGCAATTCCGCTTTACCAGCAGACAGGGACGTACAAAGATTGCGGCCTTGACGGCGCGCCTGGCGCGTCATCTTTTTGGGAACACGAAGCCATAGCCAACCACTATGGCGATGAATATTTTAAACATCCAAGTTGTATCACGAAAAATATACTGAAAACCAAGCTTGTTTCAAGGCACGGCAATTATGCCAAGATATGCGTGACAGCAAGCGGGTTTAAAGGTGAAAAACATGTCGATTACGAAACTGTGCTGGGCCGCGACGGAAGATATCACAAAGTTCCGGTGGAATGGATTGAATATTTACCGGTTGAGAGAAATACATACATGCTAATCGGCGAGAATGCGGAGCGTTCAGATTGCTACGGTATGCAACATTCAGTATGCAGGCGCAATATCTACGCCTATATTTGATGTGGGAGCAATCTTTGAGGTCCCGCAAAATTTTGGAAAATGTGCAAAATTGCTGCCGTGGAAATTTCTGCCGTTGGCGTCGGAATTTTTATGGTTTTAAATTTGCCTGTTGGAAGCTATAGGAAGACGTGCTAAAGAAATGCTTGGAATATCCATATTTTAATTTTTGCAGGGTTGATTTTTACCGGATGGTGTTTTTATAGATGCAAGTCCCGATGGGAGCGGGCAATTTTTACTTGGCGCGCGGATGTCAATTTTTCGGGGAAACTTGGGATGTGTTCTGATTATTCTGAAAATCAAAATGTTAAAATAAAGCTTGACCAGCAATATCAACTTAATAGTTTTCTTACATATTAGTACAATAATTGTGGAACACCACAGGGGGTAATAAGATGAATTCGTTTGGAAAAAATAAAATTATATTCAAGGGAATTTGGGCGGTGTTGGCGGTATTGCTATCGGCGTATTCATTGCATGCCGCTGAAACAATTGAACTTGATTCCACATATAGGGTCACTTCTGCGGACGAGGGAAATAGTTTTGTATTCAACAACGTTTCCGTTGAGAGTTCGGATGCAAGCCTGTATGGGTTTTATATGTTGGGCTCAAAAGTTCAGAACACAACTGTTGATTCCGTGAGCGGTTCTTTGAACCTAAAGACAACCGGAAGCGGCACACAGAGAACAAGCAGTATTTACGGTGTATACATAAGAACGGGCAACAATACCATAAACACGTTGTCTGGTAATTATGAATTCGTGTGCGACACGTCGAGCACAAGCAATTATGGTGGAAGCGTGTATGGCGTTGTGGTGGCAAACGGGAGTCTTTATAATGTCGAAAATATAACGCTGGGCGTGTCAACAAATTCCAAGAAGGGCGATGCCTACGGTTTCAATTTTGCAAGCGGCGCCTATGGGGTAAGCAACGGGAGCGAGGACGTTGGTGTCAAATTTTCAAATGCCGACATATCCGTAAGCGGGAACTCGAAGGTCACTGGAATACTGGGTGCCGAGAGGGTTGCAAGCTTTCAGGGCAACTTGGTTGTTTCAGGAGTGGAGGGCGGCAGTGTAAACGCCTTAAAGTTTGACAATACAAACGGAATAAATAAAAAGATTTTCAAGCTTTCCGGGGAATCGAGTATTTCCGCTGTAAACGGCAATTCAATCTACAGCGCCGTGGACGGTAATTTGAATATCATTGGGGATGTTGGCGGGAATCAGGTTTTTGACGGGAACATATCGATTGCCGGCTACAGCAACACAACAACATCCATAAGCTTTACAAACGGTAATTTTGCCGTTCAGAATTCTTCGAGTGGGGAGGTCTTGCTAAACGGCGTCAGAGACCCCGCCAACGCAAAGGAGACGCTTTATGACTTTTCCGGCGGGAGCGTGGTTTTCAACGACGACGCAATATTTTCTTCTACGCTGGTTGAGATAGGCGGCGGCGTTCTTCTGTCTACCGCAGATGGGAAGGGATTAAGTTTTGAAAATTCGATTGTAGACATCGACGCTTCCCAGATAAATGCGGACAGGCTTGTATTGGGGCAGGGCAGCGGGCTCAATGTGACGGGTGCGGCTTCCATTGACGTGGGTGAGTTGTCTGTTTTCGAAGGTGTTGCTGTGTCCCTAATTGACGAGGCAAGCCTGAGTGTGGATTCTCTGGAGGTTGTGCTTTCCTCTATACAGGCTGGGACAACTTACGATCTTAGCGATATATTTGGAAATGAAACCTTAAGTGTTCTTTCGTTGGTAAACAATAACGTAACCATGAGCGATACGTTTGGGCATTCCTTTGATGTTATTGTTTCCGACAACGGTCAAATTACTGCTGTTCCGGAGCCTTCCACCTATGCGGCGGTGTTCGGGGTGTTGGCTTTGGCGTTTGCGGTGTACCGCATGCGTAGGTAAATTTGTTTGTGTTAAATTTGTGAGCTTCCCCGAAAATCGAGGAGGCTTTTTTGTGGTTTGTGTGGATTGGTTTATTTACGTTTGGAGGCGATATTGAGAAGTTGGACTGGATTAGGAGATCTGATAAATACAATATTGTAACCTTAAATTAGGTAATAGCTCTCAGGAATGATAATTTGGAAAGGAGTTCGGCAGCTAGAATGTTGCCGTAACGGTTGCATTGTCGGGCTTTACAGGGTCGCTGTTACGATAGCCTAAATAAACGCATGGAATAGAAAATAAACATATTAATGAAGGCAAAGATGCCGATGATAGTTTGTTGATCAATTTTGTATATATTTTCATTTGATGAAACTAATGGAAGATCTTTTGATGTGGAAGGCAAATAGCACATAGAGTTCTTATCAACGTATGAGAGTTGATAAATATTTAGATTGATTGCGAGATAGTTGGTGTATCCAAAAAAAACTTATTGCAAAGTGCGGGAAAATGTTTTGTGTTCTTATCGTTTGGAGAGATGGCAGAGTGGTCGATTGCGGCGGTCTTGAAAACCGTTGAGCTGAAAGGCTCCGGGGGTTCGAATCCCTCTCTCTCCGTTTAAAATTTCGCGCAACAAGCCCATTTTCAGCAAGTTCTGAATCTGGGCTTATTTATGAGACAACACCCCTGTTTGCAACTACTTGATTATTAGGGTTCAACAAAAGCCCGACCACACCAGATGTGCAACTAAACTGCAACCGCCACTCCGCGCCACAACTTGGCGACGATATTGTAACGAAAGAAACTTATTTAATTCTTTAATGCGATATAAGATGTCCTACAGACCCGTTTCTCCTTGCGGATGGATTTTTTGAAATGTCCCACGTATGTTCTTGCGCAAGTGACGATACCAGTGTTGAACCGAATCCGACTTAT
>CASEFZ010000049.1 GCA_949287395.1 uncultured Verrucomicrobiota bacterium
GGCGCTCCTGTCGGAGTTGCGTATCACGAAATTGTCGGATGCTGCCTCGGCTCTTTCTATGGAATTCGAGAATCTTTTTATCAAAGCCTTGTCGTAGGCTTGGGGCATTTCACGGGCCGACAGCTTTGGGCAAAATCTTCCACCGGGTGCGTCTACATGCCTGAAGATGCTTGTGAAGTCGAGATTCTTGGATTTCCAAAAATCTATAGCCGCATTTTTGTCGAGCAGATCGCTCCTGCCTACTGCTTCGTCTATTGAGCGCAAGCCAAGCGACGCAAGAATTTCCCGCGTTTCCATGGCTATAAAACGCAGGTAGTTTATGACATGCTCCGGGGTGCCCTTGAACTTTTTGCGCAATTCCGGGTCTTGGGTGGCCACTCCCACAGGGCAGCAATTTTTGTGGCATACGCGCATCATTACGCAACCTATGCTGACAAGTATCGCGGTTGCAAAGCCGAATTCTTCGGCTCCCAGAAGCGCGCCTATTACAACGTCCCTGCCGGTTTTTATTTGCCCGTCCACCTGAACCCTGATTCTGTCTCGCAGGCCGTTTAGGCAAAGGGTTTGGTGTGTTTCGGCCAGGCCCAGTTCCCACGGGGCGCCGGCATACTTTATCGAGGTTAACGGGGAGGCCCCTGTTCCGCCGTCGTGACCGCTTATGAGCACCATGTCGGCTTTGGCTTTCGCCACGCCGGCGGCGACTGTTCCAACGCCCACCTCCGAAACAAGCTTAACTGAGACGCGGGCGTCTTCGTTAGAGTTGCGCAAGTCGTATATGAGCTGGGCAAGGTCTTCTATGGAATAAATGTCGTGGTGCGGCGGCGGGGAAATAAGCGTGACCCCGGGTATGGAGTGGCGTATTTTTGCTATTGCGGAATTTACCTTGTATCCCGGAAGCTGGCCGCCCTCACCCGGCTTTGCGCCCTGGGCAACCTTAATTTGAATCTCTTTTGCGTTGGCCAAATACGACGCTGTCACCCCGAAGCGCCCGCTCGCAACCTGCCTGATGGCGCTGGCAAATTCAGTTCCGTTGCGGCTTTCGTCCTCTCCGCCCTCTCCGCAGTTGCTCATTGCGCCGATGCGGTTCATGGCGGCCGCTATGGTCTCGTGGGCCTCCGGCGACAGCGCGCCAAAGCTCATGGCGCCGCTTACGAAACGTTTTAAAATGTTTTCTACACTCTCAACTTCGCCAAGGGGAACGGGATTTGTCTGCTTGAATTTGAAGAGCCCGCGCAGGGTGCACAGCCGGTGGGCTTGGTTGTTTATGTATTCGGCATATTGGCGGTACGCGGCCTCGTCGTTGTTGCGAACCGCCCTTTGCAGAAGCGATATTGTCTGGGGAGTCCAAAGATGGTTTTCGCCGCCGCGTTTTACCTTATATTTGCCGGCGTCTTCAAGAATTTCCTCTTCGCCAAGCTTTGGGTAAAATGCGTTCCTATAACGCTCGAGGGCTTCGCGGGCAACGTCGGCAAGGCCTATCCCGCCCACGCGCGAGGACGTACCTTCAAAGTACTTGTCGACAAATTCCTTCGATAGCCCGATAGCCTCGAAGATTTGCGCCTGCCTATAGCTGCGCAGGGTGGAGATCCCCATCTTCGACATTATTTTTAAAAGCCCCTTTTTTATTGCGGATATGTAATTTTCAACCGCTCTTGCCCCGTCAAGTTCGGGAAGGGTGCCGCTATTGCACATGTCGGCTATGCTTTCTATGGCCAGATAAGGATTTATTGCCGTGGCGCCATAGCCAAGAAGAAGCGCAAAGTGCATAATTTCGCGGGCTTCGCCGGTTTCTGCAACTATGCCGGCCGCGTAGCGGAGGCTCTTGGACACAAGGCGCGCGTTGACGGCAGCCACCGCCAGCAACATGGGTATGGGGGCGTATCCGTAAGACAGGTTTTTGTCGCTCAAAATTATCACGGTCTTCCCGCTGGCTACCAGCGCTTCGGCTTGGTCGCAAAGAGATTCAATTGCGCCGGCAAGTCCCTCCGGTCCCGATTGCGCGGAGAATTGGGCCGCTATGGTGGCAGACTGGAATGTTGGTATTTTCGAGCTTCTTATGCAGGCTATGTCGTGGTTGGTCAAAATAGGGCAGGGCAGCTTCAAGAGGTGTGCCAACTGCGGAGTTTCAATCAGGGAATTGCCGCAGTTGCCTATGTAGGTTGTCAGGCTCATGACAAGCTCTTCGCGTATGGGGTCGATGGGCGGATTCGTCACTTGCGCAAAAAGTTGTTTAAAGTAGTCGTAAAGCAGCTGCGCGCGCCCGGAAAGTACCGACAAAGCGGCATCGTTGCCCATTGAGCCAACAGGCTCTTTGCCGTCAAGGCACATCGGCTTTAAAATTACCCCAATGTCTTCGCGCGTGTATCCGAACATTTTTTGGCGCATGACAAGGTTTTCGCCTACGGACGGGGCGTCGGGGCTTTCAAAAATACCCGGCAGCTCTATTCTGTTTTCCTGGACCCAGCGCCTGTACGGCTTTGCGCGGGCAAGAATAGTTTTGATTTCTGTGTCGCGCAAAATCCGCCTCTTTTGGGTGTCGATATATATCATCTCGCCGGGGCGCAGCCTTCCCTTTTGCGAGACCTCTTCGGCAGGAATGTCCAGCACTCCGGCTTCGGAGGCAAGCACAAACAGGCCGCCTTTTGTAATGGTGTATCTGGCGGGGCGCAGACCGTTTCTGTCAAGCAGTGCCCCGGCTTGGATTCCGTTGGTGAAGGCGAGCGCCGCCGGCCCGTCCCACGGCTCGCAGACACCCGAGTGGTATTCAAAAAAGCCTTGGATGTCTTTGCTGATATGAAAACTTTTTCCCCACGCCTGCGGGACAAGCATAAGCATTGTGTGCGCGAGAGAGCGCCCCGCCTGGTGGTAAAATTCCGCGGCGTTGTCGAGGCACGCGGAATCGCTTTGGCGCGGGCGCACCACCGGAAGCACTTTCTTAATATCGCCTCCCAAAAGCGGAGTTTCAAAATGTTCCTGCCTCATTCTCATCTGGTTAATATTGCCGCGAAGCGTGTTTATTTCGCCATTGTGGGCAAGGTATCTAAACGGCTGGGCAAGCGGCCACGACGGGAAAGTGTTTGTGGAATAACGCTGGTGGACAAGCGCAATGGCGCTGGAGAAACTTTCGTCGCTTAGATCGGGATAAAACCCCTTTAACTGGGGCGCGTTTAAAAGCCCCTTGTAAACTATGGTTCTGGAGGAAAGCGAGCAGATGTAAAAGTCGTCGCGCGCGCCAAGCTTTGCCTCTGATGAATTTTCAATTTCCCTGCGGAAGATGTAGAGGGCGCGTTCAAAGTTGTCAGAGGCAAGCCCCCTGTTTGAGAAGAAAAACTGCTTTATGCGCGGACAGGTCTTGAGCGCCAACCCCCCTATTGCCGACTTGTTCAGCGGAACTTCCCTCTCTCCTACAATCTTAAAATTCCCTCTTTTTGCGCATTCCAAAATTATGTTGCGGCATTCCGATGCCCCGCTTTCCTCTTGCGGAAGAAACGCCATCGCAACGGCGTATTCGCCCTTCGGGGGCAAATCAAAGGCGAGAACTTTTCTAAAAAAGGCGTCGGGTATTTGCGTCAGTATTCCCGCGCCGTCACCCGTTTGGGAGTCCGCCCCAACCGCGCCGCGGTGCAGCAGGCGGTCCAATATTTTTATGCCGTCTAAAACAATCTCATGGCTGGATGCCCCGTTTATATCGGCAACCATTCCTACGCCGAAGGCGTCGTGTTCGTTTTGCGGATTGTACAACCCTTGCTCTTGAGGATAATTCGTTCTCATTGCTTCTTGCATGTTTAAATTCAATTTCTACTTTTTTGTAGCAGTTGCCGTGCCATTTTGTTGCATTTTTTGTTCTTTTTGAATTAAGACACTGTTAATCAATTTGTTAAAATATTACATTTTTGAATTTTTCAAATTTAGCCATTTGTCGCCAAACTGAAATCTTCAAAAATGTAAGTTCTAAAAATGTAAAAAATACAAAATTGTAGTTTTTATATGACTGGAATAGGTTGCAAAAATGGTATCGAAATTGGGGCACGTAAATTTGTAAAAAAATTTTTTCTGTATAGAATATAAAGGCGCGGTTTTTCCAACATGGCTGTCGGGAAGAATTTTTTTCGGTTTTCAAAAACTGGCACGCAATCTGCTTGGTAGGTTTCATCAACCTCGTTAAAAGAGATGAAACTGATAATTGCATACATCAAGCCGGAACAGCTTGGCGACGTTAAGGCCGAGCTTGTCAAAAACGAAGTTTACAGGCTCTCTGTGACAAATGCCCTCGGATGCGGAAGGCAGAAAGGGTACAGCGAAAATTATCGCGGCAGCGAGCGCGAGGTAAACCTTCTGAAAAAGGTCCGCCTCGAGATAGCCGTCAATGACGAGTTTCTCGAGCAAACCATAGAGGCCGTAATAAAAGGCGCCAAGACCGACCACATCGGAGACGGCAAGATTTTCGTGTTAAATCTCGAGCAGTGCATTCGCGTCAGGACGCACGAGAGCGGGAGAGAGGCCATAGGTTAAACTTTAAAAAAATTTTCTGACATGAGAGCAAAGTTTATATTTATATTTTCAGCGCTGATGTCCGCCTGCGCCGCGCGCGCCGCAGACATGGAAAGCGTATCGGCGGAGATGTTTACCGTAAACAATTTGTGGATACTTCTCGGCGCGATACTTGTTTTTGCCATGCATCCCGGGTTCGCCCTTTTGGAGACCGGATTGTGCCGGGCCAAAAACAGCGTGAACATTCTTGCGAAGAATATCATAACGGTTGCGATAGGGCTGTTGACATACGCGGTGGTTGGCTTCAACCTGATGTATCCCGGGGAGTCGTGGCTTTGCGGAGGAGTCTTGGGCTTTGGGGGATTCGGATTGTCGAGCCCCGATGGCGCCGCGGCGGCCATAGAGTACAACGGCGGAAAGTACGGATATTGGACAGACTTCATCTTCCAGGGAATGTTTGCGGCAACTTGCGTCACAATAGTGTCCGGAGCCGTCGCCGAGCGCATTAAGTTCAGCGCGTATTTGATTTTCGCCGCGCTTTACGCCTCGTTGGTGTACACTGTTGTGGGTTCGTGGGGCTGGGGCGGAGGCTGGCTGTCAAAGATAGGCTTCTACGACTTAGCCGGCTCCACTTTCGTCCATTCCGTAGGCGGCTGGGCGGCTCTTGTGGGAGCGATAATGCTTGGGCCGCGCTTTGGAAGATATGTTGACGGGAAGGCGAGGGCAATGCCAGGCAGCAATCTCGGCTTCGCAACGTTGGGCGTGTTTTTGCTGTGGTTTGGATGGTTTGGTTTTAACGGGGCGTCGGTCTTTACGGCAGACCCCGTGATGGTGGCGTATGTATTCACAACCACTGCCCTCTCTGCGGCGGCTGGGCTTGTGAGCGCAATGTGCACTTCGTGGGTTGTCCAGAAGAAGCCGGACTTGTCCATGATGCTGAACGGTTGTTTGGCGGGGCTTGTCGGCATAACGGCGGGGGCAGACTGCGTGTCGATAACTTCGTCTTGTGTGATTGGGCTAATATCGGGTGTGGTTGTTGTATTCGCGGTATATTTCTTCGATAAGCTCCGCATAGACGACCCCGTTGGCGCCCTCTCAGTCCACCTCGTATGCGGGGTGTGGGGCACCCTTGCAGTGGGAATATTTTCCCCCGCACATTCAATATTGCCGCAGATTGCGGGAATAGCGGCAGTGGGACTAACAAGCGTTATTAGCAGCTTTGCAATATTCTATCTTATAAAGAAGTCCACGGGTCTTCGCGTGAGCAAGAACGAGGAACTTAAAGGTTTGGATATATCCGAACACGCCATGGAGGCCTACAACGGATTCCAGATTTTCACAAACGAATAGCGTTAATAATTTTCAACGAAAGGCACTAAAATGAATAGCAGAAGAGAAGCGATGGCTCAAATAGCCAACACCCGCGCGCCCGAGATGGGCGGAAACGGCAACTTCATAGAGGAGTTCGGCTGCGATGTATTCGGCATTAAGACGATGTCGGAATATCTGCCAAAGCCCGTTTTTAAGAAGTTGCGCCAGACAATGGAAAGCGGCAAGGCGCTTGATTCGTCGATAGCCGACGATGTCGCGCACGCGATGAAAGCCTGGGCCATCAGGCGCGGCGCAACGCACTATACACACTGGTTTATGCCCCTTACCGGCGCAACCGCGGAAAAGCACGATTCCTTTTTAGAGCCCGTCGAAAACGGGGAGGTAATAGCGCGCTTTTCAGGTAAGAATCTCATCATGGGGGAACCCGACGCCTCGAGTTTTCCGTCCGGGGGGTTGCGTTCCACGGCGGAGGCGCGCGGCTACACCGCATGGGATCCTACCTCGCCTGCCTTTATCAAGCGCGAAAATGGGGTTGCCACGCTTTACATCCCAACGGCATTTTGTTCGTACACCGGCGAAGTTCTGGACAAAAAAACTCCCCTATTGCGCTCAATGCAGGTGCTTGGTCAGCAGGCAAAGAGGCTTTTGAGGTGTTTTGGAAAAGATTTTGAGGCCGGCGCAAAGGTCACTTTGGGGGCGGAGCAGGAGTATTTTCTAATAGACAAGCGCTTTTACGTCCAGCGCCCCGACCTCATGCAGACGGGCCGCACCCTTTTCGGCGCGCCGCCCCAGCGCCACCAGCAGCTTGAGGACCACTACTTCGGCGCAATAAAGCCGCGCATATTGTCGTTTATGAGCGAGCTCGACCGCGAATTGTGGCGCATGGGTATTCCCGCCAAAACCAGGCACAACGAAGTTGCCCCCGCGCAGTTTGAAGTTGCGCCCGTTTTCGAGGAGGTCAATTTGGCCGTCGACCACAACATGCTTATAATGGACGCCCTCAAGCGCATAGCCGACAAGCACGGTTTTGTGTGCCTGCTCCACGAGAAGCCCTTTGCCGGGGTAAATGGTTCGGGAAAGCACAATAATTGGTCTATATCGGTTGGAGATGTAAATCTATTGAATCCGGGAACAGACCCGCACCAGAACGCAATATTTTTAACTTCGCTTTGCGCGGTGATTCAGGCAGTAGACAGGCATGCAGACTTGTTGCGTTCGTCCATTGCTGGCGCCGGCAACGACCACAGGCTTGGCGCAAACGAGGCGCCGCCCGCCATTATTTCCATGTATCTGGGAGAGCAGCTTGCGGACATCGTTGAGCAGATAGAACAGGGAGGGGCAAAGTCGAGCAAGCGCGGCAAGACGCTTAAAATAGGCGCCGACATACTTCCAGAGCTCCCGTGCGACGCCACCGATAGAAACAGGACAAGCCCGTTTGCTTTCACGGGAAACAAGTTTGAATTTCGCGCTGCGGGTTCCTCGCAGTCTTGCGCGAGTCCGAACATAGTCTTGAACACTGCCGTTGCCGAGGCTTTTGATGAAATTGCAAGCACTCTTGAAAATCTTCCCAAGAGCGCGGATTTCCACGCCGAACTTCAGAAGATTCTGTCCTCTATAATCAGAAAGCATAAAAAAATAATATTTAACGGCAACAACTATTCCGACGAATGGAAGAAAGAAGCCGCCCGGCGCGGACTGCCAAATTTGCGCACTACCCCGGAGGCCATTAAGCCGCTTACCGACGAAAAGAACATAGCTCTTTTTGAAAAGTACGGCGTATTTAACAGGGCCGAGATGCTTTCGCGCCACGAAATCTTCCTTGAGGAATACGAGCGCAAAATAGGCATAGAGGCGGGCCTTTCGCTAAAATTGGCGCGCACCCACATAATACCTGCGGTTGCAGCCTATTTGGAAAGCTTGGGAAGGTCGCTTGAAACTGAGCGCCTGCTTGGAGTAAAAAAGTCTAAACTCTCAGCATACGCCGGCAGGATCTCCGGGCGCTTAGACAGCCTGATTGAGATTTCCGACAAATTGGAAAGCCAGATATCGTCCGGGGACAAAATCTCAAAGCTTATAGACACTATGGGAGAGTTGCGCAGCATTGCCGATGCCGCCGAGGGCGAAGTTTGCAACGAATTGTGGACCCTTCCAAAATATTGCGAAATGCTTTTCGTCTATTGAGTCTAAAATTCAAGGGCCCGTCGCATGTTATTGCAAAAATGGCATCGGCGGGCTCTTTTTTTCTTTCTGCCATTGCGGATTTAATTTGTTAAAGCGCATGGAATTGCCGGTTGCATTTTAGGTGGAGGGGCTTAAGCGAATTGCGCGTTGTTTCCCATTAGCCCGCGCACGTTGCGCGCAACTTCGCAAAAATGCGCTGCCTGCCTTTTCAGCCGGGCATTGGCAAGGATAGGTCAATTTCCTTCTGCTAAAGGCGTCATTATTCAAAATTCGCCGCAAATGCCGAATGTTGGCAACTTGGCTCTGAAACATTTTATTTTGGCGCGGGCATGTTTGTAAAAATGCTTTTGAAATATTTGCCGTAAAAAAACGCCCGGATTTGTAAATCCGGGCGTTGTGCATGACTTTTTAGATGTAGTTTACGGCCTGTTAAATGCTTTATAAAATCAAAAGCCGAATGATGTCTTGGCAGAGTACCACACGTTGTTTTCGCGCCCGGCAACGGCCGCATATGAGCCATTGTCGTTCGTGGCGTACCTTACGCCGACAGACAGTGTCCAAAAGTCTGTGAGCTTTACGGATAGATCGGCGCTAACCCCCGCATACATGTAGCCTCCGTCGGCCATTCCTGCGTCGTAGTGCGCGGCGCCCCCGAATGCCGATATGTCAATACTTCCCCAATTTTCAGACAGAATCCACTTCGATATAGGCGCGGAATAGGCAATTCCAAACTCAAGCGTTTTCCCCTCGTAGGTGAAGTTATAATATCCTGCCACAAACGGATTCACCGCAAAATCTCCGAGAAATTCAGAGGTGTCGTAATCAAACTTTAGCTTGATTTCATTTTCGCAGGTGGTGTTGTCGGAAGTGTAGGTGTAGGCAGTGTATCCAAGGTCTATACCAAGATTTCCGGCGTTGCAGCGCATTCCGGCGTACAAATCGTTTTCGCCGTATCCGAAGCCGTCCGTGGAGTAGCAACCCCACCATCCGATGTATCCGGCGAGTCCGTCTTTAAATGTATACGATATGTCCACTCCGGGGCAGATCACCGATTTTGCAAGCTGTTTACCCCTGAAAACGTATTCCGACTCGTAGTCCGCACCAGCCGATGCCGAAACTCTTTCTGCGTATTCGCCCAGTGACGGGTTCCCAAAAAGAGAGCTTATTTCCATTTCCGCGCCTCCGTCCGCAAAGCTTGCGCCTGCCAAGCAGACAATAAGCGTGGGCGCGCTTAATATTTTACTGACCATAATCTTTACCTTTCGTTTGACCGCCTTGTTGTGGGGCCGCTTTAAAGGTAGCAATTTTTGTGCCAGTTTTTTTGCGCTTTGCCGAGGAGCGCCGTGGCGCATTTTCAGGCGCCCGCGTTGCCGGCGTTTTAAACGGGGTATTTTTTTTTGCTACAATAGCGTAGAATTTTTTCCCTATATTCCTACATAAATGTAGTTATTTACCCCCTTGCGATGCGCGCCTTTTGGCAGACGAAAAAAATTGCGCTCCAAAATATAATCTTTGCGGGGCTTTGCAGGTGTGCGGGAAACTTGGAGGCTAAATTGTTCCGGAATCTACGCAAATGTTTTGTCCGGTAATAGAGGATGAGGCGTCGGATATTAGGAAAATTGCGGTTTTCGCAACGCTCTGAATGTCGGGAAGCCTTTTTAGCGACGTGCGCTCGCATATTTTCTTTATGTCGTCTTCTGACAGCGAAGCGCTCATCTGCGTCTTCATGAACCCCGGTGCGAGGGTGTTTGAACGTATTCCTTTGCGCCCCCATTCGCGGGCGGTATTTTTTGAAAAGGCCTCCAGCGCGCCCTTGCTGGAAGCGTACATTGCAAGGCCCTTGTATCCCGTGTGTGCGCTAACGGATGATATGTGCACTATGCTTGCGGATGTGCGGTGTAAAATCATATTCCTGATGGCATACTTCACAAGCATCATGGGGGTGAATACATTTACGTCGAACATGGAGCGCAGCTTTTTTTCGTTTATGTTGGTGATGATGTCGCCGTAAGCCTGGGCCGCGTTGTTGATGTAGGCGTGCAGGGGAATTTGGTTTGATATGAAATCCCTGGCAAATATTGCGCGGCGGGCGGAATCTGGCTGCGATAAGTCAACTTCCTTAAAAAACAGCCTGTTGGGGAATTTGGCCTGAAGCTTTGCCAAATCCTCTCCGCGCGAACGGCTGACCGCGTATACCGATGCTCCGCAATCTTCAAGAAGCATTTTGCAAATTTCCAGGCCAAGCCCGCGCGAGGCTCCTGTCAAAAGTACATTTCTCATCTCTTAATTTTTCCGCTGTTTGTGCGCTCCATTGCGCCAACAAAATTTATCTTTCTTGGAATTTTAAAGTTTTGCAGATTTGCTTCCAGAAAAATTCTTACATCCCTTTGAGAAAGCTCCGAACCGGGCAGAAGCTTAATGTCCGCGCACAATACGTTTCCCGTCACGGAATTTTTTCTGCCGTAGACAAGCGCATCTTCAATTTGCGGCATTTGTCTGATGGCATCTTCAACTTCCTCAATGTTGACCTTGTAGCCGCCGACGTTCAGAAAGTTTTTTTTGCGCGCAGTAAACTTGAAAAGCCGCCTTTCTTTGTCGGCAAATTCAACCATGTCTCCAGTTTTATACCAGCCGTCGGCGCATGGCGGATTTACGCCTTCCCCTCCTGTTATTTTGCCAAGCAGCTTGCCGCTTACCAATAACTCTGAGTCTTCGATCTTAATCTTGCCGGAGCATTCCGGGGAAATTGCGAAATATTCGCCGTCGGATACAAGCAGCGTTCCGAATTCAGTTGCCGCGTATATGTTGTTTATTCTCGCGTTTGGAAAAATCCGGAGAAGTTTTGCATGCAGCGATGCGCCGGATTTTTCGCCTCCGCACGTAATGCGCCTGAGAGATCTATGGGTGTTGTTCTCCGGAAAAAGCATTCTGTAGAAAGTGGGAGTTGCCGATATGTGGGTTATGGAATTTTTGTCCACCAGCGAAAATATTTCTTCTTTTCCCTTCCCGAAGAGATTCACAAGCGTATTCGCGTTTAGAAAGGCCTGGAAAAAAACCTGCAACCCCGCCATGTGTGCGGGGTTGTACGCAAAGCCCCACAGGTCTTTGGAACTTGTCGCACTTTTTCTTACGGAACGCAGAAAGCTCTGCATTTGGTGCGATACAATCTTTCTTTGCCCGGATGTCCCCGAAGAAAAAAGCACTATATTGGATGTTGATTTTTCGACCGCGCTTATGAGTAAGTCCACATCCTTAAAACACTCTCCAGGGGCAAGCTCTCTGTCTTCGTCGCTAAGAAAACCAGCCTTTTTCAATTCCGGGTTATCTTGTTTAAAATCTTCATCCGCCAGTAGCACGTCTTTGTTGTTGGCCAGAGCCAGAACCAGCCTGTAAAAAAAATCTTTGATCGATGCCGTCTTTATCACGGGAAAATACGCGCTTGCACCAGATACAAACTTGGCCAAATCCCCATAGGTAAATTCGTCCTCCCCGTCTTTTAGAAAAATTTTCGACGCATGCGTCATTTGCAATTGCCAAGCTTTTGGCGCAGCTGGCCAAATGTTTCCACGATTTCCTCTTCAAAAACGTCCACGCCGAACTTGTCTTCAATGTTTACGGTTAATTCCGCCAGGTCAAAAGAATCAAAGCCAAGGTCGGAACGCAGATTCGCCGAGTCTTGAATGCCCAAGATCGCATTCTGCCCCTTGTTGGCTCTTATTGAATTTACAATGTTCTCAAGTTCGCTAGTTTTATCCATTCGCAATTTTTCCTTAGGTTTGAAACGTATCCCGAAGCGATAAACACAGTAGTTCCCCCTGTGTAAATGCCGGAATGTACATCCTTTTTCTTTGAAAGAAAATACTTTATTTGCGACATCCTCAGATTTTCCCAGCCCCTCCGGAATTTTTGTGTGCCGCGCGCTTGGCAAAGGCGCTTTGCAATAGTCTCTCTATATGCATTTAAAATTAGTTGATTGCGGGGCTAAGCGCGCTTTATATTTTTTATTGGTTAGAAATTTGATTTTACTTTCGTCCTGCGGGCGTCGCGTTTTCCGCCATAAACAACCTTGCATTCAACTTCTAAAATTAAATGCGAGCCATAAGCGTTAAAATTTTTTCAGAAATTTGTTTTCTATGGCAGAAATTCCGTTCCGGCCTCGTCCAGGTCTCGGGTGGACATCATGGGGGATCTCATCAGGCTGTCGGGGTTTGAGGTGGGCTTTTTTTTGTAAAACGCCTTGCCTATTTGGCGCTTCACCAATTTGTATAGGCGTTCGTGGTAAATCCGCTCCGGGACGCCGTTCTTGATTTCATAATTCCCCACAAGGAAAAATTTTTCGTCGAAACCGATGGCAAAAAGAAAGCGCATAGGGGAGTTTGAAACATACATGCTGCCGTCGAGCAGACCTATAAATACGGTGTCTTTTTTTGTGTCCAAAAGAGCCGCCGCCGCGTCGATTTCCGGTTTGTAGAACGGCTCAACCGCGTGTTGCTGGCGGGCATCGTTAAAGGAATTGCCTGGCATCGGCAGGGAAGTGCAGACCCTGACGGAAATGTTTAAGTCTTGCCCCAGCTTGTGGGCGAGCCCCATGGCCAACCCCTCATCAAAGCCATGAAATGGCAGCAGGTAGACGTCGGCGTAGCCCGACCTTGCCTGCTCAACCTTTTGCTCCTTCAGATTCATTCCCCCCAATTCCCTGTGCAGAGAGTCGACAGCCTTGTAAATTATGGGGGATAGGGCAAGCACCGCAGCAAGGATCTTTGCCAGGGTGGGAAATAGGCTTTTAAACGGTTTCCCATTGCCATCAGGCCGGGCTATTCCCCTTACGAGCGAGTCGAAAACGTTAATCTCGTGCCTTAGAAAACCCACCGCTTTTATTTTATCCACGGCATATTCACCGCTCAAGTCTACTGCAAATTCGCAAATTATGGATTCCGGATTTATCTTGATTCTGACTTCACGGCTCGCGTTTCTTGGGTCGCCCTCAGGATAGCTTTCCTGGCCGCCTCCGGCTTTGAAATAAGCGCTGTCCTTGTCTCCCAATACAATGTCGTATCCAATGCTTCCCAAAAAATTCGTCAACTGGGGGCGGATATTCATGCCGCTGGATATTGCGTCGGCAAAGACAGTTTGGCTCAGCGGGATTTCCAGTGTCGAAGTGTATTTGTCCATAGTGCGGTGAAAATAATCCAATGTCGCCTAACACGCTTAAAAGCCGGGCACGCACAAAGGGGCCGCCCGCCTTAAGCCGCGTTTCAAAACATACGAAAACGATACAAAAAAACCCACCAATCGCAACAATAAAAAAGGCGCGGAAGGCCGCCTACAGCCCCCGCGCCCCTATATGTTGAAAAATCTACTTACAGGCGTTTTCTTCTGCAAGCTGCAAGTCCCAACCCGGCAACACCAAACAATAATGCGTATGTTGACGGCTCCGGAATTGCGGCTCCGGCGACCAAGATTCCGCCCTCCGAAATAGTTGCTTCAAAACTGTTCCCAAGAAGATCGCTCATGGTCAAATTCTCTCCTACAGACTCGAGAACAAGATTGGTTTCCTCGCCAAAGATGTCGTTGAGGTTAAACTCAGTGCCGGTTTGCAAGGATGACGATGTCAAAACAACTTCAAGCCCAGATAAGTTAAGGGTTGTGGTGTCGGCTATGGAAATATTAGCACCTTCAGTGACAGACAACATCGCTGCGTCTATTACGGCATTGCCTGTGGTTGAAAATATGTTTCCGGAATCTACAAAAATTGCTTCCGCATCCAAGGTGGCGTCGCTTACGGTTGTTTCGGCGATGTCCAGAGTTCCGCCTATCGTTGCCGTCGCTCCGTTTGAGAGGTTCATCTTTGTGGTGTAAACCGTGCTGGCGGAGCCTTCGTCCTGGATCATTCCGGCCGCAAGGTTAAGGGTTGCACCGTCGACGTTGATTATCCCGCCCCTTACAGGATCAGAAGCGTCTTCGTTAAAGGCCCCCACATTGACAACGGATTTGTTCTTTATATTTACAACCGACCTGTATTCCTGCGAATCATAGGAGTACAAGTCTATTATTCCGCTGAAAGTGGTGTTATCGAAATTTATTTCTGTGTTCCTGTCACCATTGTTGTTTGTGGAAATAATTGCGCCGGCCATGTCGACATTTGTATTTTGGAAAGTCAACGTGGACGCGTTCACGTGGAATTTACAGGCCTCGTCAATCAGATTCGCCGTGAACGATCCCCCCACCACCGTGAGCGAGGCTCCCTTTTGCAGGGCGCTTGAATCGTATCCGCTCATATTGAGGGTGGTTTTTGTGTCCGTCAAAACAACGTTGTTTTCAGGGCCGAGTATCGACAACTCACCCGCATTTATTTCCGAGTTTGAAACGGAAACCAACGAATAAAACGGGTTGTAGGATTGCTGCGGTCCGAGGGACAGAGTGTCGGACACGTTGATGGTTGAGCCTTTTATCGTGCCCGACTTGGCCATGGTGGCTTTTGTTGCCGTGAGAGTAAGGCCGGTTATGTCAAAGACGCCCTCGCCCTCCGCGGGCCCGACATACATAGTAAAGGTAGTGGTTGTGATGGTGTCATTGGTGCTGGTCCAGTTGCAGTCCCCGTACAGCGTAAATTTCGGAGCCTCAACATCGTTTCCGGAACTCGTCCAGTTTTTATAAAATCTCTGATTGTCGGTGTACGCATTCGTCTTATCTGTCCAGACGACGTCCGAGTAGTAGGAACCCGCCATTGCAGAAAGAGTGGAAACACACAGTATAGACAAAAAAATCTGCGTTCTCATAGACCGCGGGAATCTTTTCCTTCCCGGATAAAAGTCAAGTAAAATAAAAATTCAACTTCTTTGCGCGCGTGCAATGGTGAATTCTTGTGCTTGTCCCATTGTTTCGGCTATTGCGAAAACGGCGTGCCCTTTTAGCGGTTTTGCGTGAAACGTTGACTTGAAAATTTGCATGCGGCCGCGCCGGAACGATTCCAACAGGGAAAATCCGCCAAATTCCGCTGTTTCTACGCGCGCCGCCTTCTTGGCTCCCAGAGCAGAAAGAAGGCAATCATAAGCGCGCACGCCGGAACTACGAAAAAGAGCACATGCGAGTGCGGAAGATTTTTGTTCTCGGACATGTTCGCCTGCACAATCATAAATTCAATGGCCAATAGCATTATGGAACACATTGCCACCATCAAATTTATGGCGTCCAATAGGGAAAAATTTTTTATTACCCAGTTTCTCAACCTTTCAAAAGTTTTAAACTTTCTTGCCAAAAAGACTGAACACGCATTGTTGTAGATTCCCGGAAACAAATTGCAAAGGGATAGAATTCCCACGGAAAAGCAAATTTCCCCCAGCAGGAATATTCTGAAAAAGAAAATAAAATTCTCCGTTTTATCCCAGCCGTTTACGGCGCCGTCGCGCCCCCAATGGGTGGCAATCTTTTCCCCTTCGGGAAGGAGGGAAAACATGAATTCGCTTATGCAGAACGATGCAACAACCAGGGCCGCAAAGACGAGCAGACTAATAGGCCTCATCGACGGGGGATTTACTTCAAACTTTACAGGCCCGCTTGGCGCTGCTTGCGGCGCTTTCTCCCGGTTTGAGGAGTCCTTCACGCACGGCGAAGCGCCAGCGTCCCCATTGAGGGCCGCGACGCCCGGTTCCGGGCGCGTCCGCTCGCGCAGCCCACACTCAAATTCTTCAATCCGTTTTGGGGATATGTAAGTAAAGCCTTGTACTTCGGAAAATCCCAACGGCCCGGAGTATAGCAAAAAAGTTCCCGCGTACTTATCTTTGGGCAGGGTTAACCGCAGGGCGCGTCTGGAATAGGCGGGAAGTTTTGCAAAGGGTGGAACTTTTGCGCGCTGAATTTCCAAAATGTCCAAATAGGAGACGGAATACCGCAACAGCAGGCCGCTCTTTATAACCAGGCAAGATTCTTGAAGTTCGTATCTTATCGGAAATGCGAAAAGAAGCTCCACCGCAAGGCACAAAAGCGCCGCGCAAATTAACAGTATTCCGGTTGATTGCGACGATTGCAAATGCATCAGGCCGAGGCAGGCGCACAGGGCCGCCGGAAAAACCAGAGTCAGCGCCGGTAAAAAGTCGACCTTTGAGTGGAAAACTTCGTTCCGCATTCCGGCTTGCATTAAGGCTGGAATTGGTTCTTTTTCAAGATAAAAAGTTCCGGTTTCTTTTTTGCAAATCAGCCAGAAAGTTCTTTTTAGGGGAATGGGCATTAAGAAATGGCCAGTGGTTGCCCATGATACGCATGTTCGTAAAAAAACTTTGACCGCGCGCGGGTTTTCCAAAAAATGTGCACAATGGCGAGGCGCAGAAGGAAAAAGAAATTGCCGCTAAAGAGGTTTTTGGCATTGGCGGCGCTTGTAATTGGCGCAATCTACGGCGTTGCAGAGAAATACTACCCGGAGCAACTCGACGAATTTCGCGCGCGCTTTGAGTGGCTGATAAACCCGTATTACGCAGTGGGCGCGTCCATACCGTCGGAAATAGAGGACAGGGGCCTTCTGCCGGTCTCTTCAAAACGCGTTCAGCTGTTGAAAAATATCGGGTATGTCTCGGGCTTTTCAAACGTGTATGCGGTTCCGCTATGGGTTGGGTATGTTGTGACCTATCCGTTTAAATACGAATCTTCCGAACGCCCGCCGGTATTTGAAAAAGATCCGCGCGCCTACGGGAGCGCCGAGCATTCCGACTACTCGAATAGCGGGTTCGACCGCGGCCACATGGCGCCAAATTACGCCGTTGCGCGCTGTTATGGCAAAAAGGCGCAAATGGAGACTTTTTATATGACAAACATAGTTCCGCAGAAGCCCGACATGGGGCGCGGAATTTGGAAGCGCCTTGAGATGCACATAGCCAACAAGCTTTCGGAAAAATACGGCAAAGTTCTCGTATTTGTTGGGCCCATACTGAAACAGCCTTTAAGCAAATTGAAGGGTAGGGTTGCGGTGCCGGACTCTTTTTACGCGGTGCTTATGGTAAAAGACAGATACGGGAAAGCTTATGCGATAGGCTTTATAATTCCGCAGTCGGCGCAGGGTAAATCCGTATGGAGATATTGCGTTCCGATTGACGAGATTGAGGCGCAAACGGGAATAGACTTTTTCCAAAATCTTCCGGATGATGCCGAAGAAAAGCTTGAATCTAACGCGCAATTCGGCCCGTTTGTGTGATATTGCAAGTTTGTTGCCACGGGGCGGTGGGCCGCGCCGCGGTTTTTATTTGCCGTGCGTTATAAATCCGGAAGTTGCGTGGATTAGCGCGCCTGCCTAAGGCGCTTAGGTTTGCAATGATTGCGAAGGTGGCGCAGCTCGCGGAGGATTGCGTGTCAATTTAAATATCCACGGCGTCTTATTCCAACTGCCATTTTAAAGATAAACAGTTTGCAAATGCCCGAATTGCCGCTTCTCTAACTTTGGGACATACGGCATTTTTGGTTGTAAACAAGAAAAGTTCTGCTATTGGTATTTTGTAAGGGAGGCGGACAAGTGAAAATTTCATGGTTAAAAGCTATTGTTGCGTTGCCATTTAACGCCGTTGTAACCATACCGCTGGTATTGGTGCTCTTTTTCGACTGGCCTCCATTGCCGCCCGGAATTATTTTTCTGGGATTGGCGTTGGTCCTGCTGGCAGCGGGTCTTTCTCTGGCGGTTTGGACAATGTTTCTGTTTGCCAGTATAGGAAAAGGAACTTTAGCGCCGTGGAATCCTACTAAACGCCTCGTGGTGGAGGGCCCGTATGCCCATGTGCGAAACCCGATGTTGGCGGGTGTTCTGGCGGTGATTTTGGCGGAATCCATCCTGTTGTCGTCTTGGGCCTTATTCGCGTGGTTTTGCGCGTTCCTTGCGATAAATACTGTTTATTTCAAATTGTCGGAAGAAAAGGGGTTGGAAAAACGTTTTGGAATGGAATACGTGGTGTATAAACGGAACGTTCCAATGTGGATTCCGCGCCTCCGCGCGTGGAAAAAAACGGGCGGTGAATAAAACTTTTAGGGCAAATTTACATAGCTTGCGCGTCTGGACAGCGCAATTTTTCCTTTTGTTCTCAATTTTGCAAAAATAAAAAAACGCCCATTCTGAATGATGGGCGTTTTTTTAGAAAATTCCCTGGGCGAATTAGCCTTCAAAATTGTGCTCAAATAAAGAGCGAATTCCCGCAATAAGTGTTGCGGCGCTGGGGCCGCTAACTTCAAATGTCACCTGCGCGTTTTGGCCTGCCTCCAACATCATTATGCCCATGATGCTCTTTGCATTGACAATTTCGCCGTCTTTTTCGGCGGTGACTTCGCAATCGGTATATTTGTTTGTAAGGCCAACTATTGCGGCGGCGGGGAGCGCATGCAATCCCGTCTTGTTCTTGACCGTGAGAACACACCTCTGTATTGTATTCAAACAAGCGCCCATATAACCACCTTTTGTAGAAAATAAAGCGCCGCATGTTGTCGCGGTTTTAAAAGGTGTCAATACAATATTTGAACAATCGCTATTTTTTATGCAAAAACGAAAGGTATACCGCGTTGAATTTTTACATTAGTTTTTTGGAATAAATATGTTGTAATCCTTGTGCGGACGTGTGTATTTTGCAGCTTGCATAGGTATGTTTCGATGGGAATTTTTTATTAGATTCCTCTCAAAGGTTGCAGAAAGTTCGGCCAGTGGGGCGCTTTTGCGCTTTTGGCGTTGGCAAACTTTAAAGCCACAGATTGCGCGTTATTTTTCGATGCTGCGCGCGGGGCCGGCTCTGCGGGCCGTGGAGCTTGTACACTTGTCCGTGCAGCCGCTTGCAGGACCGCAAGCGCGCGCAAAACACGCACAAATATATGCTTTAACAAGCACATATATGCACTGGCGCGGATAAAAACGCGCTTTTCAAGAAATACGGCGAATGCTCAGGATGGGACTCGAACCCATACGCCTTGCGGCACCGGCTCCTAAAACCGATGTGTCTACCTATTTCACCACCTGAGCCCGCAAAGACTTAACATGATGTTCCATAGCCCGCCAAAAGCGAGCAAATTTTTCAAATTCTTCAAATTCCTAAAATGACTCGCCGCCCGGATTCACCGGGCGGCGAACATATACACCCCACTTATAACACAACACATCACACTAACTATGTGAGGAAACTGACCGCGGCAAGTTTGTAAGGTTATTTTATGGTTTGTTCCAATTTTTAATAGTTTTTTTACAGCATCACTTTGCCGTCTTTGAGCGCTTTTTCAAAGCGGGCCTCAAGCTTGTCCCAATTTATCACATTCCAGATGGCGTCCACGTAGGCAGCCCTCAAGTTCTGATATTTTAGGTAGTATGCGTGCTCCCAAACATCTATATTGAAGATTGGAATCATGTCGCATTTGGCAATTTCGGAACCCATGATTGGCGAATCTTGGTTGGGCGTTGAGCAAATTTTTAAATTTCCCTCCTTGTCCACGCCAAGCCACGCCCAGCCGCTCCCGAAACAGTTGACCGCCGCCGCGGAAAGCTGCTTCTTGAAGTTTTCAAAGTCTCCAAAAGATTTTTTAATGGCTTCGCCAAGAGCTCCTGAAGGGGCTTTTTCGGCGCTTGGGCCAAGGCCTTTCCAATAAAATTCGTGGTTCCACGCGCCCCCGCCGTTGTTGCGTACCGCAGTGCGGATTTTTTCCGGAACCTTGCCAAGATCCGACAATAGCATTGTCAGCGAGCCGTTGTAGGAAAACGAAGGATCGCTTGAGATAGCGTCGTTTAGCTTGGCCACGTAAGTGGCCTGGTGTTTGTCGTGGTGAATCTCGACAGTTTTTGCGTCTATGGACGGCTCCAATGCGTCGTAGGCGTATTCCAATGCAACTAATGGAAACTTCATATTTTTTTTATTTGTGCTAAGGTTGATTCTTTGTTCGGCAAAACTCAAGCCCGCGCCCGCTATGCCGACAACGGCGCACGCGGAAAGTTTTAAAAATTCTCTTCTGGATTTCATTTTAACTGGCGTGTTTGACATTGCTTTAAACCGCAAAGTTCCAAAGACCGTTTATGTCTTGCTTGGCTTGCGGCACTTCGCAACGGGCACCCACCATAAAAGGTAAGTTTGGGAGTGCAAGACTAATCGGTGTTGGGGCGGCGGTAAAATTTTAAGGCATGCGCGTGGATAAAAAAGCGGGAGTTTCTGGAATGGAGGGGTATTTTGGCTTGAAGAAGGGAGAGTATTTGTAAAAATCGGCCAAGATAGACTTTTTAATGTTTTTGCGAAATGGCCCCGAAAAAGAAAAGCGACAAAATGCAAGCAGGCGAACCCGCCAGGAAAACTTTGCACACAAAGACCCTCGACGATGCCCAGATGAAAAAACTCGACGCTTGGTTGGATAAGCACCTGTGGGCGCCATTTAGGGTGGAGTATGCGCGTTTTGCGTACAAGGGGCCCGATGTTAATGTTGTTGCGTATAATTCTGGCAAGACGGTTATTCAGGGGAAGGGGACCGAAGATTTTGTCAGGTTTGTCCTGGAGCCGGAAATAACGGGCGCCTTTGAAATGGGTTACGAAGAAGTTTCCAACCCGGAGTGGTTTGAGGCGCATGCCGGCATAGACGAGAGCGGCAAGGGCGACCTCTTTGGCCCGTTGGTTTCGGCCTGCGTTGTTGCCGACGGCGAAGCTGTGAGGGCGTGGCTGGACGCGGGCTTAAAGGAGTCCAAGCGCGTTTCCAGCGACAATGCCGCTCTTGCGATGGCTAAGAAAATAAAGGACACAAAAGGGGTTGTGGTAAAGGTGAGCTACGCCTCTATGGAAAAGTACAATGCCCTGTACATAAAGTTTGGCAGAAATTTAAACAAGCTTTTGGCCTGGTTCCACGCGGCTGCGATACGCAGCGCGCTTTCTGAGCGAAGCGTGCCTTGGGGCATGCTGGACCAATTTACAAAACAACCGCTGGTTCAGAGGCAGCTGAATGTGCGGGGATTCGACCTGAAAATGCGCACCAAGGCGGAAAGCGACCCGGTTGTGGCGGCAGCCTCCATAATAGCCCGCGCCACGTATATTTTTGCGATGCGCAAGCTTTCCAAGGAGTGCGGTTTTGACCTCCTGAAGGGTGCGGGCGTAGGGGCGCGCGCGCAGGCTGTGCAGATAATTAAAAAGTTTGGGGCCGATTCCCTTAAAAGGTATGCAAAGCTGCACTTTAAGACGGTTGCCGAGGCCTTCAGCGAGGCGGGGGAATAGTTGTGAAGAAAGTCCGCAAGTCAGAAGCCATGGCCAAGTTCGACGCCCTTTACGTGTCTGGCAGGAGCTGGCTTGTGGGAATTGACGAGGCCGGCAGGGGCGCGCTGGCCGGGCCGGTTTGCGCGGCAGCGGCAGCAGTGTCGGCAGAGTGCTACAAAAGAAAAGACTGCATTGAGGCGCTGGGCGAACTGGACGATTCAAAACGTTTGTCCCCCGAGGCGAGAGAGAGGGTGTATTCTGTTCTTGCGGCTTTAAAAAAGGCGGGCCTGGTGGACTACGAGGCTGCGTTTGCATCGGTGGAAGAAATAGAGAAGCTGAATATATTGGCGGCAACGCGGGTGGCTATGCAGCGCGCGTGCTCGGCGCTAAATGAAAGGCTGGGGCTAAATTTGAGAAGCGCGGGGCAGCTGTGTACGCTCTTTGGGGAGTCGGCCTCGGACATGTCGACGGCCTCCGTAGTAATAGACGGCAAACCGTTGAAGGGTTTTGCTTATGCGCATGCCGCAATAGTCAAGGGCGACGCGTCGAGCCTTGCGATAGCGGCGGCGTCGGTAGTGGCGAAGGTGGAACGCGACAGGCTGATGGGGCGCATTGCAGAAAAGTATCCGAGGTTTATGTTTGGTGTGAACAAGGGATACGGAACCGCCGCGCACATGCAGGCTCTTATGCTTTTTGGCCCGAGCGCGGTGCACAGGGGAAGCTTTTTGAAAAATATCCGCGACGACGCTCCGCGGCAGTCGCAAGCGGAACTCTTTTAGCGCTTGGGAGACGCTTGAACTGGTTGTATTATAACGGTGTTATTGAAGGGCGGTATGGTATGAGAATATTGGTTGCTATATGTGCGTGCTTTTTTGCGGTGCTTTCCTTTGGGAGGCCTTTCCCAATGCAGCATGCGGTGTCTTTTGCCCCAAAAAAAATGGATGCGGCGAAGGCTCGGGAAGCAGAACAAAATGCCGAGCGCCTGTTCGGGCAGGCGGCCGCAAGCGGAGATAATCTTGAAAAAAATTCGGGAAAGCAGTCGGGTTCAGGGAAAGGTGCCGATTCCTTGGAAGGGGCGGGCGCGCCGGTATCGGGCGGTTCAGATTCTTCGGAGGCAGGCGGCCTGGCGGGTGATAAAAAGTCCGGGAAAGGGTTGTCTGTTGTGGAAAATGCGGACGGATTAAGGCGGGGGGCAATTTATTTCGGAATTTTGTCAGAGCCAAAGGCGGGCGCGCCTAAACTCCTATTTAAGGCGGAAATTCCCGAGGGCTTTGAGGAGGTAAATTTGTTTGAATTCGACGGGGTGAAACTGGCGTTGAGGTCTGAAGTCTTTTCCGACAGGGGAGAAAAGTTCGTAAAAGTGGGGGTGTTCTTGAGGTCATTAAGGGAGGTGGGTAAAAATTTCTCCGAAGCGGCAAGGGTGCATATCCCGGAAGGGAAATTTGTTTTGGAGGCCTTAGATTCTGTAGAATTGGGGCTCTTATTCCGGAGTTCCGGCGCCGGGCGCGAGCGCTTGAAGTGCGTGCTTTTCCGATTGTAGCCGCGGGGTCTCGGCGGCGGGATTTGCGGAGGCTTAATTTTTTTTGCGATGTGTGCTTGTATGAATATTTCAAAAGACGCAGTTGCTGACGAAGACTTGGCACACAGTGTGTCTATTGCCAAACAGAGGATTCAGACGGTTGTGGTGCTTGTGGGGTTAGGCCTTATGGCGGCCAAATTTGTGGCGTTTTTTGCGACAAACTCGGCTGCGATACTCACCGACGCCATGGAGAGCATAGTAAATGTGATAGCCGGGATTATCAGCCTTTACAGCATAAGGCTGGCCAGCAGGCCAAAAGATTTCGACCATCCATTCGGGCATGGCAAGATAGAGCTGATATCCGCCTCCATAGAGGGCCTTATGATATCGGCGGCCGGCGCAATGATAATATATGAGGGAGTGTGCAGATTGATATCTCCGGTGGAGATAGAATCTCTCGATTTCGGCATAGGGGTTGTGGCGTTTGCGGGGGTGGTAAACTATGTGATGGGATCGGTGAGCATACATTTCGGAAGGCGTTATAATTCCCCGGCTCTGGTTGCGGGCGGAAGGCATTTGCACTCTGACACATACTCTACCATTGGGCTTGTTGTGGGTTTGGCGGCGGTGTCGCTAAGCGGAATAACATGGATAGACAGCGCCCTGGCCCTGCTGTTCGGCGCGGTGATACTTTCGACGGGCGTGTCGGTTCTCAGGAAGACTGTCGCCAATTTGACGGACGAAGCCGATGAGCAAAACCTGAAAAAACTTTTGGACGTTGTTTCCAAACACCAGGAAAAAGACTGGATAGACGTGCACAATCTGAAGATGATATCC
>CASEFZ010000050.1 GCA_949287395.1 uncultured Verrucomicrobiota bacterium
GCCGCTCTTGAGCGCCACCGGTATAACCGTATTGTGCGTGCCGTTCTTCGCATTCACCGGGCAAACATACCCGCAGCACGTCCGGTTGCGTATGCAGGCCCCGCGCCCGTTGTACGGCACGGAATTCCTCAGCATCGGTATCGGATACGGATGCAGCCCCATGCGCTTTGCGGCGTCCCGTATCAATATGTCGTCGCTTGAATACTCGAAAGCGGGCATCGGGAAACCCCTCTTGCGCGGCGGCGAAAAAGGATTCTCGCTCTGGTCTCCCGACACCCCAACTTCGTATTCGGCCTTCTCGTAATACGGCTCAATGTCGTCGTAAGTTATAGGCCAATCCTCCAAGCTTGAGCCCTCGTAATACTTGCCGTATATGCTCTTTAGCTTAAAATCCTGGGGCATAAAGCGCCACCCCATGGCCCCGTAGGTGACCGTGCCAGACCCTACACAGTTGGCAATCTCCGCATACTTCCCATTGTAGCTGTGCAAAGACCCAATCACCTGGTGGCGCATATTGCGCAGTTCGTCATTTGGGCTGTCTTCGTAATCGGGCCATTTGCCAAGCTCAAACATAAGCGTTTTCATGCCGGACACCGCAAGCTCTTTGGCCACCACACCGCCGCCTGCTCCAGCCCCAACAACTATAACATCAACCTTTTTCATCCCCCTGTATAATTTCGGTCGATGCTATTTGCATCGCGCCACAACGCAACAAAAATATCCAATTTATAGCAAAACAGAAATAAATTTTCCGGCTTCTCCCAATAACAGAAACTCCATCTTTGCAAATCCGGCAGTCCCGCCTCCACACCGCATTAAAAAATTTCTTCCGCTATAGAAATCGCACACCCTTGCGGGGGCAATCCACAATCTCCATGCAAAATCACCTTTGCGGCTCAACCTTGCACGCACAAAAAATCTTTTTTGCAAAAACTCCACCTTAAAAAAAGGAACCTTTCATTCTAATGAAAAGGTACCCACCCTACAAAAAAGAACCTAACACGCGCGCGCCAGCGCATGCCTATATCGCCTCTATCGATTTCTTCAAAATTTCCGAAGCTTTCTCAAGATGCTCCTGCGTATGCGCTGCCGATATAAAACATATTTCAAAAGCCGACGGCGCCAAATATAAGCCCCTCGAGAGACATTCGTGAAAAAATTTTGCATACAGCTCGCGCGACGAATTCATCGCCTGCGCGCAATTTTCAACCTTTTCATCGTTAAAGAAGAAGGAGAACAACGACGCCGCTCTCGGCGCCTGTAGCCCAATTCCCTTTTTCTCAGCCGCCTCCAGCGCCGCCGACACCAGGAACTTCGCCTTTTTTTCAAGCTCTCCATACGGATTTGTCTGCTTTATCAGGTTTAGGGCGGCAACTCCGGCGGCCATCGCCAGCGGATTTCCGCTGAGAGTTCCCGCCTGGTAAACTTTTCCCAAAGGCGCAACATTCTCCATTATATCCGCCCTTCCGCAAAACGCCCCGACGGGCAAGCCGCCGCCTATTATTTTTCCAAGCGCGCACAAGTCAGGCACAATTCCGCAATACTCCTGCGCGCCCCCTTTCGACATCCTGAAACCGGTTATAACCTCGTCGAAAACCAGCAGCGCTCCGTATTTATCGCAAAGCTGCCTTATTCTTTTTAAAAACCCGTCTTTTGGCACAATTAGGCCGACATTTGCCGGATAGGGCTCCAATATCACCCCCGCTATTTGCTCTCCGAATTTTGAAAAGCAATCCTCCAGGGCTTCAAAATCGTTAAAGGGCAGAACAGTAGTCAATTTGGCAAGATCGGCCGGGACTCCCGCGCTGTCGGGGTTGCCGAATGTCAAAGCTCCGCTTCCCGCCTTGACAAGCAGGCTGTCCGTATGCCCGTGGTAGCAGCCCTCAAACTTAACTATTCTATCCCGCCCGGTAAATCCGCGCATTAGGCGCACGCACGACATCGTGGCCTCCGTTCCCGAATTAGTCATCCGCACCATCTGCGCGCACGGAACCATCTCGTTTATCAGCCGCGCCATTTCAAGTTCCGCAAACGACGGCGTCCCAAACGACGTCCCGTTGTCGAGAGCCGAACGTATTGCCTGCCTTATTGCGGGGTGGTTGTGCCCGAAAATTGCCGGCCCCCAAGAGCACACCATGTCAATCAACACATCCCCGTCGCAGGTCGTAAGTTCGCATCCTTCCGCCCGCGCCGTAAAGAATGGGTTTCCCCCAACTCCTCTAAACGCCCGCACAGGAGAATTAACCCCGCCGGGCATTAACCTCTTAGACTCTTCAAACAATTCTTTTGAATTCATATGAATTAAAATATGTTAAAAATGTTATAAAATTCCACACTTTCCCGCCACCGGAACCCTTCTGTCCAAAGAATACGCCGTTTCAGAAATTTTTGGGCCCAACGGATATTGCCTTCTTTTATATTCGGCCCGCGCAACCTTTCCCAACACATCTTTGACAACTTCCCCGTCGAAGCCAGCAGCCTTTATCTCATCAGCCGACTTAAAGCCTTCAATATGCATGCGCAAAATTGCGTCCAAAATATCGTAGGGCGGCAGGCTGTCCTCGTCCTTCTGCCCCGGCCGAAGTTCCGCCGACGGAGGCTTCAATAAAGTGCTTTGCGGAATTATCTCCCGCCCGGCACGCCCGTTTATGAACCTCGACAGCCCGTAGACTTCCGTCTTATAAAGGTCCGATATCGGCGCATACGCCCCGCATGTGTCACCGTATAGAGTGCAATACCCAACCGAACATTCGCTCTTGTTTCCGGTCACCAGAACGGCGCCTCCAAACTTGTTTGAGAATGCCATTAATGTCAGCCCGCGGGCCCTCGATTGGATATTTTCCTCCGTGACATCCTTGGGCCTATTTTTAAACGCCTCCGAAAGAGCCTCCTCCACCGCCGACACAATGCCCTCTATGCCCACGGTGTGAAATTCTATGCCCAAATTACGCGCCAAATCCTCCGCGTCTTTTTTGCTGTGCTGGCTTGAAACAACCGAAGGCATTGAAACCCCAAGCACGTTTTCAGATCCGAGCGCTGCAACCGCAAGCGCCGCCACAAGGGCGGAATCTATGCCCCCGCTGAGACCTATAAAGGCCTTTTTTATTCCGCACTTGCGCATAAAATCGCGTATGCCAAGCTCGATGGCAGCGCATACGTCGGCCTCCCCACGGAAATCGAAAGAATCCCCGTCGTATCCCTCAATCTCGTGCGCATCAACAACCGCGCATTCCTCAACAAATTTTTCCAGGCACTTAGATCTCTCCGAAACTATATTTCCCGCAGCGTCGCTCTCCACCCAAAAGAATCCGCTCCCGCCCGCAAAAATCAGGTTGTCTTCCCCGCCGACAAGGTTGCACCAAAGCACCGGAGCCTTTATTTTTTCTGAAACCTTCCACAACAATTTTCCGCGCCCGCGCACATTGTCGTTTTTCCGCGAAAATATGCTTGCCGAAATATTTACCAATACATCAAGCCCTTTTTTTCCGCCCGCATTCAGCGACGCAAAAAAATCGAGCGGCAAATTCCGTCCCTCATATCGCTTTGCCGTCTCCACAAACGGGAGGGTCCATATGTCCTCGCAAATGCAAACCCCAACCTTGTGTCCCCCTATATTGGCCACCCCGAAAGATTGCGCCGCGTCAAAATTCCTTGCGTCGTTTAGCGCCCCGTAGTTTGGCAGAAGACATTTTCCGCAAAGCCTATCCACCCTGCCTTTGCAAAGCAGGAAGGCCGCATTTTCAAATCCAATGGCGCCGCCCTCGGCAAAATTTGGGCAACCCACTATTACGGGAATTGGGACAATCTCAGCCAGCCTCTCCATTTCTGCGCGCGCCGCCGATACAAAACTCTCGTAGCAGACCAAATCCCCCAGTGGATATCCTGAAACGCTGCACTCCGGAAAAACTCCAAAATCTGCGCCAGCCGCGGCAAATTTTTCAGCCGCCAGCATTATCTTTTCCGCATTGCCGGAAAAATCTCCAACCTTCGTGTCTATCTGTCCAATACCTATCTTCATAAATTTAAAAGCTATCTTAAATCCCGCTCCGCTTGCGACAAACCAAAACCAAAAAAAAAGCGCGGAACCGTACACGGCCTCCGCGCCCTTTAAATAAAAATAAACTACGCCTTGTTCTTGTTTTCGTAGTACGCGTTTATCTTCGCGGAGACGTCCTTGTAGGATATGTCGGAGGAATATATCTCCTTGTACTCGTTGAAGGCCTTGTCCGGCTCTCCCATCAACTCGTATGCGTGCGCCAATTCGTAGATTATCTCCTTCTTGGAGTCGTTCATCAACTTGGATTCGCGCTTGGCAGTCTCAAGCTGGTCAACAGCCAAGTCGTACTTTTTGCCCAAGACAAACGCCCGACCCAAGCCGAGAAGAGACTGCAGCCTCACATTCGGATTGCGCTGGGAAAGCTGGAATTGCATTATTGCCTCGTCCAGCTGGCCGTCGTCCAACATCAGCTTGCCATATATGTAGCGGTTTCCAAAATCGTTCGGATAGCGCTCCACCATCAGGCGCGCCATCTCCACACGCTTTGAATGCTCTTCCTTGCGCAAGGTATCCAACTTCTCCTTCAGAGACGCATCGTTGGGATTCGCCGCAACGGCCTCTTCCGCCTCGGCGATCTGGCGCTCCATTATGGACATCTCGAACTCCTGCTCGAGTTTCTCCAGAGTTGTATCCGCCGCGCCCAATGGCTGTTTGCGCGCCTGCCTTACATAATCCAAAGCCTCTTCGTAGCGCTTCAACATCCTCAGAGATGCGCAAATGTCGCGGTACAAATTCACATTTTCCGGATCCTGCTTTATCTGCACGGCCAAGCGCTCCACAATTCTTGTAAGAGTCTCGGCGTCGTTCATCATGCCGCCCTGCTTCTCAAGATCTGCGGCCTCCCCGCTATCCTTGATGTTTTCGCGGAAGCTAGAGCTGCTCTCCTTCCACTTGTCCATCATCGTCTTCATCACGGACGCGCTGCGGACCAAAGACTGCGCATCTCCATTGCCGCCGTTACGCCTAAGTATTGAGTCTCCGACAGCAAGCGCCTCCTCCGGATTTTTACTCTTCAAATAGGCGTTGCCCAAAAGAATCAAATTTGCGTCGTTTGTAGGCTCGAACACCGATATCGCCCTGTAGCACTCCGCAGCCGTCCCCCAATAGTGCAAAGACTGCGCCGCGTCCGCCATCGCGTTCAAAACCAACGGATTTTCCGGGCAATCCGAAAGGATATCCTCGCCTTCGTTGAGAACTTCCAATCCGTTTCCGTTTTTTATCTGTTTCGAAGCCTTTAGCGCAAATATCGCACCCTGTATTTTAGCCTTGGCCTTTGCCCCAAACCCTATCTTTCCGGCCTTCTTAAATTGGGCATCGCGCAGCATCTTGCGCACCTCCACGCAGGACGGATATTTCGACAGCACCGAACGGCAAACGTCCACCGCATACGCCGGCTCCCTATCCATGCTCTTCTTTGCATTCTCAAGCTGCCGAAGAAGGCGCTGGTCTATGTCCTTAAGGGACTGCTCTAATGATTCTTCGTTAAAATCAACGTTTTCGTCTGCCATAAAATTAACCTTATTCTATAAAGTGAAAACCAATCCTACAATATACCGACAATTTACCTACTGCAAGTCTATTTGTACGGCATTTTTAAGTTTCTTCATGCAATCGCCCACAACACGGCTGTCGCGCCCCTCCACCAAAAGCCGTATTTTATTCTCCGTTCCGGAATAGCGCACCAAGATGCGCCCTTTGCCGGAAAGCGCCTTATTGCATTCTTCCACGGCTTTTTTTAGTTCCGCTGTCTCCTCCAAGGGAATTTTTCGCGCCACTTCAATAGCGCAGCTTTCAACCGGCAACATGCGTATACCGCCCCTGAGCCGTGACAATTTTCCACCCTTTGACACCATCACCGACAATATTGAAAGCGCCGCCGCAAGGCCGTCCCCGCAGGGCGATATCTCGGAAAATATGTAGTGCCCGGAATTCTCCCCGCCTATGCAACAGCCTTTTTCCCGCATCAGCTGCGCCACAAGCCTGTCGCCAACACCGCTTCTCCACACCGATATTCCCGCCTCGGCAAGGGATTCGTCAAGCCCCATGTTGCTCTGGACGGTAGTCACTATCCCGCCCCCATCAAGCTTTCCGCGCTCCGCCGCGTCAACGGCCATCAGGCCAAGAACCTCTTCGCCCTCCAAAAGAGAGCAATTTTCGTCCGCCACAATCACCCTGTCCCCGTCTCCGTCATGCGCAAAACCAACATCGGCCCCAACGCGCCTGCACAACGCAAGAAGGCTCTCAGGATGCTGGCTGCCAACAGTATCGTTTATGTTGAAGCCGTCCGGGGTGTTTCCCGTCTCGAAAACCTCCGCGCCATAGTTTCTAAAGACGCGCGCCGAAACTGTGCTTGTGGCGCCGTTTGCCGTATCCAAGGCTATCTTTATACCGCTAAGAAAACCCGGTTTAAATATTGAGGACATCTTCTCAGCGTACTCGCAAAGAGCAAATTCCCCGGGAAATATCGGCCGCGGGGAAAAATCCACGCCCGCGTACGAGGAAAAATCCAGCCCTTCCCTCTCTGCATCTATGGACTCCTCCAAAATTGCCTGGGTTTGATCCGAAATTTTCGCGGCATTCTCGTCGAAAAATTTTATCCCGTTGTCGGTGTACGGATTGTGCGAGGCCGTAATCATGGCCCCCATTTTTGCGCCCCTTTTTAACACTGCGTAAGCCAGGGCCGGCGTCGGCAAAATTCCCACGTCCTCGTGCGGGCACCCGCAGGCCTTCAACCCCGCGCAAAACGCCGCTTTCAAAGATTCCGTAGACGCCCTTGTGTCTCCGCCCACAACTATTTTTCCGCCGCCGTCGGCCAAAAGTTTCTCTCCTACAACCTTTCCCAACAGCTTGTAAAAAGGCTCGCTGACGGCAAAATCCGCATATTTGCCCCTTATTCCGTCTGTCCCAAAATATTTCATATAAAGTTTCGCCCCTTAGCCGCTCATCTCCTGCGCGGCATGCTGTCGCGTATTATCTCTGAAAGCTCCTCTCCTGAGGTGTCCTCCAGCTCCTTTCCCTTGCGCTTGAGAGTCTCGAAAGTCTTGCTTGCCGTTTCGGTCATAAAATCGTGCGTTTCTTCAGTTCCTCCAACTATTAGGAACCTATCCGCTTCGGTTATGCGTTTGTGGCCGTCGCTGTCAAGCCCCACACCCAGTAAATGCGCCTTGGATTTTTTTCCCATACTAAATAATCGCCTACTTGTTCAACATTGCAATATACCCGCCCAAAAGCCATAATCAAGGCTCCTGCGCGCCTTCCGCATTTGCCGCGCCGTTGTGGAAACCGCCGTTTGCATCAGGCGCCGCGGCATGCCCCGCACCCGACTCGGATTCCTCCGACGAATTTTCGCCGTTGCCTTCAGCCGGCTCGTCCACGCGTTCGCAATATATCTCGTCAAAAGACGCATTTTGCGAAAGCCGCAGCTTCATCAGGCGCGCCAATTCCAACAGGGCCAAAAACGTCGCAATTATTCCCGCAACGCTCGCCTTCTGGCCCTCGAAAAGCGACGTAAACGTGAAGCGCTTTTGCCTTATCGACAAAATGTACTCCATTCTGTCCGAAATTGTGACGCCCTCGGCGTTTATCCTGCCCTCTACAAGCTTCTCCGCCAAACGGCGCAACACGGTGTTGAAGGCAGTCCACATCTCCATTTTATCGGAAGTTGCAAGGGGGCGTTCCAATGCGGGGGCGTCTTTGTCGAATATTCTGCGCTCGCCGTATCCCTGCCTTGAATCTATCATGTCTTCCAGCGCCTGCGACTGGGCCTTAACCCTCTTGTACTCCAACAATTGCTCCACCAGCTGCCAGCGCGGGTCAAGATCGGAATCGCCCTCGTCTTCCTCCCCCGGCGCGCGCTCGTCCACCGGCAGCAGCATTCTGCTTTTTATGTACATCAGGGTGGCCGCCATCACAAAGAATTCGCCCGCCACCTCAAGCGACATATTTTCCATCGACCTAATAACGCCCATGTACTGCTCGGTCACCTCGGCAATAGGAATGTCGTATATGTCTATCTCATTTTTGCGTATTAAGAACAAAAGCAGATCCAGAGGCCCCTCGAAAACTTCGAGCCTCACATTCATCTCGCGCGAACCCGCAAGAGCATCTATGATATTGTCCGTGTCTTCCATCGGCATGCCGGCGCGCGCAAAACACCCGCGCGTACCCCAATTAAACATGCGTGAAATCAAACTCAATTCCAGCGGAAAACGCAACCAAAAACAAACTTTCCGCCCCTTGCGCCCGCCCGGGATTTTCGCCAATTAGCGTCCGCGAGCGGCGCGCGCCAACGCAAAAAAAATAATGTGCGCAAAAACGCAACAATCTTTCCAATGAATACCGCCCTTCCAGCATTGGCACTTTCTCCGCACAGCCGCGCAACGCCAGAACACGCCAAAAAAGGCCCCCAAGCTTCCGCAAAAGTGCAAAAGCCTAATATAAATCCTCCCTGCGGTCGGCCAAGGCGGGAATCTTTGCGCGTATAAAATCCACTTCGTCAAGGTTAATATCGGCCACCGCTATGTCGTCTGACGCGTCCTCTCCACACTCGCACACAACCCCGCCCCAAGGGTCTATAACGGCCGAAAGCCCGAAATACTTTATCGGACCCGACGGCAAATCCTCCACTCCGCTCCTGTTGACCGCCAATATGAAGCACTGGTTTTCAATGGCCCTCGCCCTGCACAAGATGCGCCAATGCTCCGAACGCGGATGGGGGAACGCCGCGCTTACAATCACAAGCTTTACATTACGCTTGGTAAGCTCCACAAACATCTCCGGAAAGCGCAAATCGTAGCAAATAGCAAAACCAACCCTCCCAAAATCGGTATCCACCGAAACAATGGATCCCCCCGGCGTTATATATTTGTCCTCGTTAAAAACACTAAAGAGATGTATTTTGTCGTAGTGCGACAAAATTTCACCGCCCGCCGTGCAAAACAGGAAACGGTTCACCGGCGGCATGTCGTTTTTCAACAGATGCGGCACGCTCCCACAAATAGCGATTGAGAACTTCTTGGCTATTTTGCAAAGCTGCCTCTCCGCGAAATCTCCGTTCTCTCGCAGATACTCCAAATTCTTCTTGTAATTAAACCCGCACAAGAACATCTCCGGGAAAACCGCAATCGACGCCCCCATGGCTTTTGCCTTCCCGGCCAAGCGCTCAACCTTTTCCAGGTTGGCGTCAAAATTCCCCTGAATTATGTCCATCTGCACTATTGCAACTTTCATAGTATCTTTATGTCCTTGATGTTTCCGCAGAGGGGAAACAGTCTTATTTTTTCAATCATTGCGCGCTTCAAAAACGACAGCTCCTGCTTAACCGCCGCGTTTTGCGCGCGCACGTACAACACTCCGGATCTGACGCGCTCGGGCACGCTCTTGTTTAGAAACCTTTTCGGAACTATAGTTCCCCAATTTTTAGCCAGCACACCGCGCTCTCCGCCGGCGCGCGCGGCAAGCTTCTTTATGAAGGCGTCGCCAATTTCCCCAATCCTGACAGGATTGCCGCGCGTCTGCCCGGGCTTTGAACGCTTTTTGTCGTACGGTATCTGCCTAAAAAGGCCGAGAGCTTCGCTGTCGTCGCTCAAAGACATGGCGCCCCCCCGGTATTTCCAAGATCTGCACGCTCTTTTTCTGATACCGCCCCGCCAAAAGAGCTTTCCGTTCTCTGGCATGGGCGCTTCGAGAGTTCGCGCTTAAGGAAATATACCGAATTTATGGCTATCGAATGAAATATTTTTCCTTCCTGAACAAGCCTATCCAACTCCTCTACCGGAACTATGCCCACCGATATTTCCTCGTTTTCGTCCCAATTTAAGCCCGAAACTTTTTTGCAGCCTTCAAGCATCACGAAGTGCGCCTTATTGTTCTGCACCGCCGGATTCGGCGAGTACGACGCCACAAGCCTTGCGTTCCGCCCCGCATATCCCGTCTCTTCCCGAAGCTCGCGCTCGGCCGCCTCGAGCGGGGTTTCCCCCTCCTCCACAATTCCGCCCGGAAATTCCAGAGACAGCCTTTCAGCGCCAAAACGGAACTGGGTCTCCATCACAACCCCCAGTTTCCCGTTTTCCATTTCAACAAGAGCCGCACACTGCACCCAGTCGGGAGAATCGTTGACAAAAAATTCCGAACACCGCCCGTCGGGATGCCTAAAGGTCTCGGCCATTACCCTAAAAACGCGACAATCAGCCACCAACCTTTCGGAAAGTTTGCTCCAACACTTTGGGATCTCCGTCCCCGAATCCATGTTTTTGACCGCGGTTGCCTACAGCTTTTCCGCCCTACTTCTTGGGGATTTTTATAACCTGGCCAACCCTCAACCTCGAGGGATTTACATCGGGATTCGCCGACAATACCGCGTCCACCGACACACCAAATTTTGGCGCTATTTTCGATATCGTGTCTCCCGCCTGAATTTTATAGTCAACCGTTGCCTCGGAGGAAGCCCCCGATTCCGAAGAAGCCGGAGAAGAAGAATTGCCTGCAACCTGCACGGGGCCGGTTCTCACCGCCGCTCCGCCGGAACGCAGCCTTGCCACTTTCTCTATCGCCGACCTGTTTTCCTCTATGAGCTTCCTATTCTCGGAAATTATTGTGCCTATTTTTTCCACGGCCGCCTTCACCTGCGAAGAGAGGGCGTCCACCCGCGAGTTGTCCCCGCCCTTTATCGCCTCTATCTGCGCCGCAAGCGCGTCTACCTTGTCGCCCATTTTCTTCATATCGAGGGCCAGCGCCGCAGTCTTTTCTATTCTGTCGGACATATCCTTAGATGCGTCCCCCACCTTTACCATGGCCGAAAGGCTGAGGGCTATCGCCGTCAGCCCGAAGATGAATCCAAGCACGCCAACCGCCATCAAAACGGTGGAAAGCTTCGCAGATTTTTCAATAGTTTCGTCTTCCATAACTTTAAAAGCTGCCGCCAATATGACATTTTTTTGGGTAAACTCAACACTAATATTGCCCCTTGCAAGCAGCGCGACGCATGAAAGAATGGGCGAAAAGTAAAAATTTTAAATGTTGCAAGTTTTCTGCGCCCGTTCATGGTCGTCCAAGGTGCTATGGGAAATTTGGAACAACTTTGCCGCGAATACGACTCAATCGTCAAGGATACGATGCAGCGTCCCGGCGGAGTTTCCGAATGCGCGACAAAAATGCTCGGGCTTGCCAGGCAAAAGCACGAGGCCGGAATGGGCGGAGCCTTTGTCTGCCGGGCAATATCCGCGGCGGCCGACAAAATCATAACGGCACTGGCGGAAAGTTTTTTGAAAAGGAGAAGCAAATTTGGCTCCCGCGCGGAAGGCAATTTTTGCATAGTGGCGCTTGGGGGATACGGACGCGGAGAGCTTGCGCCAAAAAGCGACATAGACATAATGTTCCTGTATGGGGACTCTCTCGGGGAGGAGTTTAAAAAGCAGGTTGCCGACGCCGTAATGTACCCGCTTTGGAACACGCATTTTGCCCTTGGGCACTCAAGCAGGACAGTCCCCGAGGCGCTCGCCGCCGCTAAGTCCGACATATTGGCCAGAACTGCCATGATGGACGCCCGCCTCATTTTTGGTTCCAAGATAATTTTTTCGCGCTTTGAGCGCGGCATTTCGGCCATGTGCAGGCGAGACTGGAAAAGCCACATAGACGGCCTCATGCGCCTAAAGCGCGACAGGCACGAAAAATGCGGCTGGTCTCCGTATCTTCAGGAACCGAACCTTAAAAACGGCATAGGCGGGCTGCGCGACGCCCAAACGCTGGCGTGGAAAATACGCCTCAAATACGGCGGCGGCGATTACTCCGCCCTGGTAAGGAAGGGGATGCTGTCTTTGCCCGACTACAAACTTCTAAGGCGCGCCGTAGATTTCATAAAGCGCGTCCGCAACCAGATGCACCTGACAACCAACAGGGCAAGCGACCTTCTCGACCTGGAGCTTCAACCCGTAATCGCACAGAACGTGGGATTCCGCGACACCGAAAATTCCGAGGGCGTTGAAGACTTCATGCAGAAGCTCTACTCGAGTTTTAGGATTGTCGACACCGCCGCAAGGGTTCTCAGGAAACGCATGGGCATAGCCCTAACCGACGACGTTCTGGCCTCCATGAGGCAGAGCGTAAAGGTAAAGTATTCAAAAAAGCGCCTGTACAGGGACGGCTTTGTGATATACAACGGCGTCATAAACGCCCAGCGTTCGGACGTTTTCAGGAAGGATCCGACGCGCCTGATACGCCTGTTTTGCCACATTCAAAATTACAGGGCCGTACCCAGCGAAACCCTAGAGCTTTTGATGCGCGATTCCATCGGACTAATAGACGATTCCCTGCGCTCGGACGAGGCCGCCAACGCCGCGTTTTTATCGATTTTCAAGAACAGGGGAAGCGTTGCGCCCGTGCTTGAGATGATGCATTTTTGGGGAATACTTGGGGCATTTATTCCCGAATTTGGGGAGATAACGTGTTTTGTCCAGCACGAGTTCTACCACCGCTACACAGCCGATGTCCACACGCTCAACACCATAGCGTTTGCCGACAAAATATTCAAGGCCAGGGAGGGTGAATATCCCTATTGGGACTACCACACCGCGCTCATGAGCGTGCGTTTTCCCGCGCATCTGATATACCTGATACTCTTTCTGCACGACATAGGCAAAAGCGACGGCATAAAGGGGCACGCCCAGGTTGGAGCCGAGATAGGCGGCCCCCTTCTGAGGCGACTTGGGGTTTTGGAAAGCGACATAGAGCCCGTGCTTTTCACTGTGAGAAACCACCTTGAGATGGCGCGCTTTTGGCAGTCCCACGACATCGACGACGAAAGGGCCGTGGACAAATTTCTCTCTTTGATTCCAAGTGAGGAGCATTTAAAGTTTTTGTACGTTGCCACCTATTGCGACGCCATGGGCACAAGCGAAACTTTTTGGAATTCCTACAAACAGACGCTCCATTCCATGCTATACGCGGCGGCGCTTAGAAAGATGCGCACCGGAGACAGGTCTTCGGCAAAAGTTCTCCAACAGAGGAAGGAAAGGCTGGCGGCGGAACTTTTGGAGTTGGAAGATCTCCCGGAGCCCTCGCAGTTTGCGCTGGAACGCGTGGACACTTTTCCGCTGAATTATTTTGCCTTTCACAGCGCGGCCGACATGTCAATGCACGTGGGCATGATAGGCAGGCTGTTCCGCAGGGCGCGCGCGGCCAATTCCGGGGAAAGCGTGCCGCCGGTAATAAAGTGGATTGAAGACCCAGACCATTCCGTGGTTCGCATGTATGTTGTCTCAGACGACTCCAATGGCCTGTTTTCGCTCATGGCGGGGGTAATAACTATGTACGGGATGAAGATATTGAGTTCAAAGGCCTTCACGTGCTCGGACGGCGTGACAATAGACACGTTCTATCTGACGGGCATAGCCGGGGTTTCACAGAACAAATCGCTGAGGGCAAGGTTTGCGAATGAGGTTGTGCGGTATTATTCGGACCGTCCAATGCTCGACAAGATGATAGACGAAATTTTCTACTCGCCGTTGCTGCCCTCCCCCATTGTAAAGGAGATATTTGTGCGGCGCGAGGGCGGAAAGATAGTGCTTGAGTTCAGCGCCCCCGACCGCGCCGGGCTTCTGTACAAAATTTCCTCTGCAATAGCCCGCGCCGGCTACTCCATCGCCTTCGCCCGAATAAACACCGAAGGCAGCTGGGCTTTTGACTCTTTCCAGATAGCGCCGCTTCAAGAGGCGGCCTCGGTATCGGCTCTCTCCAAGACAATCAAAGCGGTCTTTGCGCCGCGCGGAGGCGACGGCGCGGAGAATCCAAAAAAGAATTGATTTTCGCACAGTCATGTATGCAATGGCGGCCTTATGAAATACAATCTTCCTTCAGAGGCTTTGATGACTGTTGACGGGCTTCCCTTTAAAAAAGTTTCAAAGGGGAAAGTCCGCGAGAATTTCGATCTTGGCGACGAACTCTTGATAGTTGCCACAGACCGCCTTTCCGCCTTCGACGTGATAATGCCAAACGGCGTTCCCGGCAAGGGTATACTGCTGACGCAAATAAGCCTTTGGTGGTTTAAAATGGCCGCAAAGGTTATGCCCACGCATCTTGTCGAAAACCACGACGCGCGCCTTAGGGAGCTTTTGAAAGACTACCCGCAACTTATCGAGCGTTCAATGCTGGTAAAGAAGCTCAAGCCTATGCCTATCGAGGCCATCGTAAGGGGGTATCTCGCCGGCAGCGGCTGGAAGGAATACAAGCAGACAGGCAAGCTTTTCGAATTTGATTTGCCCGACGGAATGCTGGAGAGCCAAAAGCTTCCGGAGCCGCTTTTCACCCCGACTACAAAGGCCTCCGAAGGGCACGACATGCCCATTACAAATTCGCAATGCTCCGACATTCTGGGAGCCGATCTCTTTAAAGCGATAAAGGATGCCAGCATTGCCCTCTACAAAATGGGGGCTGAAAAAGCGGCTGATTGCGGCATAATCTTGGCGGATACAAAATTTGAATTCGGCACCGACAACAGCGGGAAAGTCTATCTTATAGACGAGGTATTAACTCCGGATTCTTCGCGCTATTGGCCTCTGGACGGCTACCAAGCGGGGAAGTCGCAGCCCTCCTACGACAAGCAATACGTGCGCGATTGGCTTGAATCAACCGGCTGGGACAAGCGTGAGCCGGGCCCGGTTCTGCCTCCGGACGTTGTGGCAAACACAATCGAGTGCTATTCAAAGGCTCTTGATAAATTGATGGGATAGCGCAACCGGCAGCTCTCAAGGTAACCGCCCCGCCCGTTTGGGCCGGGCGGTTTTTTGCGTGTACGGAAAATTTGTGTCAGGCCTCGCAAATTGGCGGAAACGTTTGCGCACCGAATACAAAGCCGCAAATGCGACAAAATAATTTTTGTCCAACAAAAAGGGCCAACATACAATCCCCAAATTATAACCGCTTGACCGGCCGTAAAATATCTATTATCTTGGAGGCATATGAAAAAGGTCTCCGTTTGGTTTTTTAAAAATCCTCCCGCGGGAGAGGATACAATGAACTTTGCGCTTCTCTTTTTGAGAATATTTGCAGGATTGATTATGATTCCTTACGGGTGGGGGAAAATAGTGCGCTACGACACTTTAAGGGAAAACTTTTTTGGAGATCCAATTGCGATAGGGCACGAAACAAGTCTAATAATTTGCATATTACAGCAGATATTTTGCTCTATAATGCTGGTGTTAGGGGTGCAGTCACGCTTCGCGGCGTTCATGCTCTTTACCAATATGGTTGTGGCTGTCAAATTCCACTTTTTCGACCCCTTCTGCGCAGTAAAGGCGCTGCCTACTGTTTTTATGGGGATATATTTGTTTCTCGTAATATCCGGCGGGGGCAGATTTTCGCTGGACAACCTGATTTTTAAGAATTTTAGGGAAGATCGATTGCCGGAAGCAAACAGGCACTATGCGCTCAGAGTGGCGTTGATGTCGCTGGTTTTTGCGGGCTCGTGGATTCTTATGGGAAACTTTTTGGGCATAGGAGGCCTGGCAAGCGCGCTGTGTTTTGTAGCCATATTTATGATTTTCATCATATCGGTTTATGGGATTGCCCCGTGGAACACAACCCACGGCAGATAAAAAGATTCAACCGCCAATTTGCGGCGCCATGCGAAACGCAGCGCGAACCAAGAGGCGCAAGCAAGCGCCCGCAAAATGGCTGTGCGCGCCTATAAAAAGCTTCCAGCGGCGCGGCATAAAATTTTCCCGCTGACGCGTTCGGAATGGTATTTTCTCCATTCGGCTGAAATTATGCGACCGCATGTGCCCGTTTTCTTAATATAAAAACGTGGGAGATCCATTTGTCATGCGGCATTTTTTAGCGCGCCTTGCAGGAACTATTAAACTGTTCCCGCGTTGGGCTAATACTATGCAAACTAAGAACAATAGCGCATAAAAGTTCCCAAGTCGATATATTGAAGAATTGCAGGGTATCATTATTGCCGCTTTAACCTTCACGGAAACACCGAAAGTTTCTGCTTTCATTCCGCTTTAATGTTTTTCGGCGCGGCAAGTTTCCCTATGGGCTTCCATATTATAAAGTATATCCGCCCCTTTCAAATAATTCCATACTGGCGCAATCAACCCTCCAAGATAAAGCCTGCCATAATAAACTTCACCAGCACAGTCTTGGAGACAAAACTTTAACATGCGCAATGCCACCATATAGTTCCGCGCAGACCCCTATAAGATAAGCAAATCTTCCCCAAAATTCGTAAAAGCTCTGCAATTCATTGCGGATATTTTCACCCCGTCATGCAATTGAGGAAAAGGATTTATTTAACTAAAATTATTTTGATGAAACGCCCAATTCACGAGAATTTGCTTAAGAGCAAATATTCTTGGTTTGAGGGCTAAGGCGTAAGGGGTTTTCTCGGCACTTGTCAGGCCCGCATATTTTCCAACCTTTATATTTTTGGGAAACAACAGCGAAATAATGCCTCTACCACAACTCTTTTAGATATGGCGGTTTGTTATAAGAATAAAAATTCTTCCACCCCCGCAAATAGTATTAAATTTTTGCCAAACCTCTCCCGTCTATTTTATCCTACGCAAATACCTGCAAGTCCCGGCATTTATCTTGAACACGCAGTTTTGCCCAGCAAGACGCGTTCCGTCTATTGTTTTTTTTGGCAATGCCTAACTGCGCTGCCAGAATATCCCGGGAAAGGACGGCCTGTAATTCCGCGTGAAGTTTAATCAAGCCGCATGAGCACCACAACAAGGAAGGACACACGGAGTTTCCTTCCAAATAGAGACGGAATTTCACGCATCGGCGCATCAATAGCCGATTAAAGCCCAATATCATGCCTCTCAAAAAAAATGGAAAAATCACGAATTTTTTTAAAGCAACTTTGGTGCAATACATTAGTGAAGCAAAGAATCCATCATGCGGACCGTTTCTAAAGGGCCAAAAAAGCCCACTCTGGCATTGTGGTTTGTAAGCCCCAGTAAAAACAAAAAGAGCCGTCGCTTGGACGGCTCTTTTCATATTAAAAAACAATCCTAAAAACCTTAGAACATAAACCTCAGGCTTGCTCCAACCTTGTCCTGGTCGAGATTGATGCCCAACCCAGACTGGCTCTTCCAGAATACGTGCGAATACTGGATTACAAACGCAAAATCATTGGTAAATCTATATCCGATCTCAGCACTCAACTCATGCTCCGGAGTTATGAAATTGTCTATGCTTGTCATTTCTGCGCTGGAATCATTGTAGAGGTACTTGCCCTGCACATAAAAATCCTTCATAATGCAGAATCTACGCCACCGCCAACAGCCCATGTAAAGGCAACTCCATCCATCCATGCGTCCATGTTGGGAACGCTGACGTCCATGCGGGAATATCTACCGCCAACTCCTGCCTGCACGAAGGGTTTTACAATAAAGTCGGGGCTAATTTCCACAGCATAATAGGGGCGCACATAGGCCGGAAAAGTAAACATATTTATTTCTTCATTTGAATAGCCCGACGAAATATCAGCGTATGTGTATTCAAGCGGAACATACAAATCTACTCCAAAACCGGAATTGCCTGCGTCCTTGTAGAGATTCACATTAAAGCCGAGACGCGCATCAACCCCAGTTTTAGTCACACCAGACGACGTCAGAAAATCCGCAGCAGCCCCAACCTGCACATAGTTGACGCCCAAAGAGGAGAAGTTTCCAATATTTCTCTTAGAAGGAGTCCTCCCAGAAGCCTTCGCTTCAGCTCTCTCCTGCTCGATGCGTTTTGACTTTTCAAGTACTTCCTTGGTTGAAACATCACCGCTGCGAATATCTGCGGCAGAAACACCTTCCAAGGAACCCCTATCAGCCTGTCTCGCATAAGGGAGAGATAAGAAAGCGGGAATAGCCAACACAAGTATAAGATATTTTTTCATATTTTTTAATAAATTAGGCTATCGTTCTTGGCATAACAATGATGTTTTGTCAACATACTATTTGTAAATCTCTACCCATCTTACTGTTTTATATAGATCAAGATATTTGACTTTGTTAGCTTATATAAAATACATAATCCAAGAAACGCATAAATTTTCTCGGCACCACACGCGCCTTCTACAGGCGTAGAATTTAACCAACAACATCCTATGCGTCAATAGTATGCCGCCTTATACTGGGGTCACAAGGGCAATCCGGAACCTTCCGGCATGAATCATAAACGCGCCAAGACTCTTATAGTCGGCAAGCAGCCAGTGCCACCAACTACACCAATAACTGTATGACAATTTTATAATTAAAGGTCCCCGTGCGTACATACGCGGCACGCGCACCCTTCCTCTAATATTTGCTTTCCATAAAAGACCAACATGCGCACAAAATTCCCTGTTAGATTAAAACTCACCATGCCTTTGCTTCGCGCAAGACTCCGCCTTACGCCGGCATAAAACAAGCCAACGCATAAATTATCCCGTCAAGAAAAACCTTTTTCCCGGAACCAAACTTTCCTGTAGTCTTACAATGGGGGCGGAATATAGGCACTTTAACGCCACACATAAATCCCCCCGAGCGGATATATTTTCCGCGTGGAACAACCCGCACATGATGCATAAAATGAACTCCATTTGCCGATTAAAAACCGGCGCGGCCTCCGGCCAGCCTGCCCGCAAGGCTTGCATCAACATTTTTCCAGAACCACAAAAAAACGCAACACCTACGCGATTGCCGATTGAAGCGGTGCTCAAGGGGGGACTCGAACCCCCATGCAAGCGAATGCACATGAACCTGAATCATGCGTGTCTACCAATTTCACCACTTGAGCCCGTCGAGCGGTAAAAACCACTTTGGCAGATCGTGCCCTAATGTTTGTGAATTGCAATATTTATTATTTGATTTTTGAAAAATTCACATAAAAACTTGATTAAATGAAAACTTTTTCAGGCATATCTGACGAAATTCAAAAGGCGGCATGGGAGGTGGTGCGCCGAAACGAAATTGTGAAAGCCTGGGAAAAAATTGGCGCCAAAGTATGCGTTGTTGGGTCACTTGCTACAGGCCTGCTTGCGAAAAGACGAGATATAGACCTTCACGCATACACCAGCCTGCTCGACGCAAAAAACGGATTTTCAGCCATGGCCGAAATCGCAAAAGGCGGCAACATAAAAAGCTGCTCCTTTCTTGATCTATCAAGCACCCGCGAGGAATGCATGGAGTGGCACGCGGTTGTCCGTGGCCCCGACGATGCGGATTGGAGCATAGATATTATAAACATAAAAACAGCATCGCCTTTCGACGGCTACTTTGAAGAAACTGCCCGAATCATAAAAAAATCCCTGACTGCCCAACTGCGTGAAACAATTTTACAATTGAAATTTTCAGAACCCGAAAATGAAAATATCCCGGGAATTTCCTATTGCCGCGCAGTTATAGAAGATTCCGTAAAAACCCCCGAAGAAATGTTGGATTGGCACCGAAACCATCCACTTGCCGGCATTGATATGTGGCGCCCCGAGATTAAACCTGCAAAAGGTTAATGCCGCATTTTAAGGCCGAATTTCCCTGTAAAAAAACAAGCGGAAAAAACGCCGCCGAAAGGATATTTTTTCGTGCGGCAAATCGCGCATTAAGCCTGCATTTTAGTGCCGCAATTTTTTGCCAAACAACATAAATTTCCACGCATAAAACCGCTCTTTTCCGTCAAGCCTCCCACTTTTTGGCGCGCCGCACAAGCGCTACTTCCCGGCCTATTTCGGCATGGAAAAGCAAAAAAAAGCCCCGTTAAAAAAACGGGGCCCTTGAAAAAAGGAAAAACTAACCCTTGAATTTTCTGAACAACAAGGCTCCGTTGTGCCCGCCAAAGCCCAAATTTGTGCTTACGGCAATATCGACATTGTGCTCTCTGGCGACATTCGGAACGCAGTCCAAATCGCAGTCAGGGTCGGGATGCTCATAATTTACGGTGGGAGGAACTATCCCCTCCTGTATAGTTTTGGCGCATACCGCGGCTTCTATGGCTCCGGCCGCGCCGAGCATGTGACCCGTCATTCCCTTGGTTGAGCTAACCATCAACTTGTCCGCGGCTGGCCCGAACACTTTTCTGATTGCGGCAGTCTCAAACTTGTCGTTGTAGGGCGTGGAAGTTCCGTGCGCATTTATGTAGTCAACCTGGTCAACGGACACTCCCGCATCGGCAAGGACACGCTCTAAACAGTGTGAAAGGCCATTGCCCTCCACATCGGGACTCGTGATGTGGTAAGCGTCGCAAGTGGCGCCGTAGCCTGAAATCTCGCAATATATCTTGGCGCCGCGCTTGACTGCGTGTTCGTATCGCTCAAGCACAAGTATGCCCGCCCCTTCGCCCATTACAAAGCCGCAACGGTCTGCGTCAAACGGGCGCGAAGCGCGCTCAGGGGTGTCGTTAAAATTTGTCGCCATAGCTTTCATGGCGCAAAAGCCCGCAAAGCTAAGCGGGGTCACCGCGGCTTCGCTGCCGCCCGCCAATATAATGTCCTCGCGGCCGTTTTGGAGGTGCAGCATAGCCTCGCCTATGGCGTGGGTGCCCGTAGCGCACGCGCTGACAACGCTAAAGTTCACCCCGCGCGCGCCAAGCTCTATTGCAACCACCCCCGACGACATGTTTGAAAGCAAATTGGGTATCATGAAAGGCGACACCCTTCTTGGGCCCCTATCAAAGAACGCATGGGACTGCTTCTCTATAGTATCCATTCCGCCGACGCCTGAACCTATCAAAACCCCCATTCTGTCCCTATTGACTTCGTCCATGTTTATGCCTGCGTCCGCAATGGCCAATTTAGCGGCGGCAACGGCAAAGTGGGTGTACCTGTCGCTCCTCTTCGCCTCTTTAGGATCCATATATTTTGTGGGATCAAAATTCTTGCATTCGGCCGCAACCTGGCAGTTCAACTGGGAAGCGTCGAACAAACTAACCTTCCCTATTGCTATCTTTGAATTTTTAAGCGCGTCCCAAAAAACTTCAACCCCGTCTCCAAACGGAGATATGACGCCCAAACCAGTCACAACAATCTTTTCTCTCGACATACTACCAACCTCTTTCAGTTGCCCGGAGCCGTAAAAACCAATCTTCCCCGGTAATTTCACATCGTGCCAAACGCGCCCGCAACACAAAACCCGGCGTTGCTGCGCCACCTTAAAAAAACAACCCGAGAAGCCTCGGCTCCCGCGGGTCGTCGAAAAATCTACTGGGCTCGCGGCCTAAGCATTCCCAGACTTGGCCTTGATATAATCAATGACCTTGCCCACCGTAGTAAGCTTTTCAGCGTCGGACTCCGGAATTTCCTGTCCGCCCATCTGGTCTTTGAACTCTTCTTCGAACGCCATAATAAGCTCAACAGTGTCAAGCGAATCGGCACCGAGGTCATCAATGAAGCTGGCATCGGGGGTGATTTGCCCTTCCTGTACGTTGAGCTGCTTTACTATGATTTCTTTTACTCTTTGTTCTATGTCTGACATTAGTCCTACTCCTTATATGAAGGTTTAAACAGCTTAGAATAATCTGACGCGGCCGAAATTTGTAAAGCTTTTTTTACCGCGCCCATTTTTTTTAATTTTGCCAATATTCCAACACTTTGGCCTTTTTACCAATTTATTTTTCCGGACGCGCTGTTGAAAAAACAATGTCCAAAAACAAATATAAGCAAAATTTCCGCAAATACAGATTCAGCCCTGTCAGGGCATACCCGCGCGGCAAGAGCCCTCCCCCGCGCCAATCATCAAGGCATAAAAAGCATGGAAACTCTCCGAACTAAAAAAAGAAATTCCACAAAAATACGCCCGCATTTGCCCCCTGCGCACACCCCACACGGCAAGGCTCTGGTATTCCCATTAGTTTGACAAGCCCCCATACTTCGGGCATACCCACGCATTAACATGAAGAAATTTTTGTTTTCAATCTTTGCCGTATCGATTCTCCGCTTCGCAACGGCAGGTGCGGAATTTGCCCCGGAAGCCGAATACAGCGTATCCGCATGGGGAAAGCGTTTAAATTCTTTTTCGTACAGCCTTCCAATAACGCCCGAAAACGCGAAAAGCTTTGAGTCTAAAAACCCGGAATATGCAAGTGTGGAGTATTCTCCCAACGGCGGCATAAACGCGTCTCCGGCGCTGGTAATAAAATTTAGCAAAACCGGCGTCCCGGTTGAAATAACCGGGCCTGAAATTCCAATAAAAGCTTTTGAGAAAAGCGCCCCCATAACGGAACGCACTTTGGAACTGGGCATGCGCCTGTGCGCCAAAAGCGGAGAGAACTCTTCGCTGCAAGTACGCATACAGCAGGGCAAATGGTGGCAAACCGCAAAATCCCACCAGCCCACAAGAGCCGGCCACGACGCTTTTTTTGATTTGTACGCAGACCGCCAACGCGAGTGGGAAAATTTGACGTCAACCGGCAGAATGTCGCCCACCGCAAACCGCGTGCGCATTGTGTTCATCGCCGAGGCAAAGGCCCCGGAAGCCGAGTTTAGAATAGCATCGCTCTCCCTGCGCGACGAAGTTCAAATAAACCACCAAATAAAGACCCCCGCCGCCTTTAACACATTTTTTAGAGATGATGGATGCGCCGAAATAAAATGGGCCTATCCCCAAAACATAATTTCGGCCAAGGTCAGGCTGTTCGATGAAGAAAAAAAACTCGTCTTAGAACAGCCCGCCGATAAATTCGACACTTGCTTTAGAGTGGATTTAAGACGGCGCGGATTTTACCGCATAGAAGCCGATGCCACCTACAAAGACGCCTCCAAGATAGTCTCATCAGCCACGGCTTTTGTTGCGGGGCGCCCGATGAACGAAAGCGCCAGGCGCAACTCCCCCTTCGGAATGGTCACCAGAAGGCTTCCGCCAAGCTTTGCAATGGATTTGGGCGTAAACCACAATTACAACCTTTACAGCCTTCAGCACGGCGTTGAGCGCGGAAAAACCGGTGCATACACATTTAAAAACAACACATTCAACTGGTATTCAAAAGGCGACGACAGGCGTTTCACCAGCCATTTGTCGGGGCACCCCGACTACCCCTCATGGATAAAAGACCCCAAGCATACTACCGGCAATTTAAGGCCGCCAACCGAATGGGACGAATACGAGAAAATCGTGGAAGGATTCGTTCGCTCCCTCAAGGAAAAACCCTCGAGCTTCTGCTGGCAAAACGAGCCCGATACCAGGCTATTTGACGATTCCATCATGGTTGAATCCCACAAACATTTTGCCAAGGCTGTAAAACGCGCATATCCCGAAGCCAAAATAGCTGCTTATTGCAGCTATGGCATATTTCCTGAGAAGATTGAAAAATACATATCAATGGGCATGTTTGACGGGGTTGATATTCTAAACACCCACAACTATGAAAGCGGAAGCATACCCGAAGAGGGATTTATCTTGCGGGTTCGCGCGCTGAAGGCTGTTTTGAAAAAAAACGGCCTGAAAGATTTGCCAATAGTCATCAGCGAATTTGGTTGGATGTCAAAGGGCATAGAGTCAAAGTACTCCGTCCATTCCGAATTGGACAAGGCAAGGTACGCAGCAAGGGCCATGCTTTTATCGGCCGCCGAGGGCGTATACGGCATGTGCCTCTTTGACGGACAGGGCGGCGGAAGGGACTTCCCGGAATTTTCCTCATACAGATTCGACAACCAGCCGCTTCCACAGGCGGCCGCGTTTTCGACTCTCGCAAAAATTGCCGGAGCGGCAAAGAACGCAAAACTTATAAATTTCGCCCCCGACTTATATTGCGTATCTTTCAAGACGCCTGAAGGGTCTCTATGGGCCATGTGGACAACTGCGGAAAGCAGAAAAATAAAATTGCCGCAAAAGCCAATCTCCATTGTTTCGATGTGCGGAACGCCCAAAGAGGCCGCTGCGGAAACGGAGGTGTCGCCATCGCCCGTCTACTTGAGTTTCGACAATCCAAACTTGTCGAATATCGAGGTCTTAAGCTCGGAAGAGTTGTTCCAAACTTCGCCAGTCAAATTTAAAGATCCCGTTTTGGCTGTTCCAGAAATACTCGACGTGCAAAATCAAATAACTTTTACCAAGGCCAAACCCGGTTCTTACGAGGCGCTTTTTAAAACTTCCCAAGGAAAATTTTTTCTGAGAAAGTTCGGTGTGCTAAAGGGAATAGACGTTGAATTCAAAGGCGCCCAAACCCTTTCAGACAGGCCGTCTGTTAAGTTCTGCTACAATGTAAAATCGGATTATTCCGCCCCCATAAAGATGAAGGCTTGGATTGAAGACAAGCGCGGGAAAATCCTTTCCGAAAAAGTTGCGGATATACGCGGCGGCGACAATCCCGTGGAATTTACCCTTGCAGTAAAAAATGCCAAACGCATTTCAGGATCCGCCAAATTCAAAGTTTTCCAGCCGTTTGAATGGTCGCGCGAAATCCCCTACGACTTCACCGCCCTCTATTTCCCCTACTTTAAGAATAAGGAAATAAACTGGGAAAAAGTGCCTGCCGTCCGCATGGACAAGTGGCACACCGGGGCCGATCTAATCAAACTTGGAAGTTCAGCTCCTGATTTTTCCGTAAGTTTGCAGTGCGCCGCCGACGATTCCGGCATAGCTTTCAGAATTTCCGCCGCCGATTCAAAACATATCCAAAACGACCTTTGGCAAAACATGCACAGGCAAGACAGCCTGCAAATCCTTCTCGATATAGACGCCGACGCCCCGTGGGACGAAAACAACATTGGCGGCAACAAATACCAGGGCCACAGGCTTGTCTCATACGGCTTCGCAAGGAAACGCGACGGCGGCTGCATGTCGTGGGTGTTCCGGGCATATTCCGACATTGTAAAGGGCGGGCCTGCAGCCTATTCCAAGGCAAAGGTTTTGCGGCTAGGCCCACCAAATTATAGAACCGTTTACCAGATATATTTGCCATGGAAGGCTCTGGGCTCAACGGAGGCGCCGGATATGAATTCCTCTATAGGCTTTGCGGCCGTTTTAAACGATTTTGACGGACAAAAGCGTACCCGGCTTCCTTTTTTCCACGGCGTGGACAACTTAAATGAGGCAAAAAGCGGCATGGGTAAAATTAAGTTTTATCTAAAATGAGGCGGCTTACCTGCAACTCCCGGCAAACATGTGGTTCCGCCTTGTAAATTCAAAATAATATCCTGAAGCTTCCAAGCCCATGCCCAGCCGGCGCCAAAATTTTTCCAGCAAGCTTCAAAAGGCGCATCGACAACCATTCCGAAGCCTTTTGGGCAAAACCGAACGTGCAACCGCCCGACAAAATCCCAACAGGCGAATTAACCATTCAATTTACACTTCCCCAAAAAAAGCACCGCGCAAATTTCACGCGCGGTGCAGATTTTCAGATATAAACAATTAAAAAACTCCGGGCGCCACACAAGCAACTATTCGCCCTTCGCAACCGGCTTCGGCGCTGGCGCTGGCGACGGCAAAGGAACCTTCGGCTGGTTGGATTGAAGCTGCAACACGTCTCCCATGATGCGCAAAGCCTCCCTCAACTGAACGTCGAAATCGGGTATTTCCTCGTCCGAATCGTCCACAAGAGACGCCCCGGATTTCTTGGACGACCTCTTTGACTTCGACGCCTTTTTAGACTTTGATTCGGCAGCTTTTTCCTGTTTGCCACCCGCTTCAGCGGCAAGTTTGTCGCCATTTTGCTGTTTTGCGCCGTCTTTAATGCCGGATTGGGAAGCTGTTTCCGAACCAGTTTTAAGTTCGCTTCCATCGGAGCTTGCCTCCTTTTTCTTTTCCTCGGCCTCGGCCTTCTCAAGCTCCTCGCGGGCGCTATCCAAAAGAATTTCCTCCTTGGCAAAATTGAGCTTGGCCAGTTCTTTCTGCTTTTGCTTCATTTTTTCGGCAAAAGCTTCGTCGTCTTTAAGCTCGGCCTCGCGCTCCTTGAGGTTTATGCTCCAATCCTTTTTTTCCTGGAGCTTCTTAAACCTGTCTATGCGCTCATTCCAAACTTTGAATTCCTCAAGATTGGCGCGGCGCTGTTGCGAATTGCGCGTCAACTCGGCCATAAGTTTTTCGGCTTCGCCCTTTGGAAATCCGTACCCGTAAAGTTCTTCTATGGAATCAGGCGTTATGCTATCCCACTTAAGCGCGTAGTCCTTATACTGCTCGCCTATCTCCATATAGTCGTATACCGACGGAAGCACTATGTCAGAATGCACACCCTTTACCTGGATGGACTCGCCGTTGGGTGCATACCACTTCTGCACCGTCACCTTAGCAGCCGACTTCTGCTCGGGATCAAAATTGTTCAGGTTGTAAACAGCCTGTACGGTACCTTTGCCGTGGGTCGCCATATCGCCAACTATTATGGCCCTTTTATGGTCCTGCAAGGCTCCGGCCACAATCTCGGTGGCCGACGCCGAAAGACGGCTTACCAATATCATCAGCGGGCCGTCCCAGGCAATTTTCTCGTTTTCGTCGCGCAACTGGGAAACCCTGCCCGAGGCGTCGCGCACTTGGACAACGGGGCCCGTCTTTATAAACAAACCTGCCAAATCAACGGCCTCGTTTAGGAAGCCTCCGCCATTGCGCCTTAGGTCCAATATTATCCCCTTAACACCGCGCGCCTTAAGCTTCCCTATCAGTTCTTCCACGTCTCTGGTTGTGCTAAACCCTATTTTTCCGCTTGAATTTGCTCCAACGCCGTCGCCGTAAAATGCCGGCAAATCTATCACGCCTACCGGAACCGTTTTGTCGCCCACCGGAACCGTGTAAATGTCGGCTTTGGCAAGCTTGGTGGTCAACTTGATCTCCTTGCGCACCAACACTACAAGCTTCTGCGCGGAGGGATTCGACGCCGGCTGTATAAGCAGCCTTACCTTGCTCCCTTCGGGGCCGCGTATCATGTGCACAATCTTCCTCAACTTCATTCCAACCGTATCCACTATTTCTCCGGTCTCCTGCCCCACCCCAACTATTTTATCTCCGGGTTTAAGCTGCCCGCATTCTTCCGCCGGTCCACCCACCATAAGCTCATTTATGACGCAGTAGCCGTCCTTATCCTGCAAAACCGCACCTATCCCAATAAGAGCGTTTCTCACGGAAATATCAAACTCCTCCAAAAAGTACTCGGACAAAAATGACGAATGCGGGTCGTATAAGTTTGAAAGCGTGTTCAAATATATTTCCTGAATTTCTATAGAATCGCTCTTCTTGTAGTTTTCTATGATTCTTTCGTAGCGCGACAACACTTCCTCCTCGGCCTTGGCAAGTTTCTCCTCAAAAGTTTTTGGCGCGCTTTTTTCAAGTTTTTCAACCTCCGCCTCCCGGGCGTTTTCATCTGCCAATGTTTCGCCGGCGGAAACGCCCTTCCCGGAAGATTTGCCCTCAGATTTTTTCTTCGGAGGAACAGTAGCCTTGAGAGGATCCTCCTCGTCCAGCGAAGCCGCCGAAGAATCCTCGTCGTTATAGCCAAGTATCTGGTTTATTATGTCGTACTTTAAGCGCTGATTCCACAATGCGTTGGCTTCCTCCCAATCTTTGGGCCAATTTTCCTTGCTTCTGTCGGGCCGGAAAGTTTCCTTTGCAGAAAAATCAAATGGCTGCTTCATGCGCTTTTTTATCCAATCAAGGCGCTCTTGGGCGCGCTCTAAAAAGCGCTCGTATATGGTAAAGGCCGGCAGCAATGTGCCCTGCCGCAAAGTTATGTCTATCGACGGGGCAAACAGGTCCTGAAAATACTGGACGTCAGCAGCAGTAAAGAACAGCTTAAAGAAGTCTATGTTTTGCATGTATAGGCGTATAAACTCCCTTACGTCCAAATCCGTCACGGCCGTTCTTTGGTAATGCGCGCGCTCGAGGCAAAATACCATGTAGCGCGTTTCGTTGCGCATTTTGCTGCTCGTTTGAAGCGTGTCGATTCCGCCGCCGGAAGCCCACAGAGACGCACACGCAACGCCAACCACAAAAAAAGCCAACAATTTAAAATACTTTTTCAGTCCATTCATAAAACTCCTCCATAATAGGCAGCCGCTTTCCAAACTCAAGCCATTAACCCTTTCCAGAAAGCAGAAATCCAGTTTTCTATTTTGAGGCGTCGCGCGCCCTTCTTAAAAAATCCCTTTCCTCCTCGGTCAAAGAGGAAAACCCCCTCTCGTTTATTTTGTCCAAAATTTCGTCAACCCGGCGCGACATGGATGGGCCTTCTTCCTTCCCGCCTGAAACTCCGCGGCCGTCTCCCCTTATATCAACGCTGAATTTATAGTCGGCCGCCCTCTTTTGCCCGTTTTCCAAATCCGCCGTATGCGCAACTTTAAAGAACTTGCGCATTTTATCGGCAAATATGCCAACAAGCTTTATCCTACCCGAAAAAGCGCGCGCGGCCAATAATCCAGCTCCCATGCCTCCAAGGTGCGCCGAATATGCCACAACACTCCCAGCCCCCCCGAAAGACGACACCAAGCCCAAAACCTCAATCAGCGCCGCTATTTTCAGCATCGTCATTGGCCTCATCGACACCGGCAACACGAAAAACAGTAAAAATGTAATGGGATAAGGCGGACAAACCGCGCAAAAGCACGCAAAAACCGACATAACCGCCGCCGAAGCCCCCACAAGGCCCTCTCTGTCATTCCAAGACAGCGCCAGCCACAACAATCCGCCAAGGAGCGCCCCAAGAAAATACACCGCGCAAAAGCGGCGCGTCCCTATCATTTTTTCAAGCGGCGTCCCGATGAAGAACAGGCCCAGCATATTTGCAAATATGTGGAAAAAATCTGCATGCAGGAAAGAATACGTAAGAAGAGTCCACACCTTCCCAGACAACAGCGCCGGCACCGACAATTCAAACATGCCAAAAAACGCGCCATATCCGAATACGGAATCAAAAACTATCTCCAGCGCAAAACATATCGCGTTTATCAATATAAGCACCTTCACCGCACCCAAAACCCTCAACTGGGAAAATACGCCGCCCGCGTCGGAGCGCGCATATCCCCCACGGTTCCTCATGTAGTCTCTATCGTAAAGCGACATCTTCTATTCAAAAGTCCAAGCCTTCCCGAATTTATATTCGGGAATGCGCAACCAAACTATTTGACAAACAAAACCCCATTTTGCTCAAAAATTTGTCCTTTTAATCGGAAAAAATCTCCGCCGTCTTAAAATTAGCCCCCCTTTCAAGCAGCGACAATATGGCCAAATTTGCCAAATTTAGGCCGAATGTCCCCGTCACAGTGGGAGTACTTGCCAACTTAGGCTTCCCCGTTCCTCCCTCAAGCTCAAAATGAGAACTTTCCGCAGGGGACTCGTCCGAATAGACACATTCAATGCTTCCCCTTTTTATTCCCGCAATTTTAAGCTGCCTTCTAAGCTGGGCCGCCAATGGGCATCCGCTTGTCCCGAACAAATCCGCAACTTTTACCTTCAGCGGATCTCTTCTCCTTGCCGCCCCCATACTTGAGACCACCGCCACCGGCGCCTTCGCGCAACATTCAAGCAGGCAAGCCTTTGAGCGCAGCGTGTCTATCGCATCAACAACAACGTCCGCGCCCCATTCCAATATTTTTCCAACTGAATCCGCATCTATAAATCCGTCCCAAAGCTCCACATTTGAGGCCGGGTTTATATCCAAAATTCTCGATTTCACAACATCGGTTTTTTTCATTCCAAGGGTGCTTTCAAGCGCGCAAAGCTGCCTGTTCACATTCGACAATTCCACCCTGTCAAAATCTACAAGAAGGAAATTTCCTATTCCAACCCTTGCCAGCGCCTCCGCCGCAAACGAGCCTACCGCCCCAAGTCCGCACACTGCAACCCTCGCCGACTGGAACACCCGCCCGGCATCCGCCCCGTACAAAATATCGCTTCTATCGAACCTTTCCCTCACTTGCATTCCTCAAACAATCTCCAACCCAAAAAACCTCGCATAGTTTTCGCAAACGGTTCTTAAAATTTCAGGTTCCCGCACGCCCCTTAGCTCCCCGAGTTTCGAGAGAGTCTCAAGAACAATCTGTTCCGAAGGCGCAGAGTCGCTCTCCACCAACAGCCTGTCTGCCGGGGCGCAGCAGGCGGCTTCCTGTCCCCTTTTGCAAGACAGCTCTCTCAACCCGAAAGAAAAATACCCCCCCAGCTTCGCGAATCTTTCAACCATTTCTTTTGAACAGCGCGCCGCATGCAGCATAAAGTTTTTTCCTACTTTTTTTGCGGCGTCTTTTGCGCGCCAGATTTCAAGCATCTCGAGGGTTTTCCCAAACGCCCCAACGCAATGCACTATCACCGGTTTGCCAAACTTGTCGGCAATTTCAAGCTGCGCCTGGAAAACGTTTTTTTGAATATCCATAGCCACCCGATCCTTCAGCGACACATCAAGCCCGGCTTCGCCCACCGCAGCCGCACTGCGCGCCAGACCCTCCAACTCGCGCAACCGCCTCTCAAGATCCGCATGGAAGTTGCACGATTGCGCAGACAATCCAGACCCCTCCAAATCCGGATGTATCCCGAAAGCCTTCTCTACCGGAAAAGCATCGAACTTTCTTAAAGCCTCCCATTTTCCGCAAAAGCAGGCATCGGCGCAAAGCCGGACCCCGTTCGCCGCGGCCGCCGAAAATTCCGCATGGCAATGCGCGTCTGTCGGGCATACCCGCATCGCTCAAGCAAAACTTTTAAGAAAATCCAGCACCTCGGCCGAATCGACCGGCTGAGTCTTAGCCTTTCCTATTTCGTCCATCAGCACAAATCTAAGAGACCCCGAAACCGCCTTCTTGTCGCGCTGCATTGCCTCCAGCAGGGCCTCCGCCGCTATGGGCCTTCTGAGCGATACCGGCAGCGAATACCTCAGCAAAAGCTCCCTTATGCGCTCCGCATCCGATATTTTTAGGCCGCACATGCGCACCGAAAATTCGGCCGCCATAACCATGCCAATCGCCACGGCCTCGCCGTGCAGATAGGTTCCGTATCCGGCACATTTTTCTATTGCATGGCCGAATGTATGCCCCAAATTTAAAAGGCTGCGCCCGCCGTTCGGCGAATTTTCGCGCTCGTCACCGGAAACCACGCCGGCCTTCAACGCGCAGCACCTGCCGACGGCCTCCGCCATGCGGGGATGGCGCGGGTTCAGAGGCTCCTCAAGTGCATACATCATCTCGAAAAACTCCCTGTCGGCCAACAGCCCGTATTTTATCACCTCCGCCATTCCCGCGGCAAATTCGTTTTTTGGAAGGGTGTCTAAAAACTCCATGTCGGCAAACACCGCGCGAGGCTGGTGAAACGCCCCCACAAGGTTCTTTCCCTCGTCTATATTTATGCCGGTCTTTCCTCCCACCGAACTGTCCACCATGGCCAAGAGTGTAGTGGGAACTTGGTAAAAATCTATTCCCCTCATGTACACCGCCGCCGCAAAGCCAACCAGATCGCCTATAACGCCGCCGCCTACCGCAAACACCGCGCTTTTTCTATCCAAGCCCATTCCGGCAAAACGCGAGCACAAATCCTCAAGCTCGCCAAATGTCTTGCTCTTTTCGGTTCCGTCTTTTTCCATTCTGTCGCTTGGAGCGCCAAGCCTGGAAAGTTTCTCCGCGTGCAGGCGCGCAACCTTCGCGTCCGAAACCACCGCCGTCTTTATCTTTGAGCAAGACAGCCCTGCGCTCTCGCCGACCGCCAACTCAAACGCCCCACGCCCTATGTGAATCGAGTACGAACGCTCTCCCAGCAAAACTCTTTCCTCTATCATCGAAACCTCCCTACTCGTTTTTTTCCAGTCCGAAAACCCCCTCCGCATACGCCGCAGAATCGAATTTTTGCAAATCCTGCGCCTTTTCGCCAAGCCCCACATAGGCTATCGGAAGCTTCAATTCCCTGTAAATACCGGCAAGCGCACCTCCCTTTGAGGTGCCGTCAAGCTTTGTGACAATCATCGAGGTCAACCCAAAGCTCTCGTTAAACGCCTTCGCCTGCTCTATGCTGTTAGACCCCAAACTTGCGTCCAAAACTATCACCGAATTGTGCGGGGATGTAGGGTCGTTTTTTGCGAGCACGCGCCTTATTTTTGCGAGCTCGCCCATCAAATTTTCCTTTGTATGCAGGCGCCCTGCCGTGTCTATTATCAGCCATTTTGCGCCGCGCGCCTTCGCCGCCTGCCACGCGTCCCACGCTGCAGCCGCGCTGTCCGCGCCCTGGCGGCTCTCCACTATGTCCACCCCAAGCTTTTTCGCCCAAACGCTTATTTGCTCGTTGGCAGCCGCCCTGAATGTGTCGCACGCGCCAAGCAAAACGCTCTCTCCGCAGTCCATGAACTTCTGGGCGAGCTTCGCGGCGGTCGTGGTCTTTCCAGCCCCGTTTACGCCGACAAGACACACGACAGTCGGAAGGCCGTCGGGCGCCCTCGCAAATTCGGCTTCGCTGCCGGAAAGTATGTCTTTCAAGACCGCCGCCCCTATCTCCGCCGCCTCGCGGCCGCGAAGCTCCTTATTGCGGGCATACTCTCGGCGTATCGCCCCTACTATCTGCTCTGTGGTCTCAAGCCCAAAATCCGCCCCGTACAGGGTCTCCTCTATGGACTCAATGTCCGCGTCGCTTATCCTTCTGCCGAAGAGCGCGCCCAATCCGCCCAACGCGGCCGCCGCCGTCTTCTTCAGGCCATCGCGAAATTTCTTAAAAACGGAAAACATTCCAGCCGTCCCCTACTTCGACGCCGAGCGCAACGGCCTGTTAAGCTTCTCCTTTATATTGTCCAAAACCCCGTTTATAAACCTGCGGGAATCCGCACCCGCGTAAATCTTAGACAAATCTATGGCCTCGTTTATCGAAACAATGGGCGGTATGTCTGTCCTGAAGAGCAACTCAAAAACCGCCAGCCTCAATATTGCCAAATCCACGCGCGCAATTCTGTCCATTGTCCAATTCTTCGCGCTTTTGGATATCGCAGCGTCTATATCCGCAGAATTGGCCAGAAAGCCGGCTACAAGCTCCTCGGCAAAGGCGTAGTATTCGCGCGGATGCTCCAGCCCGGACAGAAATTCCGCAATGGCGGCGTTGGAATCGTCGCGCTTGTTCATGTCCAACATGTACAGAATCTGCATTGCCGCCGCGCGGTTCTCCCGGCGGTTCGAGTATTTTTGATTCTCTTTGTCCTGCATAGAAATTTAACCCTTTCTCGGCTTTCTCGACCTCTTGGCTACGCGTTTTTTCTGCACTCCCTTTTCGTATATTTCGTCCTCCGGCAAAAGAACAACATCGTCGTCGCCATCCAAAAACTCGGCAACGCCTTCGCCAAAATCTTCGTCAAAAAAATCCCCGTTGTCCACGGAGTCCAAATACTCCGAAAAAACGTCCTCCGCCACATGGGCCATGTCCAGCGCCGATTCCCCAAACTCCACTCCGCGCCTTATCTTTCCCGTTGTGCGCGCCTCCGCCTGGGACCTGTCGTTGGTCACAATTATCCCGTTTATTATCGGAACGCCGCTTTTAACCGCGGCATGCTGCAAGGCCACCGCAGTGCTGTTGCCTATAATTTCATGGTGGGGCGTCTGACCCTTTATAACCACGCCCAGCGCCACAACGGCGTCGTAATTGCCGGTGGAGGCCAAAAGCGAGGCCATTGCCGGTATCTCCGTCGCGCCCGGAACGCGCACAACCCTGGTGTTTGCTCGCGCAACCCCCCCGTCGGAAAACACTTTCAACACATCATCCAAAAGCGCATCAACCAACTCTCCGTTGAAGCGCGACGCCACAACCGCAAACGCGTATCCGCTTCCGTCTTTCGATAAATTCTTAGCCTTGTCAAAACTCATTCTGCACCTCCAATCTTGACCTCCTCCACAATTTCCAATCCAAAGCCCTCGGGCAATCTGTGTTTTCCGGGATGGGTAGTCATCAGCCTGATTTTTTTGAACCCCAACACGCGCAAAATTTGGGCTCCAACTCCGTAGTCCCTCATCGTGGGCAGCAAAGCCTCGCCTTCCGGAACTTTTATTCCCCCGCACGGCTGGCTTATGTATATTGCCGCCCCGCAGCCCTGCCGCGATATAATCTTTAGCGCCTCGGCAAAATTTGACGCGCCAAGCACACCTCCAGCCTCACAGAACATGTCCTCAAACACGTTCTCAGAATGCACCCTCGCAAGGGTTGGTTCCCCGCTTATTTCGCCTTTGACAAGCGCGTAGTGCACCCTTCCGTCAACCGAGCTTAGCCCGACCAATTTAAAAGCGCCGAACTGCGTGTCAAAATCGCGCTCAAACAGCTTTTTTATGAGGGTGTCGCGTTTGAGCCTATACTCTATCAACGACGCCACCGTCATCAACTTCATGTTGTGGCGCCTCTTAAAATCTATCAAATCCGGCAGCCGCGCCATTGTGCCGTCGTCGTTCATTATCTCGCATATTGCCGCGCAAGGGTACAAGCCGGCCAGCCGCGCCAAATCCACCGCAGCCTCCGTGTGGCCGGCGCGCTGAAGCACGCCGCCGGGCCGCGCCCTGAGCGGATTTACATGCCCGGGGCTGACAAAGTCAGCCGCAGAAGCGTTCCTGTCGGCCATCAAACGTATGGTTCTGGCCCTGTCTGCGGCGCTTATGCCCGTGGTAACCCCGCTGGAGGCGTCAACTGTGACAGTAAACGCCGTTCCCTTGGCATCGCGGTTAAGGCGCACCATGTCGTCTATGCCAAGCTCTGTCAGGCGCTGGCTTGTTGTGGGAACGCAAACCAACCCGCGCGCAAACCTGACCATGGTATTGACTATCTGCGGAGTTATCTTTTCGGCGGCAACTATCATATCGCCCTCGTTTTCG
>CASEFZ010000051.1 GCA_949287395.1 uncultured Verrucomicrobiota bacterium
AAAATATGGGACAAAAAGTAAATCCTAAAGGTTTTCGTCTTGCGGTTCGCCGCGATTGGGATTCGCGCTGGTATGCGAACAAGGCGGATTATTCCAAGTTCTTGGCGGAAGACTATCGCATTCGCGAATTTCTCCGTGAGAGACTAAAGGGCGCGTCGGTGCCCAGAATCTTCATAGAGCGCGCAGGTCAGCGCATACGCGTGAAGATTTACACCGCCAGACCCGGTGTAGTGATTGGTCAGAAGGGCGCATTGCTCGACCAGTTAAAGGCCGATTTGGCAAAGTTTATCGGCAAGGATGTCTTGGTGGACATACAGGAAGTCAAGAAGCCCGATTTGGTTGCATTCTTGGTTGCCGAGAATGTTGCCTTGCAGCTTGAGCGCAGGGTGTCTTTCCGCCGCGCGGTTAAGAAGGCGATACTTTCGTGCATGAACATGGGCGCCGATGGAATAAAGATTCAGGTGTCCGGGCGTTTGGGTGGCGCGGAGATAGCGCGCACGGAGTGGCAGAGAAAGGGGCGCATACCGCTTCACACCCTCCGCGAGAACATCGACTACGGGTTTACGGAGGCGCACACGGTTTACGGGAAGATAGGCGTAAAGTGTTGGTTGTGCCTCAAGCCCGAAGACAATATGTAATTTTAGGGGAAAGAAGTACACAGCAATGGCAAATATACTTCCGGCAAAGACGAAGTACCGCAAGGTCCACAAGGGGCGCAATCGCGGCATGGCCAAGGGTGGCGACACAATTGCGTTTGGAGATTTCGCAATACAGGCGTTGGAGAGGGGCAAGTGCTCGGCTTCGCAGCTTGAGGCTGCCCGAGTTGCTATAAACAGGCATTTCAAGCGCCGCGGCAAGGTTTGGATGAGGGTGTTCCCTCAGAAGAGCGTGACCAAGAAGCCCGCCGAAACCCGCATGGGAAAAGGCAAGGGCGCGGTTGAATATTGGTGCGTGATAGTAAAGCCCGCCACGATTTTGTTCGAGGCGTCCGGCATTCCCGAGAGCATGGCTCGCGAGGCCATGAGGCTGGCTGACGGCAAGCTGCCCTTCAAGTGCAGGTTTGTGGTTCGCGAAGGTGTTGAATCGCTCTAACATTGGGGGATAGAAGGCATGAAGGCAAAAGAGATAAGAGAGCTTTCGGTAGAGGAGATTGACAAGAAACTGCGCGACATGCGCGAGGAATTGTTGAACTTGAACATTCGCAAGAGCGCCGGGGTGGTTGAAAACACCGCGCGCATAAGGCAGTTGCGCCGCGACATAGTTCGTTGCGAAACCATTAAGAGACAGAAATAAGGGGCGTAAAAATGGCTGAACAAGCACAAGCAAGGAAGACGCGCAGGACCCTCGTTGGCGTAGTTACGTCGCGGTCTGGAGACAAGAGCGTAAAACTGACATATTCGTACAAGGTGCCGCATCCGTCGTACCGCAAAGAGATAAACCGCAAGACGGTCATACACGCGCACGACGAGAAGAACGAGTGTTCCGTGGGGGACAGGGTTGAGGTAATGGAGACGCGTCCCCTCAGCAAGAACAAGAGGTTCCGCGTGGTTCGCATAGTAGAGAAGGCTCCCGAGGTTCTCGGGTCGGTTGAGTAAGGAGGCGCTTGTATGATACAGATGCAGACAAGGTTGGTTGTGGCGGACAACACGGGCGCAAAAGAGGCGATGATGATTCGCCGCTTGGGCCAGCACAGCAGGACTGCGGCGGTCGGCGACGTTATAGTGGTGGCGATAAAGTCTTCCACTCCCGATGCGGCGGTCAAGAAGGGCACTGTGGCGAAGGCTGTCATAGTGAGGTCTAAGGCTCCGATACGCCGTTCGGACGGTTCGTATTTGCGTTTCGACTCGAACGCGGTTGTGATATTGGACGGCAACGGCAATCCGAAGGGGACGCGTATATTCGGCCCTGTGGCTCGCGAGTTGCGCGGCAAAAATTTCATGAAGATTATATCTCTTGCACCGGAGGTTTTGTAAGATGGCTAAGAGGTTTGTAAAGAAGGGTGACGAGGTAGTTGTCATAGCCGGTTCCGCAAAGGGATCGCGCGGAAAGATACTTGCGGTGTTCCCGAAGAAGGAGAGAGTTTTGGTTGAGGGGGTCAACGTGCGCAAATTCAAAGAGCGCAAGAGCGAGAAGAACCCGGAAGGCGGTTTTGTCGAGCGCGAGGCTTCCATACACATTTCAAATGTAATGCCTGCCGGGCGTTTTGATTCCAAGAGGAATAAGGCGTAAGCGGAGGTTAGAACGCGAAAGATATGAAAACACCTGTATTAAAGAAGATCTACGCGGATAAGGTGGTGCCGGAATTGAAGAAGGTTCTGGGTGTCGACAATCCGCACATGATACCGAATCTGGAGAAGATTGTTGTAAGTTCCGGGCTTCGCAGCGACAGCGACAAGAACTGGGTTCAGGAAGTTGTCAAGGAAGTTGCTAAGATCACCGGCCAGCAGCCTGTTGTTACGAAGGCCAAGAAGAGCATAGCCAACTTCAAGCTTCGCGCGGGGCAGCCCAACGGCGTCAAGGTGACATTGCGCGGCGCCAGAATGTGGGATTTTCTCTACAAATTTATAGGCATAGTGTTGCCCTCGATACGCGACTTTCGCGGTGTTCCGTCGAAGTTTGACGGCAACGGCAACTACAACTACGGGATAGCCGACCACACGATATTTCCCGAGGTTACGGTGGATCCCGGCAGGAAGAACATAGGCATGGACGTCACCATTGTGACGACAGCCAGCGACGACAACGCGGGACGCGAGCTTTTGAAACTGCTTGGTGTTCCCTTCAGAAAACCGTCGGCTCCCGTGGCCGCCAAAAAATAGTGGGTACAAATCATGGCTAAGAAATCATCGGTAGAACGGAATTTGAAGCGCCAGAGGTTGGTTGCTAAATACGCGGCCAAGAAGGCGGAGCTCAAGAAGATTTTGAAGGATCCGAAGACATCGGACGAAGACTTTTTTGCCGCGCAGCGCAAGCTTTGCAAGATACCGCGCAATGCGTCGAAGATTCGCATAAGGAACCGTTGTTCCATCACCGGCAGGAGCCGTGGGTACATGGGCAAGTTTGGGGTGTCGCGCATAACGTTTCGCGAGTTGGCTCTCGACGGAAAGTTGCCCGGCGTGACAAAATCATCGTGGTAAAGCGAAAGGACAGTATACAATGGCTACACACGACAGCATAGGCGATTTTCTCACCATAATTCGCAACGCGAGCGCGGCAGGCAAGGAAAGCTGTGCCACGCAGTGGTCGAAGATGCGCGAGGGCATAGCGTCGATATTGAAGAGCGAGGGATACATAAGCTCTTATGAAGTTGGCGGGGATCCCAAGAAGAGGGTTATCACGTTGAAGATGAAGTTTGTCAACGGCGTTCCGGCCTTGACGGGCATAGTTAGGGTCAGCAAGCCCGGGTGCAGACTGTACCACGAGTACCGCGACATTCCGCGCGTATTGAACGGCTTGGGCATAGCTATATTGACGACGTCCCGCGGGATACTGAAGGATTCCGAGTGCCGCGCCAAGAAGGTTGGCGGCGAAATAATTTGCAAAGTTTGGTAGGGAGCATCATGAGTAGGATAGGAAAACTTCCGGTACATGTGCCCGCGGGCGTGAAGGCGTCGGTTTCGGGCAATACGGTGTCGATAGAGGGGCCGAAGGGCAAGCTCAGCAAAGAGTTCAACAGCGCCGTTAAGATTTCTATGGAAGGCGACGCGATCAAGGTTGAGCCCGCTTCCGCTTCGAGGCTTTCGTCGGCGATGCACGGCACGGCGCGCAGCATAATCAATGCGATGGTGCAGGGTGTTGTAAACGGTTATACTAAGGTGTTGGAGATAAAGGGTGTAGGTTTCAAGGCTGAGCTGAAGGGGCGCCACATAACGCTTTCTTTGGGCTATGCGCATCCTTGCGACTACGATTTGCCGGAGGGCATAAACGTGGTTGTGGGCGAGGCTCCCGACAAGAGCCCGCTGGTGACGATAAGCGGCGCCTGCAAGAAGACGGTCGGCCAGGTGGCTGCAGACTTGAAGGCGTTTTATCCTGTCGAGCCTTACAAGGGCAAGGGTGTCAGGATACAGGGAGAGTTTGTCCGTCGCAAGGAGGGCAAGAAGACTGCTTAGTGCTCTTGCATTGAAAGGAAAAGAAGATGAAATTTCAGCAGAAGAAAGTATTGGAACAGAAGCGTCGCTGGCGCGTGCGCCGCAAGGTGAACGGCACTGCGGAGCGTCCGCGCCTTTCGATAAGTTTTTCGAACAAGCACGTCTACGCGCAGTGCATAGACGACGTTTTAGGGAAGACGCTGGTTGCGGTGTGCACTACTTCAAAGGAGTTGAAGGCGGAGAAGGTTCTTCCGAATGTCGACGGCGCGAAGTTGGTTGGCGAGAAAATGGGCGGCAAGCTGAAAGAGGCCGGCATTGGCGCAATTGTTTTGGACAGGGGTTCGCGCCGCTATCACGGCTGCGTGAAGGCGTTTGCGGATGCGCTTCGCTCAACGGGAATTAATTTTTAACGGCTGCAAAAATGGGTAGAGAATTCAGGAATAAGAACGCGGCTTCCGAGAAGAAGGAAGAATCCGAACTCATAGAAAAAGTGGTCAATGTGGGCCGTTGCGCCAAGGTGGTTAAGGGCGGAAGGCGTTTTTCGTTTTCGGCTCTGGTGGTTCTTGGCGACGGGAAAGGCAAGGTCGGGCTGGGATACGGCAAGGCCAAAGAGGTTCCGGACGCAATAAAGAAGGCGTCGGACAGGGCCCGCAAGGTTTTGAAGCCCATCAGCTTGAAGGACAACACCATTCCCCACGAAGTAATGGGCGAGGCCGACGGCGGGATAGTTTTGCTTCGCCCGGCGAGCCTTGGTACCGGCGTTATAGCCGGCGGCGGTGTGAGGGCTGTTTTGGAGGCCGTTGGAGTCAAGGACGTGTTGAGCAAGTCTCTTGGGTCCAACAATGACAAGGCCATGGTGAACGCCACATTGGACGCGCTGTACAAGTTGCGCACGTCCGAGGCGATTTCCGCACTCAAGAGTCAGGATTAAAATCCAAGGAGTAAGAGATGAAATTACATACGCTTTCAAACCCCAAGGGGGCAAAACACTACAGCAAGCGCCGCGGTTGCGGCGTAGGTAGCGGGCACGGCAAGACATCCGGGCGCGGACACAAAGGCGCAAAGGCGCGCAGCGGCGGACATGTCAGGCCCGGATTCGAAGGCGGCCAGATGCCTTTGTACCGCAAGCTTCCGCACCGCGGCTTCAACAACAAGTTCAAGGAGGAGTTTGCGGTGGTGAACGTTTCCGACCTTGAGAATTTGGGTCTGGACGAGGTCACTCGCGACTCTTTGGTTGTTGCGGGATTGGTTCGCGCCAGCTCCAAGCTTGTGAAGGTTTTGGGTTGCGGCGACCTCACCAAGAAGGTAGTGGTCAAGGCGGACAAGTTTTCGGAGAGCGCCGTCAAGAAGATAGAGGCGGCGGGCGGCAAAGCCGTTTTGAACGGGGCCTCCGAATAGGCGGAACAATATTTACGCTTGGATAAGAGATGCTTAGCGCTTTTACAAATTGCTTTAAGATTCCGGAATTGCGCCAGCGCATATTTTTGACGCTGGGGCTGATTTTTATAGCTCGCGTGGGAGCGGGCATTCCTCTGCCGGGCGTTGATCCTACGCCCCTTCAGGCGTACTACGCTTCCGCCTCAAACGACGGCAGCGGGCTTGCTGGGCTGTACAATATGTTTACCGGGGGCGCCATGATGAACGGGGCGCTCTTTGCGCTGGGCGTTATGCCCTACATAAGCGCGTCCATCATACTCCAGTTGATGGGGGCCGTGATGCCGAGTTTGGCGCGCCTGATGCAGGAGGGAGACTCCGGGCGCCAGAAGATAGCGCAGTACACGCGTTACCTTACCATTCTTATAGCGGCCATACAGGGCTCAATGATAGCGTATGCGCTTGTTTACAGTCCGCAGACTTTCTTTACGGGCTTTGACACGGCGCAGTATGGTTCTATAATAGTGGCTGGACACCTGCCGGTGTTTTTCATAACGAGCGTGGTGTTTATGACCACGGGGTGTATGATTCTAACGTGGCTGGGCGAGCAAATAACGCAGCGCGGAATAGGGAACGGCGTTTCGATAATAATAACCGTCGGCATAATAGAGACCTTGCCGGGGGCGTGTTCCCAGGCCTACGAGATGGTGTTTAACCGCGCGGTCGGCGCGGAGAGCGCGGCCATAGGCACGCCGCAGGCGGTGGCGATGCTGGTGCTGCTGATTTTGGTGACCGCCGGAGTGATTGTTCTTTTGCAGGCGGTCCGCAAGGTTCCGGTGCAGTATGCCAAGAGGGTTGTGGGCAGAAAGATAATGGGCGGGCAGAGCTCGTACATACCTTTGAAGCTCAACTATGCGGGCGTTATGCCAATCATATTTGCGAGCGCGTTGATAATGTTCCCGCAGCAGATCTTCGGCAGTTTCAATATATCTACGTACAATTTGATATACGGCACTCTTGTGTTTGCATTCAGTTATTTCTGGGTGTCGATAATGTTCAAGCCGCTTCAGATTTCCGACGAGCTAAAGCGCAACGGCGGGTACATACCCGGGGTGCGCCCCGGCGAGACCACGGCGAAGTTCTTGGACTTTGTCATGACGCGCCTTACGTTTGCGGGTGCAATATTTTTGGTTATCATAGCGGTTCTCCCCAGCATTTTGATGTCGTATTGGGGAATACCGGCAAAGATAGCGCATTTCTTCGGCGGCACGGGAGCTTTGATAGCGGTTGGTGTTTCTTTGGACACCATGCGCCAGGTTGAGACTTACCTTTTGCAGCGCCATTACGACGGCTTCATGAAGCAGGGAAGGATACGCGGCAGAAGTGTGGGGCAGACGCGCCAGATATTGGACACGCGGGAAATAAAGAACCTGTGGGCCCTTTGGACGCCGCTTTTGATAATATTTTTCGTGGGTTTGGCCGCTTGGGTTGTGCGCAATTTCGCATAGCGCGGGCGGGGTATATCTTGCGAAAGCGAATTTTGTTCTTTACTATAATCCGAATAAGTTATTAGAAGGCACGCCGTATGATTCCTATAAAATCGGAAAGAGATTTAAGAATTATGCGCCAAGCTTGCGCGATCGCCGCGACGGTTCTCGATAGACTCTGCCAAGAGGTCCGTGAGGGCGTATCCACTTGGGACATAGACCAAGCGGCCAAGAGATTCATGGCAGAATACTCCTGCCGCAGCGCCTGTTACAAATACAGGGCTGGCGGTTTGCGGTATCCCAACTACATATGTGTATCCGTCAACGACGAGGTCATACACGGGATAGGCAGGAGTGACAGAATTTTGAGGCGCGGCGACATAGTCAGCATGGACGTGTGTGTCATCTATAAAGGTTTTGTCGGGGACAATACCAAGACTGTCGCGGTTGGCGAGTGTTCGCCCGAGACGGCGCGCCTGATAGATTTTACCGCGCGGTCTTTGGAGGCTGGCATTGACGCCGCGCGCGCGGGAAACAAGGTTGGCGATATTTCCGCCGCGGTTCAGCGCGTTGTGGAGAGCGGCGGCTACGGTATTGTGCGTGATTTTACCGGCCACGGAGTTGGCAGGGGGCTTCATGAAGATCCTGCGGTGCCGAACTACGGCAGAGCGGGAACGGGGCCTTTGCTAAGAAGCGGTATGACTTTGGCAATAGAGCCTATGACCACCGCGGGCAGGAGTGGCGACATTATTTTCGGAGACGACGGATGGACAGTGTTGACATCCGACGGCAAGCCGAGCTGCCATATAGAACATACGGTGCTCGTTAGGGGCGCGGATCTTCCCGCCGAAATACTCACTGTTCCGCTGGATTGGCGCAATGGTGAGACGGTGGAGGATATGCGCTTGTAGTGTTGCCATGAAAATTTTGCCGGTTTGCCGCGCATGCGGCGGGGCGGCGATATTTGAGGGGTTTGATAAAAAAGGCTTTTCAAATAAAAAAAAACAGTCAATATAGGAACTTTTCAACAAACGAAAGATTATGCCAAGATTACTCGGGGTAGACATACCAAACAACAAGCGCGTAGAGTATGCGCTCAGGTACATATACGGGATAGGTCCCGCGCGGGCGAAGCTGATTTGCCAGGAGTGCGGGTTTGAGGACTCTATGCGCGCAAGCGAGCTGAAAGAGGAGCACATCAACAAGATAATGACCGCCATAGCGGAGCATCAGTATAAGGTTGAGGGTGACTTGCGCCGCGAGGTTGTCAGCAACATAAAGCGTTTGACGGCGATAAAGTCTTATCGCGGTTTGCGCCATGCGAAGGGTTTGCCGGTTCGCGGTCAGAGAACCAGCACTAACGCCCGCACGCGCAAGGGAGTGCGCAAGACTGTCGGGGTTGTGTCCAAGAGCTAAGTTTTAGGTTGATAAGATGAGCGAAGAACAGAAGAAAGAAGAAGCTGTGGCGGCCGAAAAGGTTGCCAATCCTGTCGAGAACGCGGAGCCCCAGAAGGCCTCTCAGCCGACTGCCGCCGATCTGCTTTCCAGCGACGTTGGCGAAATCAAGATTCGCAAGGCCAAGGGCAGCAAGAACGTTCACAGCGGAGTTTGCCACATTAACGCCACTTTCAACAACACGAAGGTGTCTTTTACCGACGCCAGCGGCAATGTGATAAGCTGGTCGAGCGCCGGGAAGATGAACTTCCGCGGGTCGCGCAAGAGCACGGCTTATGCGGCGCAGGTTGTCACTCAGGACGCCGGCAAGGTTGCGATGAGCCACGGAATGAAGGAAGTGGCTGTGAGCGTGAAGGGTCCCGGGATGGGGCGCGATTCGGCGATTCGTTCGCTTCAGGCGCTCGGTTTTGTGGTCACGTCGATAGCCGACGTCACGCCGGTTCCGCACAACGGTTGCCGTGCGCCGAAACGCCGCAGGGTGTAGTGAATTTTAAATAGGAGAATTTAAGATGTCTCGTTATACAGGACCAACAACAAGGATAAATCGTCGTTTCGGGCAGGCGCTGTTCCCCGAGAAGAAGGCGATGAAGAACAAGCCCTACATACCTGGCCAGCACGGCAGGACTTTGCGCCGCCGCGTGACCGACTATTCCATGGGTTTGAATGAGAAGCAGAAATTGCGTTTCATGTACGGTTTGAGCGAGAAGCAATTCCGCCTGACTTTCCAGAGGGCGAAAGCCATCAGGGGCGTGACGGGCGAAATCTTCATGAGGCTTTTGGAGACCCGCTTGGACAACATAATATATCTTCTTGGTTTTGCGCGCACGCGCAAGGCGGCGCGCCAGTTTGTCACGCACGGGCACGTTCAGGTGAACGGCAAGAAGGTTGACATTCCGAGCTACACATGCGTTCCCGGAGACGTTGTCGAGGTGCGCGAGCGCAGTTCGTCGCGCCAGTTGGCGCAGAGGTCGCTTGACGAGTCGCAGTTGCGCACGCCCCCGGCGTGGATAGAGCGCGTGGACGACGCTTTCCGCGGCACTATCAGCAGGCTTCCGATTCGCGATGAAATGGATAAGACCATCAACGACCAGCTTATCGTTGAGTTCTATTCCCGCTAAACAATCCCCTTAAGAAACGGAGAAGACAATGGCAAAACGTCTCGGAAAGTTTGAATTACCAAAGCGTCTTGTAAAGGACGAATCGAGCGCAACCCCGACATACGCGATGTATGTGGCAGAGCCTTTTGAAACGGGCTTTGGGCACACAATAGGGAATGCGCTTCGCCGCGTGCTTCTTAGTTCTATCGAGGGCGCAGCTATAAGTTCCATAAGGATAGACGGCGTAGACCACGAGTTCCAAAGCATAGACGGCGTGGTTGAGGACGTAACCGACATTGTTCTTAACCTAAAGAAGATTAAGGTGAAGTCTAAGAGCGCCAACCGCGACACAAAGCGTTTGATGATAAACGTCGAGAAAGAGGGCGCTGTGACCGCGGCCGATATTCAGGAGGACGCTGACATAGAAATAGTCAATCCCGACCAGGTTATATGCACTCTTGACTCCAAGCGCAAGTTCAATGCTGAAGTTGAAATTTCTTGCGGAAGGGGTTGGAGGCCTGCCGACGAAAACAAGTACGAGGATCAGCCCATAGGGGTTATTCCCGTGGATTCGCTTTTCAGCCCGATAGAGTTGGTCAAATATGCTGTGGACGCAACGCGCGTGGGGCAGATGACCGATTTCGACAAGCTTACGCTTGAAATTTGGACCGACGGCAGGATAACTCCGGACGAGGCCTTGAAGGAGGCGGCGGTGATATTGAAACACCACATAGACGTCTTCGACACCGTCAACGAACAGGAGATAGAGTTCGAGACCGTCGGCAAGGAGGTAAGCGAGGAACAGAACAGGCTCAGGAAGCTCTTGAACATGAGCGTCAATGAGATAGAATTGTCGGTGCGCGCCGCAAACTGCTTGAATAACGCCAATATTACCACCGTTGGTGAGTTGGCCATGAAGTCCGAGCAGGAGATGTTGAAGTACCGCAACTTCGGCAAGAAGAGTCTCAACGAGATAAAGAGCAAGTTGGAGCAGTTGGGCTTGTCGCTCGGAATGAAGATAGACGAGCGCTTGATAGACACAGCAACAATATAATTTAGCGTAAGAGTACAAAATGCGTCACAATAAACACAGACACCAGTTGGGCGTTAAGAAAGAGCACCGTACGGCGATAATGGCGTCGTTGGCTTCGGCTCTTTTCCGCCACGATAGAATTGAAACTACGCTCGGGTACGCAAAGGCTCTCAGGCCTTTTGCCGAGAAGGTTATAACTTTGGCCAAGAAGGCCGCCGCCACGGACGATCCGGCGAAGAAATTGCACTTCCGCAGGTTGGCGCTGGCGCGTGTTCGCGACGAATCGGCGGTGCACTTCCTCTTTGTTGAGAAGGTTGGCAAGTTTACCGACCGCCAGGGCGGATACACAAGGATATACAAGCTTGTTCCGCGCGTTGGCGACGGTGCGAATATGGCCATAATAGAGCTTATAGAGGCGGACGACGCCGGATATAAGAAGGCCGACAAGGGCGCCGATGCGAAGAAAACTTCTAAGTCGGGCTCGAAGGGCGCGGCGAAGAAGGCGGCTACAAAGAAGGCAGCAGCGAAGAAGACTGCTGCGAAAAAATCCGCTTCCAAAAAGGCGGATGAGGCGGAACAGCCTGTCGAAGCGCCGGTTGCGGAGGCTCCCAAGGCCGAAGCTGAAGCGGCTTCCGAATCTGGGGCCGAGGCCTCAAAATAGGCGGTCTTTAAAAGGCAGCTTTTAGTTTGCGAACGCGTTCACGGTTGGGCGCGTTTGCGTTTTTTACCGAAGGGCTGTTTTTTTGTTCTTTGCGAGGGAAGATTGAAATCCGTCAATGGCGGTTTTGCAATGGTTCTAAAACATGTGCGCGCGGAGATTGGGCCAACTTTGCGGGGGGGGGTGGAAGTTCCCGCCTTATGGTCGGCCTGGCGTATGCGTTGTCCAATGCGGTTTTGCTTGCTGAAAAGTTTTGGAGCCTGTGCGCCTGCGCCTGCCTCTGGCGGCAAACCTGGAATTTGTTATGCAGTTGAGTGTTTTTTTTGCGGCGGTTGTATCGGCATTGTTGGGAGTGTTCGCGCTTGCGGCCTGGGTGCTCTCAAGAAGGCAGCGCGTGGCCTATGAGAGGCTTGCGCGGACGGCCACATTCCACTGCATGCGTTGCGACTCCGTCTATACGGCAGACGCGGATTCGGATCTTCAGCCGTGCCCAAAATGCGGGTACAAGAATACTAAATTGAGATTCTGAGCAAAAGTAGCTTTGGTTTCTCCGGAGATGTCTCGGAGGAGTTAACCTTTAACGAAAGTCAAGATAGATGAACCAGAAAATAGCAGTACTCGATTTTGGATCGCAGTATACGCAGGTGATAGCCAGGCGCATACGCGAGTGCAGCGTCTATTCCGAAATTATGCCCTTTGACACCAGCGCAAAACGCCTCAAGGAGGAAGGCGTGTGCGGAATAATTCTTTCGGGGGGGCCGGCAAGCGTATTGGCGAAAGGGTCGCCCAGGCCGGATCCGAAAATTTTCCGATTGGGAATTCCGGTGCTCGGGATATGCTACGGATTACAGGTTATGGGAAAGATGCTTGGGGGAAAGGTGGTCTCAAGCAAGCATCGCGAGTACGGTTTGGGAGAGCTGTCGTTTAAAAACGGAGGGGAGTTGCTAAAGGGGATTGGGTCTCCGATGAGGGTTTGGAATTCCCACGGCGATAAAATTGAGTCGCTTCCGGATGGCTTCAGGGCCGTTGGCACGACTGAAAATTCCGCCTATGCGTTGATAGAGGATCAGAAACGCAAATTTTACGGAATGCAATTCCACCCGGAGGTTGCGCATACGCCAAAGGGCATGCAGATAATAAAAAATTTCCTCTATGGGATATGCGGCTGCACGGGCGATTGGAAAATGTCCGACTACGTTGAACGCGCGGTTGAAAAAATACGCCAGACCGTGGGCGACAAAAAGGTGATATTGGGGCTCAGCGGAGGGGTTGACTCATCGGTGGCTGCGGCGCTCATACACAGGGCGATAGGCGACCAGCTTACTTGCGTGTTTGTGGACAACGGCCTGTTGCGCAAGGGCGAGCGCGAGGGCGTAGAAAACCTCTTTAAGAAAAATTTCAAGATGCGCATGCGCACGGTGCGCGCGGAGGCTCTCTTCCTCGGCAGGCTGAAGGGGGTAAAAGATCCGGAACGCAAGCGCAAGATTATAGGAAAAACTTTTGTGGAGGTGTTCGACAAGGCGGTAAAGTCGATAGGGAAGGTTGATTTCCTGGCGCAGGGCACATTGTATCCGGACGTTATAGAGAGCGTTCCGATTGGTGGGAATCCGGCGTCTCTGATAAAGAGCCACCACAATGTTGGCGGGCTTCCAAAGCGGATGAAATTGAAGCTGCTGGAACCTTTGAGGGAGCTTTTTAAGGACGAAGTGCGCGCGCTTGGGGCGGAACTTGGCTTGTCGAAGGAAGTTTTATGGCGCCATCCCTTCCCGGGGCCTGGCCTTGGGGTTCGCGTGGTTGGGGACATCACCAAGAAGCGCCTTGATATACTTCGCGAGGCCGACGCGGTGCTCATGCAGGAAATGCGCGAAAGCGGCCTGTACTACAATTTGTGGCAGGCTTTCGCGGTGTTTTTGCCGGTCAAAACCGTCGGAGTTATGGGCGACGAGCGCACTTACGACAACGTCATAGCCCTGCGAATTGTGGAGTCGCAAGACGCTATGACAGCAGATTGGGCGCACATTCCGCACGATATACTCGCAAAAATATCCAACAGGATTATCAACGAGGTCAAGGGGGTAAATAGAGTAGTTTTGGATATATCCTCAAAGCCCCCGGCCACAATAGAGTGGGAATAGCCGTTTTTGTTTTTTAGCTAAAAAAGCGCCCTTGGGAGAATCTTCCAAAGGGCGCTTTGCGTTTTTTTACGCGGCGTATTTACGAGGCATAAAAAACTGGCAAATTCGTTCTTTCAAAAACCTTGGCAATGCCGTGGCGCCGGAAAGTGCCAGAGGCGCATATCCGCACTGCACGCGGACTTTAAAACGGGAACGGATTTGAGGAATCTTGGGCGGGCTGGGGCTTTTGGCGCGGGGGCTTGTAGACCCGCATAGAATCGTCCCAAGGCACGGCGGGGCGGTGCGCGGAAAGGCCCTGCACGACAATCGCCTTATGGGGGCGCACCGGACATATATATTCGCAGGCGCCGCAGCCTATGCAAACGTCCTCATGCACATGCGGAATATAGAGGGCGTTCTTGCCCTTGAATGGAATCATCTCTATGGCTTGTACGGGACAGTGTTCGGCGCAGGCGGCGCAGTCGGTGCCGTCCGTCTTTACAACGCACAAAAAGCGTTTGAATTTTGCGGTGCCGGTCTTGACCTTTCTCTTGTCTTTGCTTGTGAGAAATTTTATTGCGCCAGTGGGGCATGCCACCGTGCATGCGTGGCATGTGTAGAGGCAGTATCCGTCGGTGAAATCCATATACGGCTGCATCAAACCCGACAATCCCCACTCTCCAAACGAGGGCTTTAATATCTTAGACTTGCAGGCGGCGGTGCATATCTGGCAGCCGGTGCATTTTTCAAGGAAATTTTCTATGGATCCAGCGCCTGCCGGCACGCCGAGCCTCTTGTCAGGGCGCGCCCCCCTAAGGCCAAAAGGCGACGCATCTTGGTCAACATCGAAATTTTTGCAGCTGCCGCCGTCCTCTGCGCACGCGTGTCCCGAGCCTTTGCCGCGTCCCTCACCCAAACCAAGTCCGCGCCCGCGGCCTTGGCCGCCGCCCTCGTATTTTTTTGCCCCAAGCGCGAGCGTGGCCGCGAGCGCCCCGAAAGAAAACGCAAACCTTCTTCTTGAAACCGAGCTTTTCCCCTCATTGCGGGCCAATTTTTCACCCGGGTTTTTCAGATTGTCCAAAACGTTTCCGCCGTGGCTTTCGCCTGTTCTTGCGAAAATTTCCATTGGTGAAATAGGTGAGTTTTTCGCGCCCGCAATATCCGCGCCGCACACTCTCGAAACGGATTTAGAGGCGGATTTATCTGCTGAAAATTCCCCGCCATTTGCGTTCTTAAAAAATAGCCTCTTAGAAAGACCCTTCCAAAAGCCGTTTGGCGCAATGCGTATTGCATTTTTTTTGCAGGATTTGGCGCAGTTAAAACACAGCACGCAACGCGAAAAATCAACCAAGCCGTTTTTTGCGTCTATGCACTGGGTTTTGCACGAGCGTTCGCACAGGCCGCATTTTACGCACGCGGAATGGTCTATTTGCACCTTGAATGCCGAAAATTTTGACAGCAGGCCCAGCCACGCCCCCACCGGACAAATTGTATTGCAATAAAGGCGCGCCCTCAGCGCCGACGCAACCCATATGCAAAAGAGTATAAGCCCCGCGGCGGAAAATGCCGCAAGCGAAACATACGCATTTCCGCTTACAGCGGATATCCAATAGATATCGGCCTCGGAAAGCACGGCGGACGTCCCGTTTATAAGCGCGGCTATTGCAGGATGCACAAATGCGCCCATCACTTTCCCATAGAGGGAATATGGGTCTATGAAACCCAATAGAGACGTTGCTCCAAGGGCTATCAGCAGAGCCGCCAAACATAGAAAAACACACCTGAGCACATTTCTTGCCGGGGCGAACTTCATCTTGAGGGTGCTTTTCAGAGCCTTCCCTAAGGCGGACTTCCCAATAAAGGGAATTTTGGAAATCCACAGCGATATTCGCCTCAAAATGTCCATCAATATCCCGAATGGGCAAAAACACGAGCAGTACGCCCTGCCGAAAACCAGCGCGCACACCGAGAACGTTATAAATGCCGCCCCCGCCAGAACACCAGCCCCTCCAAGCATTTCAAGCAGCGACGGAACAAATTGCGTTCCCACCGGATTGCGCATCCAGTATGGCTTAGCAAGCATATTGTACATGTCGAAGAACTGCGCGCTTATGCCTATAAACACGGCAACCGACGCGGCTATTCTCAACACCCGAAGCCAAGTTAGGAATTTTGCCATGCAGCCCCGCCGCCTTTCAACACTACGCCAAAGATATGTTTTTCGTGCGCAGTTTGGACAAATCAGACGTGCCAACCCCGAGGCCTTCGGCGAGGGCGATATAGTCTATGTCGGAAACCTCATACGGCGTGCCCATGCCGTGTTTGCGCGCCAATGACGCAAAAATTTTAGTGGCGGCCGTATCGGCGGCAACTATGTCTGTAGAAATTATCTGATACTTTGCAACGGGGGCGTATTTCGGGCTTCTGCCGATGGGTCCATATTGCAGCATGACGCGGTATGCATCTACGATGTTCAATGTGGTTTTTTGCCATGCGGCGTAGTCGGCTATGCATTGCGGCATGTTGTGGCTGTGCCACCACGGCCTGTCGTACACGCAACCCATATAGTTTTTCATGGCGGCGGTTATCTTGGCGCCGCTGTGGTGCTTTAATATGGGTATGTTTATGAAGACATCGGGATTTATCGCGTGCTTGTAGACGGCGGCGCGCTTTAGCATCACGCTCTTGGGCAGGCTGCATTCCTCGTAGAGAGACTTGCTGCCCGAAGGCAGCATCTTTCCGCCTGCTGATTCTACGGCGTCTCTTATGCCGCTTACTTTATACCTGTTTTCCCAGTCTGCCCCGCAAGTGTGGTCGAAGCACAAAACCTCTTTTGCCCCGGCTTTCAGGCAGTCTTCAGTGACGGCGTACATGAGCTCCGGGCTGGTGTTTGAACCCATTTCCGGGGGCTTGTCCCAGGCGATATTAGGCTTCAATACAACGGTTTGGCCCTTTTTTACGAATCTCTGCATTCCGCCCATTTCCGCTATCCCGCGGCGGAACATCTCGGCCGGCTCGCCGCCGTAGAGGGCAACAAGATCCAATTCTTCTGCCCCGCCTTTAGACTGCGCCAATACTGTTCCCGCAAAGGGGAAGGCGGCCGCGCCGAGGGCCGCTGTCTTTACAAATTCTCTTCTTCTCATATTCTGCCTTTGCTCGTCTAAACAACAATAATTTCGTATCTAACGGCCGAATTTTAAGCCAACGGCCACGCGGGTCAAGAATTTAAGCTCGCCTGGCCTTGCGCGGTTCCGCGAAAATTTAACGCGAAAAAACTTTAAATGTTTCGCGGAAGGTGCACCATGGGCGGTTTTAAAAGTTATGGAGCAAACCTTGGAGCACTTGTTTAATTCCCCCTTCCAGGTATGCGCGCTATTCTCTTGCGCGCTGCTGATAGGCATGTCCAAGACGGGCATGCAGGGAATAAACATGATATCCATACCCATAATGGCAATGGCATTCGGGGCAAAAGAATCGACGGGGGTGATTCTTCCGATGCTCTGCTTCGCCGATTTGATAGCCGTTGTGTACTACAGAAGAAACGCCGAATGGACCCATGTTGTGCGCCTTTTGCCAAGCGCCGTGGCGGGCTTTTTTGTGGCCGTGGCCGTCGACAAGATGATAGATCCGGCATGGTTTAAAAATCTTATGGGCGTGTGCATACTCTCGGGCGTATTTTTTGTATTTTTTGACGGCAAAAATTTTTCGAGCGGAAGCGGTAATATTCGCGGAAAGTGGTGGTTTTCGGCACTATTTGGGCTGGTTGGCGGCTTTACCACCATGATAGGAAACGCGGCCGGGGCGGTGATGGCGGTCTACTTGCTGTCAATGCGCCTGCCCAAATTGAATTTTGTGGGAACTAACGCATGGTTCTTTCTGGCGGTAAACTATATAAAGCTTCCCATACAATACTTTGTTTGGGACAACATATCCGCAGACACATTGCTGGTGGACGCCGCGGCAATCCCCTTCATTTTTATCGGGGCGATCTTCGGAATATGGTTTGTGAAAAAACTTCCGGAAAAGGGCTTCAGGGGCTTTGTGACGGCAATAACCGTACTCTCCGGCTTGGTGCTGTTTTTTTAGAACACAAAAGCTCTTTGGAGAAAAATTTTTATGCTGCCCGTTGCGCATTTGCGCAGTGCGGAATTAAATTTTTGCGCGCCTTGGCGGCGTGGGTTTGCGCCCAATATGGGCGCTTCTTGCAACGGTTAGAGCGCGTTTTTAGGCGGCGCTGAAATTGCGCGCCTTAAAAAGCCCAATTTTTTCCGGGGCAGGCAACAGCCGGGACTACTTTTTTGCGGGATCGCAAGCTTTGAAAACACCGCTTAAAAATTCCAAATCTACCCCGAGAAGCGCGTTGCAAATGCGGTTGAGCTCGGCGGCGTCACCCCTGAAATGCGCAGTTATCTGGTTGTGGCTAAAAGTCTGCCCGGGCTTGAGGGCCATGGCGGGAGATGTTGTTTCAAGCTCGAAAAACGGGCCCATTTGCGTTCCGTCAACGGGGCCGTCATTGTATGCGCTGACGGCATCCCCGGAGTAGGGGTCTTTTTGAATGCTCCAAAGATTGTTTACGTAGCGCGCGCTTGCGTCGGGGGACGGAAAGGACGCAACAAATGTGAGAGTTTTAGTTTCGGGGTCGTAGGCGGCGGCAATGCCTTTAGAGCTTCCCGGAGGCACTCCTATTTTTCCGCGGCTTTTCCCGTCGGCTTTCAAGAATGCGACATTGCCTGCAATTTTAAACCTGTCCGGAGAAATTTTTCCGAAATAGTCGTCTATAACTCTCCTGGATTTCCCGCCGGTTGCGGCTTTTAGCGGCACCGCTATCACGGCGCTGTCGGAGACGTTGAACATTCCCAAAAGCCATATGGCCGGAAGTCCGCTTTCTGGAACCCAAGCGTTTTTACCGGCATTCTTTACGCGGTTTTGGGTCTCGGCGGCAACCATGGATACTTTGGATTCGTCAAACTTCAGGTTCATTGCAGACTTTAAACTTGCGGAGTCAAGCAGCCTAACTTTTCTGTCGCATTGTATCCAAAAGCGCGTTCCCGAATAGTTTGCAATTTCCATAGACTTGGAAAATTCCGCGTAGTCTCCGCCGAGCGACGTCAGCTTGAACGGCTCTGTGTCAAGCGCCGCCGGAACTTTCCATTCTGAAAATTCAAACTTCGCGCCCGGGCCGAAGTAGAACGAAAACTGCCCGCCTTCCGGAGCAAGCCAAAAGCGCTCTTCCCCGCCAAAAGCGTGTATGTGCTCCTTCAGCGTTCCCTTGGCCCTTTCGGGCGAAAGCACGCCTTCCGATATTGCGGGACGGTTTATCCAGCCGAAAGACTCTCCGGTATCGACGTTGTCCGTCAGCGTCATGATTCTTCCTTGCCAGGCCGGGACAACTATCGCTGCGGCCTTTCCAAGCCGCAAAACAACGGCGTCGGAATGCTGTTTTAAAAAGGCTTCGTCGGCGGCAAATTTGTTTTTGGGCGCGTCGCCGCAATTAGAGCACGCCGCCGCGTACAGAAGCGCCGCAACACAGGGAAGAATTTTAAGGGAAAGCTGCATACGCGCGGCATTGTTTAAAAAGTCGGCGCGTTTGTAAAGGGTTTTTGCGCGCATGGGGAAGGAAGCTTAGGGCAGGGCGCCCTGGGCGCACAAAAAAGCGCACCTGGCCCGGAAGATTTGGCGGAGGCAGCCAAATAAAAATTTTTGCGAATGAATGCGGGAAGCTGATTTTGCGCATTGCAACTGAAAGCGCCGGGAAAACCCTCCACGCGGGCATGTGGAACCTTGCATGGAAAATTCCAAGGGAATTTTTACGCTTCAAGTATAGAAATGAAAAAGTTTAAGCGGCAAATTTCCAAGCTTGCTGCGCGGGCGCAAAAATATGGGAAATTCCCAATGCGGCTTATGGCGGCGCGGCGTCGGCATGAAAATTTTGTTTGAGATGCGGCGGAAAAATACTAAGAATTGGCAAAAGAAAGGAATGGAGATGAATAAGATCATCGTGTTGGTTGCGGCATTGTGTTTGGGCGGAAATTTGTGGGCGAAAGTGGAAGTTTCGTGCGAGCCTTTCGGCAAGACTGCCGACGGGAAAATGGTGACGCAGTACACCCTGAAAAATTCAAACGGGATGTCGGTAAAGGCGCTGGATTTCGGCGGCTGCATAACGCAAATAAATGTACCCGATAGAAACGGGGTTTTTAAGAATGTGACGCTGTCGCTGCCGTCCGTGCAAGATTACGAGACTAAGAGCCCGTATTTTGGCGCGCTCATAGGCCGCGTGTGCAACAGGATTGGCGGGGCAAAGTTCATATTGAACGGGCGCGAATACAAAGTTGGGGCAAATGAGGGTTCCAACAGCCTCCACGGCGGAAAGGTGGGTTTTGACAAACGCATGTGGAAGGCCAAGACGCTGCTTGGCGAAAACAGCGCGAGTGTGGTGTTTGCAAGAAGATCTCCGCACGGGGAGGAGGGATACCCGGGAAATCTCGACGTTGAGGTTAGCTACACGTTGACCGGCAACAACGAACTTGTGATAGACTACAGGGCGGTGTCTGATGCCGATACAGTCTGCAACCTTACCCAGCACGCCTACTTCAATTTGCGCGGGGCGGGGTTCGGAAGCATTTTGGGGCACATGGTAAAAATAAACGCCGATAGATATACGCCCGTAAATGTCTTGATGATACCAACCGGAGAAAAGCGCTCAGTTTCGGGAACGCCGTTCGATTTCAGGCAGCTTGCAAGGATAGGCGATAGGATTGGCCTTGAGGACGTTCAGCTTAGGCTTGCCGGCGGCTTCGACCACAACTGGTGCCTAAACAACCCTAATTCTGAAATGATAGAGGCGGCGGAGGTTTACGAGCCGAACAGCGGCAGGTGGATGCGCGTCTATACCGACCAAATTGGGCTGCAGTTCTACACCGGAAATTTTCTGGACGGCACTCTTAGCTCTCCCGAAGGCAAACCCTACGGACACAGAGGTGCGCTTGTCTTAGAGACACAGCACTACCCCGATTCCCCCAATAAGGCCGCTTTTCCGTCGGTCGTCTTGAAAAGGGGAGATGTCTATAAAACGCGGACGGTGTACCAATTCGGCGCCTATTGAGGGTTGTTTTAAAATTTTTCAAATGCGCGCGGCTTTGTGCGGGAATTTTGCAAGCCCGCGCGTTTGCGGCAGTTTCCGCCTTCTGTGCGCGGGGGTGGCATTTGCGTTTCAATAAAAACAGGGTGACTATGGCTTACTTACTTTTGGCGCTTGCCGTTGTAATGGAGGTTTCGGGGACGATGTGCCTGAAATATTCGGAAGGTTTTTCAAAGCTTTATCCGTCGGCTGCGGCTCTGGCTGCCTATGCGATTTCGTTTTATGCACTTTCCCATTGCATGAAATTTCTGCCCGTTGGGGTGATTTATGCAACGTGGTGCGCGGTAGGCATTGTTATGGTGTGCCTGCTGGGATTCTTTTTGTTCGGGGAAAAACTGGACTTCGCCGCCGTTTCGGGAATAGGCCTGATTATTGCGGGGGTATTTCTGCTCAATGTTGTTTCCGAATCGGCCCGCGGGTAGGAATTGCCTTTTTTTGGGGCGTGAGTTAGGTATTCGGCAGGCATGTTTGGCGGAATATTTTCCCGGTGCAAATAACCCCGTTTTTGGGCGGGGAACTTATAAAGAGAGTATCCCGTGCTTTAAGGGGAGTTTAAGCGCGTGGGCATTTGCGCGCAAAGCTTCTATTGCTAGGCAAGACACCCTCCTCCTTTTGCTTTGCCGGCGGCTCTAAAGCTGGGGTGAGGGCGCATTTTTTACATCGGCTTTGCAAGCTTCCCGCGCAAAAAAAACGGCATCCAAAAGCGCGATGCCGTTTTAATTTTTACTTTTAGTTTGCAGGCACTGCCGAGCCCAAAAAAGAAGTTTTACTTCGAGGCCTTGGCAGCCTGTTCGCGCTGGCGGCGCCTGCGCGTAGCCAGAACGCGCTGGCGCTGTGCGTTGGGCTTAGAGCCTGCGGCCTTTTTGCAGGGCTTGCGTTTGGCGCAAGATGACCATTGTACAATTCCGCTCATTTGATTCCTTATGTGCTTTGTTGAAATTAAATAAATTGGGGCAGTGTAAGTTTTTTTTCGTCGTATTCCAGCTTTTTTTCTCTTTTTTATTGCGTGGCGAAACTTCTTGCGAAATGGATTGTTAAAGCAATGCGAAGAGAAAAGAAAGACGCGGACATGACGCAGGCTGAAGCAGCGCAGACAGGCAATCTCCATTTGAACGACGGAGATTTGGCGGATATTTATCCGGCGGAAGCGCGCGGGCTGTCGGGCGATATCGGGGAGTTTGGGGACGACCCCGACAGTGCATTGATGCTCGAAGTTTCAAAAGGATCCGAAGACGCTTTTCGGGTATTGGTTTGCAAGTGGCAAAATCCGCTTATGAATTACTTTTACCGTTCGGTGTCGGATTCCCACACTGCTGAGGATCTTGCCCAGCAGACTTTCATAAATCTCTACAGGGCGCGCGCTTCATATTCTGCGAAGGCCAAATTTTCCACATATATATTTTTCATAGCGCGGCGCGTTTTGATAAACGAGTACAGGCGCCGCCAAAGGAAGCCGTCCGAGGCGACGGATCCTTTTGAGATGGAGGCTCCGGCGCCGAAGGATTCGGAAACGGAGCTTGGGGAATTGGAGGAGGCTTTTTACAGCGCGCTTGAAGAAATGCCGGAAAACCAGCGCACCGCCATATTGCTATTGAAGCAGCAGGAGTTGTCATACGAAGAGATAGCCAAGGCGATGGAGGCGAGTGTTGCCGCTGTAAAAACTTGGATACACAGGGCAAGGCAAACATTGCGAAAAGTCTTAAAGGACAGATTATGAATGATATAGACGAAAGGATAGGCATTTTGCTCTCGAGGTGTTCCGTCCGTGCGTCGGACGATTTTTCAGAGCGCACCATAGCCGCAATATTTTCCCAAAAGGTGGATGCTGCGGATTTAAAGGCGGACGAACTACTGTCGAATAAGGTGGATTTTAAATTGCCCGGTTTTGTGGACAGGATACTGGACGTCACTTTTGGCAGGAGAAGGCGTTTTTTGAATGGGGCGCGCATCTTGTTGTCGTCGGTCACTTTTGCGGCTGCGGCAAGTTTGGCGATTATTTTTGCGGGTTCTGCCGGATCGATACGTGGGGTTCCAAGCACTTCCGACTATGAGAACATGTGCGCTCTTGCCGACGATATAAACAGTTTGAGCCTTCTT
>CASEFZ010000052.1 GCA_949287395.1 uncultured Verrucomicrobiota bacterium
CAATACCCGAATGACTTGTCCCTTCTCCCTATAGGCGAAGTGTTGGACAGGGGGACAGTGTACAAAAACGCCTCCGGCATAATGGGCCCCAAACCCCCAAAGGACGACAATATCAGGGGGGCCACTTTCAAATACGACTACGGCAGAGCCGACCGCTGGGTGTCGGCTCCCGATGCCTTTGTGCGCGGCAACCTTTCGGTGGGCTGGGCTTACGACCAAATAAAGATAAAGAAGGTGGATAAGTCGGCAAAAACCATCACTCTTCAATCTCCGCACATATACGGTGTTTATTCAAACACGCCGCCCAAGAACCCGAAATGGATAGACATTGCAGATTTGAAAGTGCGCGGATACCAAGTGTTCAATTTGATTGAGGAGCTTGACTGCCCCGACGAATATTACATAGACCGCGCCAATGGGCTTTGCTACATACTGCTTGCCCCGGGCAAAAAGCCGTCTGGCGACTACCGTGTCTCAACGCAGACCAATCCGCTAATCAACATGAAACGGGCGGACGGCGTGAGCATACGCAACATAGATTTTGCTGCTTCGAGGGGGCACCCTGTGTACGCTGACAGTTGTCGACAAATAACCATTGACGGGTGCGATTTCTACGGCTTGGGAAGGCCTCTTGTAATAACGGGCGTAAGTTATAAGCCCCAGTCGGAGAGCGCTTCCGACCACTATTCCAAGAACAACAAAATAGTAAATTGCAAAATACACGACAACGCACTTGGCGGGGCCGTATTGAATGGAGGCAATAAACGTTTGTTGCTGAGTTCGGAAAGCAGCGTGGAAAATTGCGAATTTTACAACAACGCTTTGCGCAAGCCTGTTGTCACTCCGACTTTAAACATAGGGGGTGTCGGCACGCGCGTGTCCAACTGCTACTTTCACGACCATCCGCACCAGACGCTTCTTCACACCGGGAACAATTTGGTCATAGAGCGCAATGTGTTTGTGAACTGCTGCCAGAATGCAAGCGACATGGGGGTAATTTACACTTACAGCAACTATGCCCAGCTGGGAAATGTTGTCAGGTACAATTTCTTTTCCGACAATCTTGCCAACAAGGGCGACTTCAGCTCCGCCGTTGCCGGTGTTTATGTCGACGAGAGCGCCGCGGGAATGCTGGTTGAAAAAAACATATTCTGCAGGACCGGTTCAATGGGCGGCGCGCCCGCATTTGGTGCAATTTATATCCATGGAGGCTGCGAGACGCGCGCAAAACGAAATGTGTTTATAGAGTGCGAGTCTGCCTTTGGCTGCCAAACTTGGGCTGACGACCGCTACGAGGCCGTCATCAACAGCGAGGCCCAATGGAGAAAAACGCACATAGATGTTGAGAAGGGGGTGTATCCCGAAACCTATCCCAATCTTTCAAGAATATTGGACCCCAAGGCGCCGCGCATAAATTATGCCGAAGAGAACAAGGTTTACAATACGTCCATGGCGATGAACGGGGATCTGTTTTTAAGATACAACAAGAATCTGCGCCCCAACAATGGCGTAAATCCGGCTGATTTGTTGTCCGTCAAAAAGTGGACTTTGGAGGACGTAAAAAAATATTTTGGAGAAGATCCCCTTGTGAAGAACATCCTATCTGTTCCAATGGGCCTAAAAAAATAGCCGCGCTCTGTGCGCGGTGGCCTTGCAGGGAAGGGAGTCAAAATTTTCCGGCCGCCGCTTGGGAATTTTAACTAAGTTGCAATGGAAAGCTTCCTTGCCAAATTTTCCGCGCGGCGCGCAATTTCCGCAGTGGCAATCGCCGTTTGGCCCTTCCGCGCATCCATATTTTCGTTGGCTATTTTAGAGAGGTCGGAAAGGTTGTAAAGGTAGGCGTCGTCGATGTCGGCCGCCGCGCTCTCTATGTTTTGGGGGATTCCCAAATCTATCAAAAATATTGGCTGGCACCGTTTTTCGAGAGCCGCCTCGACGGCCTTGGCGGTAAGCAAAGGCTCCTCTGAAAAACTTGCGCATATGACTATATCAAAGACGGAAATATCCGACAGCGCCTCGTCGAGGTTGGCGCTTTTGCAGCCTATTTCCGCTGCAAGCTTGTCGGCGTTTGCGCGCGTGCGGCTGGCAACAGTCATCTTTCTTGCCCCGCGCACCCACAGGGCGTCGGCCACAAGCCGCCCGGCCTCTCCCGAACCTGCCAGAAGTATCTCGGCATCTTCAAGCGGGTCAAATATGCGCGCGGCAAGCTCGCTGCTGACGCTTCCAATGCTGATTTTTCCCCTGCCGATTTGCGTGTTTGTCCTTATCCATTTGGCGCATTGCAGGGTTTTTTGAAACATTGCATTTAGCATTGAATGGCAGTGCCCCGCGCCCGAGGCCCTCGAATATGCCGCCTTAACCTGGCCGAGAATTTCCGTCTCGCCTGTCAACTGCGAGTTCATTCCCGAAGCCACCGCAAACAAATGCGCTATTGCTTCCTTCCCGCGCTTTACATAGCGGTTCTTTTGGAATTGCTCGCTGCTATGCCACTTGCCGCTGGATATCGCGATGCGCGGAAAGTCTTCCGGGTTTGATTTTGCGTCGCAGGCCAAATACACTTCAACGCGGTTGCAGGTGCTTAGCACTACACATTCGTCCGCTATGCCCCTTGATATAAATTCAGCCTCGGCCGCCGTGCAAGTGTCCTTGTCCATGCCGCACTCCCCAAGCGTTGCCGTATCAACGCATCTGTACGACACCCCAAAAACAAAAATGTCCCCACCCGATTCCATCTGCCCATGCTACGCAAACTTTAGCTTGCGCATGCAAACGCAAAAGCGCTTCAGCGGAGCGGAGAGATCCCCGAACTTTTCTATGGCTCTTTCGGCGGAATCGACGCGCCTAAGGAATTCATCCTCGCACTCCTTTACTGCTCCGAATTGCCTCATCATTTGCAGTATTTCTTCCGGATCGCTTTCTCCCAGGGAACGCTCAAGCGTTTTCGCCCTCTTTTCCGGAAGCTTCTCAAGAAGCGCTATCAGCGGGAATGTATGCTTGCCGCTTGCCAAGTCTGTGCCGAGAGTTTTTCCGGCGTCGGCCTCCGACATGGACCAATCGCACATGTCGTCGTAGATTTGGTACGCTATCCCAAGTTGTTTGCCGGCTTCCGCCGCCGCCGCGGTCCATGCGTCGCTCTTGCGGCCTACGCAGTCTGCGCCCATAGAACACGCCAGTGAAAACAACACCCCGGTTTTGCCGTACACCGACTCAAAATACTGGCTTTTAGTTATATTCTTTTCCCTGTTGACGAGAGTTTGAACCATCTCACCCTCGCAAATTGTAAGTATGCACTTGCCAATTTTTCCCAGCAAAAGGTTGTCGTTTTCTTCGTACACAAGCTGTATTACGCGCGCAAAAACCGCGTCTCCCAAAAGTATTGCTCCGTGCGCGCCGTATTTTTTGTTGGGGGTGACAGCGTTGCGCCTTATGCTGGCGCCGTCTATGACGTCGTCGTGTATGAGGGTTGAGAGATGTATCAACTCTCCTATTGCCGCGCGGCGCACAAGCGAATCTTTCGCGCACGCGCCCTCTCCCGCTGAGGAAAACGTCAAAATTGGCCGTATATATTTTCCCTTAGGCTCTATTGCGTTGCGCGCTATGTTGCGCACGTCTGGCGAAAAGGCGTCGGCCTGCATGCGCATAAACGCCTCGAAAGCAGATATCAACGAGGGCATATGCTCCGCGGCCTCGCTGAAAGGGTTTAAGCTGTTTTGGGCTTTTTTCAATTCCTTGATGTTTGCAAATTATATTTTCCCGCGCAACAAAAAATTGGCCTCAATCGTTTTCCCGAGAGTGTTTGTGCGCAGTTTCCTCCTGTCGGGCGTCCTCGCGCAGCGCGAGCTGCCCGCACGCGGCCTCTATTCCCGCTCCCTTTTCCTTGCGGAGGGTGAACGATACCCCTCTTGTCCTTAATATATCCGCAAAGGCGGCCCGCCTTGCCTTCCCGCTCCTTTTCCATGGAAGCCCCCCTACAGTATTGTAGGGAATCAGGTTCACATGCGCGTGCAGTTGCAGGGCTATTTCCGCAAGCTTGCGTGCCTGCTCAAACGAGTCGTTTACGCCGTCTATCATTATAAATTCCAGCGTTATCATTCTGCCGCACTTTTTTGCGAATATCTTTGCCGCATCTATAAGGCGTCCAAGAGGATATTTAGCGTCTATCGGCATTATTTTTTCCCGAACCTCGTCGGTTGCCCCGTGCAGGCTTATTGCAAGTCTGTACGGGAAATCTATTTCCGCCAAATGCTCTATTTTATCGGCTATTCCGCATGTCGACACCGTTATCCTTCTTGCCCCGAATCCGAACATTTCCGGGGCGTTAAATACCTTCAGGGCCGCCATCAGATTGTCGAAATTCATCAGCGGCTCCCCCATGCCCATAACCACTATGTTCTCAAACTCGAAGGCCCTGTCCGGGCTGCCGCTGCCGGCAGCAAAGGGCAGTGCTTGGGAAACTATTTCTGCGGCGCTTAAGTTTCTTACGAAGCCGCGCCTTGCCGACGCGCAAAATTTGCACCCGCAGGCGCATCCAACCTGCGTGCTCAGGCACAGGGTTTTCCTTACCTTTCCGTCGTCGTCGGGCGCCCTTATTAACACAGACTCAACATGCCTGCCGTCGGACAGCCTAAAGAGATATTTTTTAGTCTCGTCGGTGTCTGTTTTTCCCCCTTCAAGCTCCGCCGCCGCAAAGCGCCAATTCTCGGCCAGCCATTCCTTAAGCCGGTTCGGAACAGATTTAAACTCGGCCGGATTGAAGATTCTCTTGGCGTACACGGAATCGAACACCTGCTTTGCCCGGTATTTTTCAAATCCGTTCTCAATGAGCTCCTCTTGAAATTCCGCGAGGTTCGTATGGAAAAAATCCTTCACCGCTCAGACAAAAAGCCGCGCTTGCCGCGCTTCAGAACCTTTCGGACGATTGCGGACGCCACGTGTCCCTGTCCAACTTCCTGTTTTCCCTCTCAACTCGGCGCAAGTAAGAATCGGCTGTTCTTGTCTCGCCCGTCAGCACTGAGCCTATGGGCGTATTTTTCGCATCTTCCTTAACGTCTTCCGCCGTGCCGCATGCCGAAAGCAAAAGCGCTCCCGACGCCAAAATAGCTCCAATAGTAAGTTTCATCTCAAGGGCCTCCATTATCGTTGTCGAAAGTTGTCGCTTTTTCGGCGCGGTTTTTAATACAAATATTCGCGCCGTGTCAAGGTTTCAGCTCTTGCGCAATTCCGGTTGTTGCTGTGTAAGGCAGTGGACCGCTCCCCCCTCAAACAGGAAAGTTCTGCTGTCTATTCCAACAATGTCTCTGCCTTTAAACAAAGTTTTTAGAATCTCCGCCGCGGCCTCGTCGCTTTTGGGCTGACCGAATGTCGGCATAAGCACCGCCCCGTTTATTACAAGCCAGTTCGCATACGACGCCGGCAGAGCGTCGCCGCCGTCCGAAATTATGACATTCTCGGGCAGGGGAAGTTCCACCACGTTAAAGGGCTTGCCGTCTTTGTTGCGCGCATCGCGCAGAGCCTGGAGATTTGCTGTCAGGCTCCCGCAAGAGGGGTTGGCCTTTCCGCAAATTGCCGCAACTATGGTGTTGTTTGGGGCAAAGCGCGCTATGTTGTCGATGTGCCCGTCGGTGTCGTCGTTAAATAGGCCCTCTTTCAGCCACAATATGCGGTCCGCCCCGTACGCGCCCAACAAAATTTCCTCTATGCGCCCGCGCGGAATTCCGGGATTCCTGTTAGGGTTCAACAACACCGATTCCGTCGTCATTAAAGTGCCGTCTTCGCCCATTTCCAGAGCACCGCCTTCGCAGACAATGGCGTCTATCCTCACATCGCGCGCGTCGGCGCACGCGGCCATATGCCGCGCAAGGGCGTCGTCTTTATTCCACGGGGAAAATTTGCCGCCCCAAGCGTTGTACCTAAAGTCAACAACCTCGAGCTTCCCCGCGTTTATCCTAAAAACGCCTCCGCTGTCACGGCACCAGACGTCGTCCGTCTCGTTCGGGAAGAACTCCACATTTTCCAAGTCGCATTTGGCTTTGGAAAGTATTGCCTCAACCTCGCCGACGTATTTCTTCGGGCAGTTTATGCGCAGGCATTCCCGCTGCGATATTGCGCCCGCCAAGGTTGAAAACGCTTCAAGCGCCTCTTTTCTGCGTCCGGGCCACCAGCGTTCCTGGGTAGGCCAAGTCATCCAAACGGCCTCCTGAGACGCCCACTCCACCGGAACTTGCGCCCTACTTCCCATCGGGTCTGCCTCCATCTCTTTTAGTCGCGTTAAATACTTGTATGCGCTTTCGCTGAGCCATTCCGCTTCTCATTCGGGCAAGCTCCCTCATGTCCACGGCAACATCGTCGGTGTCGAAAATTTCCGATCCAAGCAGTTTCTCAAATATGTCCTCCAGCGAAACCACGCCCGTCAGCGACGCAAATTCGTCCACCACAATTCCAAGCTGCTGGTGCTTTTTTATTAGCTGTTTTAATACCGACAGCGCGTCGGCGTTTTCCGGCACAAAAACAGCCGCCTTCTTAAGCGTGCCTATGACTTTTGAGTCTAAGTCGTTAGCCTTTGCGGTAAGAATATCGCGGCGGCGCACTATGCCCGTGATGTTGTCTATGTTGTCCTTGTACACGGGAATGCGCGAAAACCCAAGGTGCGGATGTTTTGCAAACACTTCGCCTATGGTCATGCTCTCATCTAGGGCGGTCACTACCGTCCGCGGCGTCATTATTTCAGACACGGCAACGTCGTCAAGCTCGAGAGAATTTGTTATTAAATCGCGCTCCTGCGCCGACAGCACACCCGCGCGCTCCCCCTTTCGTGCCAGCGAGATTATATCGTCGTCCTCCACCCTGTCGGCCTTTTCCACGACGGACGACTTCCAACAGAGAAGCTTCAACAGGTTTGGCAGAGTTCCTCCCCCGTTTTGCCTCGCGCGTCTTTTTAACGCGTTTGACAGCCTTGCCGGGAACAACCTTGAAATAACAAACAAGCCCAGCACCGCCGCCGAAGCGTCGGACGCCAAGAGCGAGACCACCGCAAGCGCCGCCGAAAACCCCGCAGATTCCCAAAGTGTCCCTGCCGAGATTCCGCCGAACAGCGTTCCCGCAAGCGCCGCCAGAAATACCGTTGCCGCCATTCTAAACGCGCGCACTGCCGATATTGCCGAATCCGCGCTCGCCATGCACGAGAAAAGAACGCGCAGGATGCGTCCGCATCTGTTTCTAAACTTTTCCATATCGGCGTCCGTAGCCCCGATGAGGGCAAGCTCAAGGGCCGAACAGCCCGCCGAAACGGCTATTGTTGCTGCAACAGACAGTACAAACAAGGTCATACTCTTTTCCCGCCGGAAATTCCCGCTTTCCGGCTAATCCTTTCAAAATACTTTGCGGCTAAGGCTTTGTCTTTTGATATCTGCTCCCTCAAGTCTTCAAGGGAAGCAAATTTTTTTTGGGGCCTTAGAAACTTTAAAAAGCGTATCCTGAGCCTTGAGCCGGTTTTTAACGAGGTTCGCCCAAGTATGTGCGCCTCTATCAGGGGAGCATTTTCACCAAGGGTGGGCGATGTCCCATAGCTTGCAACCGCCGGCGCAGATGCCCCCGATGCCGATTCAACCTCAACCGCATACGCCCCAAACGGAGGTTTGCAGTCGGGATTCCACCCGACATTTAGTGTCGGGAAACCAAGCTTTCTTCCAAGCTTTCTTCCGCCCACAACTTTCCCAAACGCTTCGTAAGGCCTTCCCGCAAGCCTCTTGTAGAGGGGCAAATTTCCCTTCTGGAGGGCCTCCCTAAGCCTTGTAGAGCTTATTCTTTTTCCTCCGGACTTTATGCGTTTTACGGCCTCGTACTTCCAGCCGTGCCGCTTGCAGATTTCCGCCAGTGTCTCTGCGTTGCCTGATGCTTCGCGGCCAAAAAGGAAATTTTCGCCCGTGACTATCGCTTTTAAATTCGGAAATTTTTTGGCCAAATCCTGCGCGAACTGTTCCGGGCTTTCCTCCGCAAAGCGCGCGTCGAAATTTTTAACAAACACCGCCCCCGCGCCCGCCTCCGCAAACATAGCCGACCTCTCCCTCCATGCGTACAACATCTTAGCCGGCGGGTGCGGCGTCTTAATCACCGTCGACGGGTGCGGGTCGAAAGTTAGAATTGCGGCTGTTGCCCCGAATTTGCGCGCCAGCTTCAAGCACCTGTCAATCACGCGGCGGTGTCCCCTATGCAGGCCGTCAAACATTCCTATCGCAAGCACGCACGCCTTTGGATAGGAACAAAAAGCGTCCGCGTTTTTGCTTATGTTGTCTGCGTGGCGCATCTTTACTACAACGCGAAACTCGGAACCGCCGTGCACACGGGTATCAATAGCCTCTTGATTTCCGAAATGCCCATTCCCGACAATCCTTCCATGGTCACCGCGTTTTCAACACAAAATTTGTCGCTTGCCGTGCGCCGAAGCGCCGTCATTGTGGCCCCGCAGCCTATGCGCTTGCCAAGGTCGTGGCACACGGTGCGCACATACGTTCCCTTGCTGCAAGCCAGCCTGAATTTTGCCCGCGGGCTTTGCCAATCAATAAGCTCAAATTTTGAAATGCGTATGAATCGCGGTTCGCGCTCAACCTCCTTGCCTTTGCGGGCAAGCTTGTACAACGGCACGCCGTTTATTTTTTTCGCCGAAAACATCGGCGGCGTTTGGTACTGGTCTCCCACAAAGGACGACATCTGCAGCGACAGCTTTTCCGCGTCGAGATCCGCCGGAACGGGCGCCTGCGACACAATTTCTCCCTCGGTGTCGTGCGAATTCGTCTCTTTGCCGAATTCCAATTCGCCTTCGTACACTTTGTCCAAACTCATCAAATATTGCGAAACTTTCGTAGCCCGCCCAACAAGTATCACCAAAAGACCCGATGCAAGCGGGTCAAGCGTGCCCGCATGCCCGATCCTTCGCATCTTAAGCTTCCGCCTGACCCCGTCCACAATATCGTGCGACGAACATCCCGTGTGCTTGTCTATCAAAAGTATTCCCTCTAATGCCTCAGATGTGTCCATATCAACCTTCGTTTCCGTTTCTCTCTTGCGGATTCCCCAGGCGCCGTTCTATTTCCTCTATCAGCTTTGGCACAAAAGTTTCAAGCCTCTCGCCTTCTGCGGTGAAGCCTGCCGCCGCCAAGTGCCCGCCCCCGCCGTAAAGCGCCGCTATTTCGTTTACTTTATACTCCGGAGTCTTCCCTCTCAAACTTCCCTTTACGCCGTTTGGCAGCTGTTCCAGCAAAGCCGCTATCTCAACTCCCTCCACGGATTTGGCGTAATCTACAAGGCCGTCGCTATCGGCTTTTTCAGCCCCGGTCTGCTCATAAGCGTTTTCCGGGAGAACACCCGCGCAAATCTTTCCGTCAAAATGAAGCGTCAGCGACTTTAAATATGCCGCCAGCAACTTAAGCTTCGCAAAGCTTTCCCTTTGGTACAACTGCGCCGCCACCCACGCGCACTCCGCCCCCAGCTCGACAAGCCTTCCGGCTATCGCAAAGGTCTTCCTGCTTGTGGAGGTTGTTGTAAATTGGCGCGTATCCATAACCATGCCCATATACAGCCTGTTGGCGTTTTCCTTGGAAATGGCGCAGCCGGCGTCGAGCGCAAGCCCGGCTATCACCTCCGCAGTGGAGGCCGCGTGCGAATCCACTATGTTTATTCTTGCATATAGGCCCTTTGAAACATGGTGGTCTATGCACCCCAAAGGCATTGGAAAACGCTCCGATATGGCCTGGCTTGTCCGCGCGTAAACGGCGCAATCTACGGTCACTATTTCAAAGTCGTTCCGGGCAAACTCGTCAGCCGGCTCTATCGTCTGGCCGTAGGCAAAATTTTTATACAAGCGCGGAAGCGGATTCTTGTTTAGGCACACAACCTCCTCCGCGCCCGCATTCCTGAAAATTTCCGCCAGCGCCATCTGCGACGACACGCAGTCGCCGTCCGGACGCATGTGCCCTATCACGGCGATTTTCCTGCCCTTTACCGCCTCCAGAAGCTCACCGAACTTCCCCTCGAATTCCGGAAAAAATTTTTGCATGTCAAATTATTGGCGAATATCTTTCCCCTCGTTTCCCTGGAAATCCGCGCCGCCATTGTCGGAAGATTCCCCTGTTTCGCCGGCGGATTCGCCCTCCGCCTCTATTTGGTCGAGCAGGTCTATCACGCGCATGCCGCGCTCAACCGAAATATCGTGCACAAAATTCAATTCGGGCGTATATTTCAAAATAACCTTGTGGCCAAGCTCGTACCTTATTTTTGAACGCACCGACGCCAAAAATCTTCCCGCCGCAGCCACCGCTTCCCTGCCGCCTATCACCGAATAATAGACTGTCGCCTTCTTTAAATCGGGGGATACGTCAACCTCGGTTATCGTTATCGACACCGCTTCCGTGCGCCAGCGCCCGTGCAAAAGCGAACTTATCTCGCGTTTTACAAGTTCTCCAACCCTTACTTTTCTCTCGCCCATGCGCAAATACCGCCAACCATTGCCAAGCGCCCGCCCCGTTTAGAGATCGGGCCGTATCTCGACAATTTCAAAACATTCCACTATGTCCGAAGGCTCAAATTCGTTAAAGTTGTTCATGCTCAGACCGCATTCGTACCCAGCGCGGACTTCGGAGACATCGTCTTTGAAACGCTTCAAGTCTGATATCTTGCCCTTTGCAATCTCCTTGCCCTTGCGGAAGACCCTCGCAAACTTTTCCCTCTTAATAATCCCTTCAGTGACCATGCAGCCGGCAACCTTGCCGCCTTTGGAAACATTGAACAACGCCCTAACCTCTGCGGCCCCAAGCTTGTTTTCCTTAAGCTCGGGCTCAAGCAGGTTCTTCATAGACTCCCTCACCTGGTTGATGAGCTCGTAAATTATGTTGTGGGTGATTATCTGCACGCCTTCGTGCTTTGCAACGCTGGCAACGCCGTTTTCCTCTTTGACGTTGAAAGCAACTATCGACGCGTCGGCAGTAGATGCAAACTGCACGTCTGTTTTAGTTATCTGGCCCACGCTGCCGTCTATTACCTCAAGGGCAACTTTGTCGCTCTTTATGGCCTTCAGACACTCGACAAGGGCTTCCACAGTTCCAGAAACATCGCTTTTTACTATGCACTTGAACGTCTTCTTTTCCTTGTGCTCTATCGCGGCCATTAGGTCTTCCACGCTGGTCATCTTCGGGGCAACATTCATTGCCTCTGCCTTCTTTCTTTCCAGTATGGCTTCATCGGCAAGCTTGCGCGCCTGGCGGTCGTTGTCCACCCTCTTGAAGTTGTCCCCGGCCTCGGGGGCTCCGGTCCAGCCCATCACCACCGCCGGAACAGACGGCGCCGCCGACTGCATCTTCTTGCCTTTGTCGTCAAGAAGGGCCCTTACTTTGCACCAATTTTCCCCGCATATTACAACGTCGCCGGTCTTTAGCGTGCCGTTCTTTACTATCACGGTTGCCGTGGCGCCCCTGCCGGGCTCAAGCTGGCTCTCTATTATCACTCCGTCCAATACGCCCTTCGGGTTTGCCTTCAATTCGCATATTTCAGCTTGAAGCAAAACCAGCTCCAAAAGTTTATCCACATTTTCGCCCTTCAAGGCGGAAACGGGCTGGCAAAGAGTTTCTCCGCCCCAGTCTTCAGAGGTTATGCCCCTCTTTTGCATCTGCTGCTTGACGCGGTCTATATTCGCCCCCTTGGCGTCCATTTTGTTTATGGCAACAACAACAGGCACGCCGGCTTTCTGCGCAAAGGCGAGAGCTTCGTCGGTTTGCGGCATAAATCCGTCGTCCGCCGCCACCACAAGAATGGCAACGTCTGTGACGTTCGCGCCGCGCTGGCGCATCTTTGAAAAAGCCGCATGCCCGGGAGTATCCAAAAAAGTTATCTTTTTGCCGCCGCACTCAACTTGGTATGCAGCCGTATGCTGGGTTATGCCGCCGGCTTCCCCAGCCACGACATTTGTGTTTCTGATTGTGTCGAGCAGGGTGGTCTTGCCGTGGTCAACATGCCCCAATATGCAAACTATCGGAGGCCGCGGCACATAATTGCTGCTGTCCTCCTCCATGCGCTTTTTCGCCGCCTTCTTTGCGGCCTCCGCCTGTAGCTGCTGCTGGAATTGCTCTCCCCTATGGCGTATGTCAAGTTCGTATCCGTGCCTTGCCGCTATCTTAAGGGCTATATTTTCGTCTATCGTCTGGTTCATGGACGCGAATATCCCCATGTCCATGAGCTCCGATATCAGGCGGAACGGCTTTACGTCTATAAGCTTTGCAAAATCGCGCACAATAATAGGGGGCTTTACAACCACCACTTTGCGCTTTTCATCTCCCGCCGTGTTTGAAGGCGCCTCTTGGGGGACAGCCGGCCGCCTCATAGCTATCGGCGGAGGCGTGTTGACCGTTCTCGGCGGAAGCGGAGGCACCTTCGGCGCGGGCGCCTCCATCTTGACAACAACCTCAGGTTGCTTGTCGGCGGCGCTTTCCTTCTTGGAAAGAGAGGAGACTTCAGGCATCACCATTCTCACCTTGGGAGGCAAATGCGGCGCAGGCGGCGGAACTTTGCGCGCAATCGACGGCATCTGAAGCGGCGCGGGCCGCTTTACTGCCTGATTGGGAATCCCACCTGCCGTTGCGGCAGGCTTGGGAGCCTCTGCGGCAGGTTTTTCGGCTTCCGGCGCAGCTTCCGCTCCGGAAGCTTGTGCATTGTCCCTCTCCGAGACATCTGCCGCGCCCACTGCGGCCTTTGCCGCCGCTTCCGCCTCCGCGCCTTCAGCGGAGCCTTCCGCAGGCTGGCCGGATTCCACTGGACTGTCCAAAACCTTCTCTTGCACAGCCTTCTCCGCCTCCGCCGCGCTCTCTTGGGCTTCGGCGTGTGTCTGCCCGTCCGAAGGAGCCCCTTCAACCTTTAAGGATTGCTCCTCTTTTATCTTTAGAAAATCGCTTTTGATCGTGTCCGCATACAACGGCGCAATCGCATTCGAGGAGGTCTTGATGTCAAGGCCGTATACGTCCTTGCGACTGTTGATGAAATCAATCAAGTCTTTGCTCGGAACGCTAAGTTCTTTTGCAAGAGCGTGTATTCTTATACTCATTTAAGCAATCCTTTGCTATAGATCCGCCGCGTATTGTAAACTCTTTTTACTGGTTCTGCAGGTGCTCCTTCACGCGGTCGAGAATCCGCACTGCGTCGGCCTGCGCAAAGCCCATTTCTATAAGATCGGAAACTTCAACCCCCTCAAAAGCGTCAGTACTCGTTATACCGTTGTTGGCCAATATCGCGGCCTGGTCTTCCGACAAGTCAGGCAAAATTTGCGATAGGCTTCCCGCCGCCTGCGCAACTTTCTGCTCAAGCCCAAGCTCTCCGGACGACTCCTTTGCTATCTCAAGCTTCCAGCCAAGCAGCCTTGACGTCAACTTCGCATTCGAGCCGCGCTTCCCTATTACTATGGACAGATCTCCCTCCGACACCTCAAAGGAAATTTTCTTGTCCGCCGGGTCTATCTTCACATTTTTTGCCACCGCCGGCTTTATGCATTCCTCCAAGAGGGTTTTGGGGTCTGGCGAATATTTTATCACGTCAACTTTTTCCCCGTTGAGCTCCCTCACTATGCTCTTTACCCTGGAGCCGCCCGCTCCCACGCACGCGCCCACTGGGTCTATGCGCGGATCGCTACTGCTTACCGCAACTTTTGTCCTATATCCGGGCTCGCGAGACATTGCCTCTATCTTAACAGAGCCGTCGCCCATTTCCGTCACCTCCAGCTCAAACAGGCGGCGCACAAACTTATAGCTTGCCCTGCTTAAAATTATTTCCGGCCCGCGCGGAGAATTGTCTATCTCCAGCAGCAAACAGCGTATTCTTTCGCCGGGTGCATAGTCTTCGCCCATAACCGCTTCGCGCTTGGGAAGTATGGCCTCGGCCTTGCCGAGATCCACAATCACGGCTCCCTTTTCCCTGCGGCGCACCGTGCCGGTAACTATGTCGCCTACGCTGCCTTTGTAGTCGTCGAAAATCCTTTCCTTCTCAAACAGGCGAACCTTTTGAATTATGCTTTGATACACGTTCTTGGCGGCAATTCGCCCAAGATTTGAAAGGTCTATCTCGCGTTCTATAATATCGCCGATTTGCGGAGACTTCTTGTACAGCTTGGCCTTGTCTATGTGTATTTGCGTTGCCGGATCCGCCACGCTGTCCGTCACCGTCAACAGTGCCCAAGACTTTAACGCACCCGTCTTTGGATTTATTTCTATTTTTAGGTCGTAGCCCGCGTGTGCGCTCTTGGCCGCCGCATTGCGGATAGCCGCCGAAATAGACTCTATCATGTCCGCACGGCTAATCTGCTTTTCTTTTTCCATATATTCCAATATGGCCAGAATCTCACTGCTGTTGCTCATAGTATCGTTCCTTTAAATGTTGCGGGCTTCCAACCCTCGTATTGCCGTCTTTTTAATCTGACAAAAAAAAGCGGGCAAAAGCCCACTCCTTCCGAGAGTTCCACTAATTCAAGATAAACAGTATCTTGATGGCTTTATTCAAGTCAAGACTTTTTCTTTTGTTCCTCCCGGAAAAATCTCATTTTCCGCCGACAGTTCCCATCGGCCTGAAAGTGCGTTGGCCTTTATAAAAAAAGCCGCCCTCCAGAGAGAGCGGCCTAAATTTATGCGGAACTTATCCCCTTCTTCTGTGCGCCGCAAAGGCGAGGGCTAAGACGCCCATGAGGGCCGCCACAGTTGAGGGTTCCGGAACTGCAACATACTTTACGTACAGGCCGTCCGCTTCGGAAGTGAAGTCCGCAACGTATTCCAGGCCGTCCTCGCCAGCGTAGCTGTTGGCCGCAAACGAGTCCGCGCCGACAGTCCCCGCCGCCCACGCTATGACCTTAACCCCCTTGCCGCCGTTCTCCTTGCTGTCTATAAGCCACGCCAAATTGTCGCCAAAATCAAAGGACACTTTGCCGTCGAAACCGTCCACAAGCTGCACCGTCCCGGAGAG
>CASEFZ010000053.1 GCA_949287395.1 uncultured Verrucomicrobiota bacterium
CCGTGCCGAATGCCGTATGCCCTGCTCGACGCCGACAACAGGGAAATCATGCCGCAGGCGCACTACCTCTGCCTACGCGACATGAACAGGCTGAAAAGGTTGTCCGACATGATAGACGCCGGCGTGAGCTCTTTTAAAATAGAGGGAAGGCTTAAAGACGCCTCCTATGTAAAGAATATAACCGCGCTCTACCGCAAAGCTCTCGACGAGGAAATTGCAAAAAGGAACCTTTCAAGGTCGAGCTATGGCGAAAGTTATGTGCAGTTTAAGCCCGACGAGCGCAAGAGCTTTAACCGCGGCTATACCGAATTTTATCTGGACGCTCCGAAAGCGGGGGCGGCAAATTTCATTTCCCCGAAATCGCGCGGAGAAGAAATCGGAACTGTAAAGCAAACTTTTCCCGGCGGATTCATCTTTGAAAATGCGGAAAAGACCTTTTCAAATTCCGACGGTTTATTTTTTGAAGTTGAAAACAACCCTCTAAAGAGTTTCGGAGCGCAGGTCCGAAACGCGCAAGCAAATAAAGTTTTTGTCGGCCGGCCGCAAGACTGCCCAAAAATTCCCTTGGGCGCAAAAATATTCAGAAATCGCGATTGCGCATTTGAAAAGGAAATTTCCCTCCCGTGTTCAAGAAAAGTTCCGGTTAAATTGCGCTTTTACGAAGACGGGGGAAAGTACGTATTGTCGGCAAAAACGGCGGACGAGCGCGGAATTTGCGCGCAAGTTTCCACAGTATGCGCCGGTTTTGAACCAGCCCGCGACGCACAGCGCGCCGCGCAAAAGCTCTCAAACAGCTTTTCAAAACTTGGCTCCACCGCATTTGAGTGCGCGGACATTGAGATATCCGCAACTCCCCACATGCCCGCCTCCTCCGCCAACGATATGCGCAGGCGTCTTGCCGAGGCCCTCGAGGCGGCATCAATAAAGGCCCACCTCCAGCATAAAGAAAAGCGGGGGCATTTTTCCCCGCGGAAATCCGATTTATCCGTTCCCCCATTCGACACTGACTGGCGCGCAAATTGCATGAATGCTAAAGCCGAACAGCTATACCGCGACATAGGCTTCCAAATAACCCAGAGGGCGCCTGAATTCTCAAAAGACAGCATGTTGGGCAAGAAGGTTATGAGGACAAAGTATTGCCTGCTTAGGGAGCTTGGCATGTGCATAAAAAACGGCCCTAAAAAGCCTCCGAAACTGCCGCTTAAGCTGAAGTCAGAACAGTCTCTTCTGAGGCTTGACTTTGATTGTACGCGCTGCGGAATGGATGTTGTGCTGCTTTCGCGCAAAGCTGCACGCCACGAATGAGGCAATCGACAGGGTGCCTGACAAAAACCTACCAGAGCTGCCGCTGAAAGCCCCACAACCTAAAAACAACATCACAAAAAAACCTGCCGGCTTACTCCCCTGCTCCAGAACTGCGGGCTTCTTAAAAATGCAAACCCGCAAAACGAAAACTTAAACAGACTGCTGCAACGAAGAGCCCGCCAAAGCATGCAAGGCTAACTGTCCAAGCCTATGTCTATCCAGGCGCTCGAATGTATTGGAGCCCCGCTTGATGCGAAGTCTGGGCCAACTTCCCCTATCGGGCCAAGAGTTTCCAGATTCACTCCGCCGGAAGCCTCTGTCCAGGCCGCGTCCGCTATTTCGCCAACAGCAAGCTTAAGGTCTGCAATGGAAAAATTGTCCAACAATATCACGTCGGCCCCGGCTTCGAGAACAGGGCCTATTTGAGAGAGCCTGTCAACTTCAACCTCCACGGCAACGTCCGGATTCTTCTCCCGCACGCCGCGCACCACATCGCAAAGGCGCGAACCTTCCGCCGAATCCGCGCACACAAGGTGGTTGTCTTTTAGCATCACCCTGTCAAAAAGCCCCATTCTGTGGTTGTGCCCGCCCCCGCAAGCGAACGCGTACTTTTCCAGCACGCGCAACCCCGGAGTTGTCTTTCTGGTGTCCAAAAGCATGGTTTTCGAGCCCTTCAGCGCAGCCACATACTTCGCCGTTTCGGTTGCCACCCCGGAAAGCCTCTGCAAAAAATTCAACATAATGCGCTCTGCCTGAAGCATTACCCTTCCGCCCCCCTCAATGCGCCCCAAAACGGTCCCGGCGCAAACTTTGTCGGAATCGGAAACCTCGGGAATGAAGACGCACTCGCTTGCCTCCGCCGAAAGGGAGGAATACACTTCTATAATGAGTGGAACAAGCCTAAGACCGCATACAACCATGTCTCTGCGCGCCACAAGCCTTGCCTCGGCGCGCGAACGCGGGTCTATGGACATCGTGGTTATATCCGTCAAGTGGGCGGGCCTCTTTGCAAGGCCCAAACCGCACAAATCCTCCTGGCGCGCCACGGAGACAAGGTTTCTTAAATATTGGGCGTCAATTTCGTCCCAAGCAATTCTCCTTACCAAGTGGGAAACGAATTTCTGGCTTTTCACAGTCAAGCTCCCCCTAAAATTAAATAAAATATTCTTCCTTCGCGGCCGCCTGGACCGACAGGCAAAGAGGTTTGTCTTTTAGGCCCAGCATCTCCATCTTAAACACGCCGCCGGCGCCTTCAATTAGCGAGAGTCCGGCCGCAACGTCCCAAAGGTAAAGCCTGTTTTCGGCATAGGCGTCGGCGCGGCCCGCCGCAACCCACGCCAAAGCCGCGCACGCGCTGCCGCACATGCGCACCTTCTTAAATTTCTGCGCCGCCATTACAAAACGCCCAAGACTTTCGTCGGAATAGTCGGTGGCGCTCGGGAAACCAGTCATTAAAACCGCCTGGGAAACGTCGCGCGCCCACGCGGGCGAAACGCGAGACCCGTTTAAAAACAGACCCAAATCTTTGCATCCGGCAAAGAGCTCGGCATGGGTAAAATCGTAAATGGCGCCCACAACGGGCGTAAGCCCGCGCATTAAAGCAACGCTGACGCACACGCCGGGAATACCCCTCAAAAAATTGTACGTTCCGTCTATAGGGTCAACTATCCAATAAAGGGCGTCGCCGAAAACGGCGTTTATGTCGCCGCCGCCCTCTTCGCCTATCACGGGCAGACCCGATTTCTCAAGAAGACCTCTGATAAACCCCTCGCTCTCGACGTCCTCCTTGAGCTTTACGTCGTTGCCGGCGTCAGACTTCACTCTGCGGCCGCTTATGCCGCGCAAACGGTCCCCGGCGGCCTTTGCTACCTCCGAAGCCATAGACAACATTTGCCTCTTGTCTAAACTCTCCATATCGGCAATCCTTGCCCCGAAAATCGTTTTTACAAGGAAAAACGCCCTGCGGCAATCTTTAGGATTGCAAGACACGGGGTTTTGGTAAACTTTTCGGGTTATGGAAGGACTACCGCCCATAGAACCGTTTTTGGAACGACTGGACACTCTGTCTAAAAAGATGGAAAGCCCGGACTTCTACAACGACCAGCGCGCCGCAAGCCAAGCCTCGCGGGAATGCCGCCAGTTGGAAAAGCTCCGGGACATGTACAGATCTTTGGAAAAAACGCATGCGCAAATACAGGAGAATAAGGATATAATTTCGGAAAACTCCGATCCGGAACTTGTTGAGCTGGCAAAGGAGGATTTGACCGAGCTTGAAGCCGCTTCTCAAACGCAAAAAAACGAAATTCTAAAATTGATGATACCCGCCGACCCCACGGATTCGCGCAACACTGTTGTTGAAATTCGCGCCGGAACCGGAGGAGACGAGGCTTCCCTATTTGCCGCAGACCTATACAGAATGTATTGCCGCTATGCCGACTCGCGCGGCTGGAAGGTTGAGAACCTCAGCTCAAGCGAATCTCCGGCGGGGGGCTTTAAGGAAATATGCTTTTTGCTCTCGGGCGAAGACGTTTACCGCTCAATGAAATATGAAAGCGGAACGCACAGGGTGCAGAGGGTTCCCGTGACGGAGGCTTCGGGACGCATACACACGTCGGCGGCCACGGTTGCGGTCCTTCCTGAAGCGGAGGAGGTTGACATACACATTGACCCGTCGGAGATAGAGATATCGATAGCCCGCGCAAGCGGCCCCGGGGGACAGGGCGTCAATACCACAGACTCGGCGGTGCAAATATTGCACAAGCCCACTGGAATGATTGTAAAGTGCGCCGACGAGCGTTCGCAATTAAAGAACAAGACAAAAGCCCTGAAGGTGCTGCGCTCGCGACTGCTTGAGATGAAGCAGAGGGAGGAACACGACAAATACGCCAAGAACAGGCGCGAGCAAATAGGCTCGGGCGACAGGTCCGAGCGCATTCGCACATACAACTTTCCGCAAAGCAGGCTTACGGACCACCGCATAGGCCTTACCCTTCACTCCCTGCCGCAAATAATGGACGGCGATATAGCTGAGCTGCTGAAGGCGCTTGAAGACGCCGACTGCGCCGCCCGCATACGGGAACTTACTGAAAAGGGACAATAGCTCTCAAGTGCAAAGCGTACTGGAAATACTCGGCAAGTGCGAGCAATACTTTGCGAAGAAGGGTGTGCCCTCTCCGAAACTGGACGCCCAGCTTCTTTTGGCAAAGGCCGTTGGCTGCAAAAGGCTTGAGCTCTTTTTGCGCTTTGACATGCCGCTTGGCGAAGACGTGCTTGCCACATTTCGCGATTTTGCCAGGCGCAGGGCCAAACGCGAACCCCTGCAACACATACTCGGGGATGCCGACTTCTTCGGAATAAACCTCAAGTGCGACTGCCGCGCCCTTGTTCCCAGGCACGAGACGGAGGAGCTTTGCCAGAATGTTGCGGATTTGCTCTTTCCTGACGCAAGCAGGTGCATCGACATTTTGGACCTCGGCACCGGAAGCGGCGCAATAGCACTCGGGCTTGCCGCGCGCTACGCCAACGCGCGTGTGACGGGTGTGGATATTTCCGCCGACGCCCTTGCCCTCGCCCGCGAAAACCTCGAAATTTGCGCCGCCGGCGGCAGCCTCGCAAACGGCCTTTCGGGGCGCGTAAACTTTTTGGAAAGCAACTGGTTTTCAAATATTGAAGGAAGTTTCGATTTAATAGCCGCCAACCCTCCCTACCTGACGGAGGACGAATTTGAAAGCGCCCAGCCGGAAGTTAAAAACTTCGACCCGCACGGCGCACTCGTATCCGGGCAGGACGGGCTTTGCGACTTGCGCAAAATTCTCTCCCAGGCGCCGGCATTTTTGAAAAACGGCGGAAAAATTATATGCGAATGCGGGCTTGGACAGCCGAAAATTTTGGCGGAGGAATTCTCAGGCTCATATTCGCGCGCGGAAACTTTGCCGGATTTTTCCCACAGGGAGCGCTTTGTAATTTTTGAAAAGTGACGTTCAGCAAACCGGCGCAAAAATATTTCCGTAAAAAAAACAACTTGGAATTTACCAACTCTGCAAATTTACAAAAAGAAGCACTACCTATGTGGAAAATATACGCGCTACTATCGGCGGTTTTCGCCGCGCTTACGGCAATATTCGCGAAGGTTGGAATACAGAATGTCGATTCTAACTTGGCGACGGCAATTAGAACCGTTGTGATACTGTTTGTTGCCTTCGGCATTGTGTTCGTCACCGGTACGCACGCGCAAATTCCCAACATAACAAAAAAATGCTGGATATTCCTGACACTTTCGGGGTTGTCCACGGGCGCGTCTTGGCTGTTCTATTTTAGGGCAATACAACTTGGGAAAGTATCCGAAGTTGCGGTAATAGACAAATTCAGCCTGGTGCTTACAATAATTTTTGCCGCAGTATTCCTGCACGAGGGGCTGTCGATAAAAACGGTTGCGGGCGCCCTGTTGATGACGGCGGGAACAATTCTTTTGCTTTAGCAAAAAAGCGCGGCGCGCCGCACCGGCGCGCCGCAAAAGACACCCCGCAAACGCTCCTCCTACTTTTGCGGAAGGCGCGCAAGTTTTAAGTCTTCGGCCAACTTCACCGGATCGGCAGCCACTATGCTTAGAGGCGCAAAGGTCACAGGAATTTTCACAAAACCGTCTTCGTCGGGAGCCGGAGAAGCCCTCAGATTCCCGTTTATGTCGTAAAACTTCACCGGCTGGCTGAATTTAACCAGAATGGACGGCGAAGGCGCCTTGCCCCTTACAACGTCCAAATCGCTGCACCAAAGGGCCGCTATCGCGCCCCTGTTTGCGTTGTCCTTAAACACGTAGGCGCGCATTCCCCTAAACGGGCGCACATCGGAGACGAACTTTACGTCCGAATACAAATTCCCCAAAGTGTTGACCGCTTTGCAAAGAAGAATCGGCGAGAAGTTCAAATCGAACGCCGGATGGTATATCCATGTATTTACCGCCGTCATCTGCGGATAGTATTTAAGCGCCGCAAGATACAGGCGGGCAAGAACGCACGCCTGGTAAATTTCCTGGTTGTTGAAATCGTAGCTTAGCCTTCCGCTGTTATAGTGGTCGTACCAGCGCGTCTGCCAGATTGGTATGGATACGTCGCAAATGTTTCCGCACTCGGATATCTGTATCGGGGTTTCGTCGCCGTATCCGTAGCGAGACATGTTGCTTCTAAGCATGCTTATGTTGCAGTCGACGTCGTTTTCAGGATCAACATCGTAGCTGTCGTACATGTGGACAGTTATGAAGTCCCACTTGAAGCCGTGCTTGTTGGCAAGCTCCATATACTTGTTGATGGCCTTCACCCCCGAAGAATAGCCCGGGTTGTATTGGCACGTTCCGTGCGTGGGCGCAACCTTTATGCCGGGCCTCAGCTTCTTGGCAAGGTCGCGCACGAACTTCTGTACTTCAAAATATTCGTCGAATATGTCGGAAATCTTATTTTCCTCTTCGTTCGACGGAGCATAGCAGAAGACCAGGTCTTCAGGATAGCGCGACAGCTGTATGCGCATATCCTCCTCTATGGTTTTGAAAAGCTCCGGGGGGAATTCCCTCCACTCTGAAGAACGCTTCATTTTGCGCAGCTCGGGCACTATTCCGCGCCTGTCGGTGGCCTCTATGTGCGAGCTAAATAGCGTGTTGGTTATCCTGTACTTTTTGAAAAGGTCCGTGGTCGGCTGCTTTATTTTTTCAAAATTTTCGTAGTCGGCGGTGCTTATTGGATCGTACCAATTTGTGGAGCCAAACCCCCACTCCATGAGCTTTCGCGCCATTATGTCCGCGCGGGGATGGTTGTCAAACGCCAGCCCCGTGCCGAAAATATTTTTTGTCGCATGGGTGTTAGACAGCTTCTTCATTATGTTGAAGCGGTAGTAGTCAGTGTACACCGGAAGGCCCTCTACTGCAAAGTCGGCGCGCACGCAGAATATTCCCTGGCCAAGTTTGTCGGCATCGAGATCAAGCGGTATGCGCGCAACTGAATTTTTACCCACCGCAACATCGAAAACTTTTTCGTACAAATTTTCGTAGTAAATATTTTTTACCGACAGCTTGACCTTCCCCCTGGTGCCGGGCTTGCCGTAAACCTCAAACACGCCGTTTATGGGCTCTCCAACAGAGAGGTCGTTCATTGGAGCGGACGTGAGCAGATTGCCCTCGAGGGGCGGCTTCACAAAATCGGTGGGCGCCGAGCCCTCCTCCAACTGTATGGCGTCAAACAAAACACCGTTGCCGGAAAGATAGACCTTAAGCCCGAACTCGTCGGCGGTAAACGACCTGCTATAGCGCTTCCACTCTGGAGTTATAAGGAAGTTTGCGTCTTTTGAATCGTAATCTCCTATTCCCCCTACACCGTACGTGCCTGGTATTGTTCCGCCCTTGGCGGCGTTCTTGATGGACACGCACGCGCCCTGCCCGCCGGCGCTCTTGGCGTAAAAACTGAGCGTGTATTTTTTGCCCTTTTTGAGGGACATGGGAAACGACACAACAAGGTCACGGCGGACCAAGAGCGCCTTGCTTCCCTCGTAGGCATCGTTTGAAATTTCAAATGCGGGCGGCTGCGCGGGATCCCACGAGGCCCCGGTTTTCTCCTTCCAATAGCGCACACCCTGTTCAAAGCCCGGATTGGGCATCACATTCCTTGTGGCCGGAAGCGGAACGTGCGTTGCGTCAAGCTCCCAGAAATTAAGCTCTCCCACGCACGGCGTGGCGCGCGGGTCAACATAGCATTCGCCAAAATCTATGGTCATGCTGCCGGTGCCGTAAGTCTTGTGGTTGGACATGCCCCTGTTCCTGTATATCAGGCCGAAATGGTCGCCCCACTGCGAAGGCTTGAAGGCGTCGGTCACTTCGCCCTTCGCGTCACCGTCGAATGTTATTCTTATGTCGCTTGTGGGCGCGCCCCCCGATATCAAAATGTCGCCTGTGACATTTTCGGCGTATTCAAAATTCTTCTGTTTTTTCAGGAAAGCCTCCTGTTTGTACTCCCATTTTTTACCCCCGAAAAACACGGGAATGTCGCGTATGGCGTCGAAAACTATCCACATTGAAACCCCCTCTATCGGCGAACCGCTGTCCCAGGAAACTTTTAATTTTGAAGGGCCGGCCTGTTCTACTTTCATAACGGCCACAGCGCGTTTCCCATTGTTGTCTAGATATGGGCGCCTGTATATATACTTCTTGCCGGCAACGTCTATTTCCTGTGTTGGGGGATCGCCCTTTATTTCCTTAAACGGGTATCCGAATCCGTTTTTGTTTATTCCCCAAAGGCTTATTCTGGCAAATTCGCGCCCGTTGACGTAGAGAATTGGATTGTTGGGATAGGCCGTTATCTTGTTGCCGCTTTCTATGAATTTAAATTCCAACGACTTGTTGGCAAACTTGAAGTCGGGAACACTCACAAGCCTTCCCTCCTGGTCATTGGCCCTAAATACCCTGATCTCAGCATCAACCGGCTTCCCGTTTTTCAAAACCTGCCTGAGCGGCTCCGGATTCGGAAGCGGCGCAAGATCTTTAACATTGTCCGCACAACCTGTAAGAACAACCAGGGCGGCGCAAATACACACTGCAATTTTCTTCATAATATCCTCCAACGCAACAAAACTGGCGCGCACGTGGAAACCTTAGCGCATACATGTTTTTATTCAAGCATAAACACCCTCTGTTTAAATCTGTTTATGCCGCCAAAGCGAATGGGTTTGACGCCGCGCACAGCCTTGCGCTATGCTTTGGCAAAATGAAAAAGATAGTTATTCGGCACCCCAGGGAAAACATAAAAAAATGTTCCCTCCGACATTTGCACGGCAGAGCCGACTTTGAATTTTACAAGGCTGCAAAAGACTTCACCTTCGACGCCAGCGGCTGTACGCTTCTTGAGATGGGCGCAAAGCAGATTTCCCCCGCCGACGCCGCAAGGCCTATAGTGCTTTTGGACAGCACTTGGAAACTCCTGCCCAGCCTGCGCGCGCGCATATTCGGCAATTTTGAGCCGCGCTCACTTCCGGACGGAATCCTGACAGCCTACCCGAGAGTCTCTAAACTCTTTGACGACCCCTTAGGCGGTCTCGCCACGGTAGAGGCTCTTTACGCCGCCCTGCGGTTCGCCGGGGAAGACGATCCATCTATTTTAGACGGATACCATTTTGCCGAAAAATTTCTTAGCATGAATGGCTGGCTCGGCGGCAAAAGCGGCGCCGCCGTTTAAATTTCTTCTTCCCCGAAGCTTACCGCCGGCTAACTCCGGGCCGGGGCATCTTTTTCCAGAGGGGTTCCGCCCGAAACGGCAGGCAAAGCAAAAGTTTAACTCCCCATTTAAAATTTTCTTTTTGAACGCTTAAAAAAGTGCAAACTCTACCCGAGAGATGAAATTTGACGTTGAAAGAATAAGAAAAGATTTTCCGATACTTGCCCAAAGTGTGTGCGGCAGGCCGCTTGTATACTTCGACAACGCCGCAACCGCCCAAAAGCCCAAGAGCGTTGTCGACGCCGTCAACCGGTTTTATCTTAGCGACAACGCCAATATACACCGCAGCGCACACGAATTGAGCAGGCGCGCCACTATAGCCTACGAGAACGCCCGCCAAACGGCCGCAAAGTATTTCGGGGCAGGCGAAGAATATGTTTGCGTCTTTACGCGCGGTGCAACCGAGTCTTTGAACATAGTGGCGCAATGTTGGGGCGGCGCAAATTTGAGACCGTCAGACGAGATAATTCTCACCCAAATGGAGCACCACGCAAATATTGTGCCATGGCAGATTGTCGCCCAGCGCACGGGGGCTGTGATAAGGGTTGCAAAACTCAATCCTGACGGCTCTCTCGACATGGACAGCCTAAAAAATTTGATTTGCGGCAAAACTAAAATAATTTCCGCCGCCCATGCCTCAAATGTTTTGGGAAGCGTAAACGACGTATGCGCCATAGCCGAAATTGCAAAATCTGCAGGAGTTAAATTTTGCGTCGACGCCGCGCAAAGTTCGCCGCATTTTCTCGACGACATAGGCCGCACAAATTGCGATTTTGCGGCAATGTCCTCCCACAAATGTTTCGGGGCGGACGGTTCGGGGCTTTTAATTGGGCGCAGGGAAATTTTAGACGCCATGCCTGTTTGGCAGGGCGGCGGAGACATGATAGAAAACGTCTCGTGGCTTGGAACCACATTCCGCCCCTCGCCGGAGCGCTTTGAGGCCGGGACCCCGAACATAGCCGGCGCAATAGGCTTTGCCGCCGCACTTGACTATTTGTCGGGTTTGGATTCCCAAGCCGCCGCCGCGCACGAAGCGCGCCTTCTGCAGCTGGCAACCGAGCGCCTGCAATCAATAAAGGGAATATCCATTCACGGAACCGCGCCAAAAAAAGTTCCCTTAATTTCCTTTTCCTGCAAAAACGCCCACCCCAACGACATATCTGTTCTCATGAACGCCGCAGGAATTGCAATACGAACGGGGCACCACTGCGCCGAACCCCTCATGCACACTCTTGGTGTACAGGCAACCTGCAGGGTGTCTATGGCCTTTTACAACACGGAAGACGAAGTCAACTATTTTGCCGACACGCTTGAGCGTTCCATGCGGCTGTTTGCTTAAGCAGCCCCGCCCAAAGGGCGGGTGCCGCAAAAGCGGAATAAGAGCCCCGATTTTTCGCGCAGATCCGCGCGCAGTGCATTGACGGAAACGCTAGGATATTTCATAACAAACTTTATCCTTGAAGGGGGCTTTTATAAATGCCTTTGACATGTTCAAACCGTGAATGACAATTATGTTGACATGGGGAAAATATCATATTCACTATTCGGTGAAGAGAGGTGCATCATGAATAAATATAATATTTTATCAATCGCCGTGTGTATTTTGTTTTCGCAGGTTTTTGCGACTGCCTATGCGGACGACGCCGATAAAGACATGTCGGAAAAGGCAAAACTCCGCCGCGAGTTCAAAACAAGGGTTGAAAAGAACGACTTTGGCGATGTTCGCATAGTCAAGTTCCCGGAATCCAAAGTTGAGGAAATCCAGAGCAAAACGCGCGTGCTAAATCCACTCACTGCCATGTTCCTGGCTTATGTGACAGACGACATAGACTATGAGCGGCTCAACAAGCTGATGGCAAAATTTAGCGGCGCCAAGCAAAATTCCAAATCTTTCCCCATAGCGGGTTTGATGGAGGGCATAAACAGGTATTTGGCGCACAAGTCAATGGGCTTGTCAAAGGTGAATTTCAGCGCGGTCAACTTCCGCCAGCGGCTTGAGGACGGCGTTCCGATTCTTTGCTGGGTGACAACCGGGCCTTTCTATGACGCAGAGCTCACAGACCGCTTTAAAGAGAGGCAAAAGGCCAATTCCGCCGAAGAGTGGGAAAGGGCACTGCGTAAAACCGAACTTAAAAAGATAGCCAAAAAGCGTCTTGTCACAACCGCCCTCTGCATTGGCTTTAATCCCGACACGGACGAATATTTGCTCATTGGCCCCGCCCGTGCGAACCCAATTTGGATGACTGATAAGGAGCTTAAAGGCGCGCTTACGGGGGCTTATATATTGCGCTACTAATGCCATTGACTGAGGGTAATTTTTCCAAAAATAAAAAGCGGCCGGAAAGTTTTTTCCGGCCGCTTTTGTCTTCAAAGCAGGCCCTGCAACACCCAAGCAAAAAGCGGGAAATATTGCACCTTTCCAGCTACCTGCTATTGGCGCATTCCGTCGGGCAGCGTGCGGTTCTTAATGTCGTCCAAGATAAGGCCCATGGCCTCTTCCAGGGGCCTTACGCCCTCGAACTCTTTGCGTATTCTGGAACGAAGCGCAACGCAGCCGCTCTCTTCCTCTTTCTTGCCAACAACAAACATGTGCGGAACTTTCGCCGTTTCAGCCGCGCGAATTTTTGCGCCCAACTTCTCGGCGCTGGCATCCATCGACACGCGTATTCCGGCATCCCTAAGCTTAGCGAAAATTTTATCGGCATAGGGCAACACGCTCTCGTTAAGGGTGAGTATCCGCACCTGTTCGGGCGCCAGCCACGTCGGAAAATTCCCTCCAAAATGTTCTATCAGTACCCCCGTGAAGCGCTCGAGAGAACCGAATGGAGCCCTGTGTATCATTATGGGCCTGTGCGGCTTGTTGTCCGAGCCAGTGTAGGTCAAATCGAAGCGCTCGGGCAAATTGTAGTCAACCTGAACCGTCCCAAGCTGCCACTCCCTGCCTATGACGTCTTTGACAACGAAGTCGATCTTCGGGCCGTAGAATGCGGCCTCGCCAATTTCCTCGCTGAAGGGAACGCCAAGGCCCCTTGCGGCGGCGCGAATGGCGGCCTCGCTCTTGGCCCAATTCTCGTCCGATCCGACATACTTGTCGCTGGCCGGATCGCGCAGGGATATTCTCACGCGATACTCGCGCATGCCTATTGTTTCAAAAACCGCCTTCACCAAATCAAGGCAGCCCTGAATTTCCGCATCAAGCTGCTCTGGAGTGCAAAATATGTGGGCGTCGTCCTGCGTAAAACCGCGCACGCGCGTCATGCCGTTCAACTCGCCAGACTGTTCCCAGCGGTAAACATTGCCGAATTCGGCCAAACGCACGGGAAGCTCCCTGTAGGAATGGGGATCGCTCTTGTATATCTCAACGTGGAAGGGGCAGTTCATCGGTTTTAACAGAAAACCCTCCACTTCGCCAGACTCTATCTTAGGTTCGAAATCCGCCAAATCTATGTGCTCTCCGGCAAGCCTGTGAAGGTCGTCGCGCTCAACTATCGGAACAAACTGGGAATCCTTGTAGTACGGGAAGTGGCCGCTTGTGCGGAACAGCCCAAGCTTGCCAATGTGAGGGGTGAACACCTGATGATACCCCTGCTTGCGCAAAAGTTCCAATATAAAATCCTGCAAACTTTGGCGCAAAAGCGCGCCCTTGGGCTTCCAAAGTATCAACCCTTGCCCAACCCTGTCCACTATTGTGAACAGGCCAAGTTCCTTTCCAAGTTTGCGGTGGTCGCGCAACTTGGCCTCCTCTATCTGCTTGAGGTACTCGTCAAGCTCCGCCTTTGACGCAAACGCGGTTCCATATATGCGCTGCAACTGCTTGTTGTTCTCGTCCCCGCGATGGTACGCTCCCGCAACCGACAGCAACTTAAAGGCCTTTATTCGCTTGGAATAATCGACATGCGGGCCGGCGCACAAATCGCAAAAATCGCCGTTGCGGTAGAATGTTATCTTCTCGCCCTCGGGAATATCGGCAAGGCGCCCGAGTTTATATTCCGATTGCCCTGAATCCTTTATTATTTTTTCGGCCTCGGCCCTGTCCACCTCAAAACACTCGAACTTCTGGTTTTGAGATATCAGCTTGGACATTTCCTCCTCTATCTTGGAAAGGTCTTCAGCAGTGAACTTGTGGTCCAAATCAAAGTCGTAATAAAGGCCGGAATCCGTTGCAGGCCCTATGTCCAACTTCGCCTCCGGATATAGTTTAAGCACCGCCGAAGCAAGAATATGCGACGCGCTATGCCTTATCTTGTGCAATTGTTCATCGTTCATCTTTAGACAAAAAATTTACGTAATACTGAAACCGACTTGCCAAAAGTAAAGTTTTTTGTGCCCCAAAAAAAATAAAAAAGACCCGCCCGAAACGCGCGCCAAGAGTTAAATCCGCGCGCTTAATCAGCATAAACAAAAGGCGCGCACCCGCACCCCGCGGAAGCGCGCCAAGCTAAAAAACGCCTCATTAAGCTCTGCGCCGCCTAAAGAAGGCAGCGAGCAACGCTGCCGCCCCTACTATGCAGGCAACTTCGCCCGGTTCGGGAACAACCACATACTTCACATAAAGGCCGTCATTGCCAACCTCAAACAACGCCGTATATGTGGCATCGTCCAAAACAAAATTGTTGGCAACAAAGTCTCCCGAAGAGAGCGCCGTCTTGTTGTCGGAATCCCAAGCGATAACCTTGTACCCCGCACCGTCGTTCAAAGAGGAGTCTATCAACCACGCGAGGTCGTTTCCAAAATCAAACGTCACCTTGGTTCCTTCCGCCACACCGTCGGCAAACTTTACAGTGCCGCCACCCTCCTTGGTCCAATACACCGCCGATGAGTCTCCGACAAGCTCCTCCTTCTGGTAGTAGCTCGTCAGGTCAAGAGTGTCGCAGCCGGCGCTGCTGAGCCTCAAGGCTATGGTTCCGCCGCTGTAAACTATGTCGTCAAAACGAAAAGCCCCGTAGGAATCATCGTTTATATATCCACCAAACACCCCCCCGTTCATTACGAGGTCGCCGTGCGAAAACGTGGTCTGCACTGATCCCAAATTATCCGTCCAGTACGTGACATTGTAAGTTTTCGCACCGCTGCCGTCCTTGTCATACGATGCCTGGAAAGTGTACGACGACGCCGTCTGGTTAAAATTCACGCCCAGTTTCCCGGAATCCACCTGCATTCCGCCCGACATGGCCAACACATCCCCCCTGAAGGTCTGCCCCGAGGTGGAATCGGCGCCCTTCATTATCAAGACCACCCTCGAACGCTCCTGCGGATTGACCGCTATCAAATAATCGTTTCCGTACAATTTATAGGTCTCATTCAGGTTTCCCGGGCTCCAATAGTCCGCGCCGGACGCATTCGTTAAGGTGATAAACATCCTCCCGTCAACAACCGCGCTGTTGTAGATTCTAAACTCGCGCACGTTGTCGAACCCGCCGAACTGGTAGTACAAATTTTGCGCGGAATAATCGTTTCTGAGGCAGAACCTTTGGAAATTCCTGACCGCGCCCGCAACATTTATATCCGGATTTTCAAAGCTGCCCGAACCGGTGTATCCACCGAAACAGTTCATCTCGTTAGCGTTTTTTGCAACGACGTCTCCGCCAACCTTAAATCCCCTCGTCACCGGCTCAAAATATATCGCCGACACGTTTAAATTGCCCGCAACCTCAAGCGACAGCCCGTTGTAAAGAGGCACAACTGCCGCCCCGTTTACCTGTTGCAAAACATTCATGTCTCCGTTTACCTTTATGCCGTAATCCAACGACGCCGAAGATATGGAAACCCTGTTTGTGACGTCGTAACTGTTCAGAGTCAGGCCACCCAACTCCACCGAAGTGTCCATTTTTATGGTGGTTGTGCCGCTGCCCTCAAAGGAATTCACGGTGAAAGTGTCACCGGCGGAATATCCACCGCGCATATACACGCGCGAATCACCGTCCATGTAATACCAAAGTCCGTCGGCATCCGAAGCCCCTAGAGTTTGCGACCACAATGTTTCAGCCGTTCCCGCCGCCTCTGTATCGTAAATCCAATCTACAGCCAACGCCGCAGAAGAAAAACCGCACACCCAAACCGCGCAAGCCAAGGATACCCTGCCAAAACCGGACAACAACCTCATAAACACCTCCGTAAATTCTGACGCCAGAGTATGTTCTACTCCCGGCAAGTCAAGCAATCTTCAAAAAAAAATTATTTTCCAACAAATAAAAATCAATTTTCAAATAATGCGCTTATATAGCTGTATAAAATTTCCCGCATATTTCCAATGTCAATTGTTTGAAAGCGCGCCAAAAGACGCAAAATTTCTGGGAATACAAAGCGCCAACTCAACGCCAACTACCGGGGAATTTTTAAAGACTGCCCAATCTTTAATGACTCCGGCGT
>CASEFZ010000054.1 GCA_949287395.1 uncultured Verrucomicrobiota bacterium
GCCGCAGATACAAGCTTGGCCAGGCGCTCGTAAGTCTGAAACCAGTCCTTTAGACCCGTGGGAATTTTTTGGGAAATTGCGTCGGCGGTTTTTCCCGCAAGGGCCGAAAGAAATGGATTCAAAAGTATGGTGATAAAAGACACCCCCATAACTATTGCAAACACGGACGAGTCCAGAACCCCCCTGTTTATGCCTATTCCCGCTATGACAAACCCGAATTCCCCAACTTGGGCTTTGTTTACCGAAGCCAAATACGCGTCCCTCGGATTTGCCCCGCCGGCAACCGTGCCGATCCAACATGCCGCAACCTTCAATACTATGACCAATAGAGACATCGCCACTATTGCCGGAAGCGCTCCGGCTATCTTTGCCGGGCTTGTCATGGTACCCACCGAAACGAAAAACAGCGCCACAAACAAATTTCTAAACGGGTTTGTTATATTTTCTATTCTGGCTGATATCGCCGTTCCTGAAAGTATGGAACCGGCCAGAAAGGCCCCGAGCGACGTCGACAAATCGACTGCCGAAGCCAATTCGCCGAGAGCCAATATAAAGCAAAATACAAACATCGTCAGCACCTGCGGGCTTCTCGGGAGGGCGATCTTTCTTATTACCCAAGGCGCGCAAAGTTTTCCCGCCACGAAAATCGAAACCACAAACGCTGACATGGTCAGGCACCTCGTCGCGATTCCTGAGATGTCCAGCCTTATCCCGTCGCCAACGGTCGACAGCGCAACTATGAGCATTATGGCGAATAAATCCTCCAATATTAGTATCCCAACCGCTATCTGGGCAAAGGGCTTGGAAAGTTCCCTTCTCTGAGCGAGCAAGTCGACCAAAACTATGGTTGAACTCATCGACAATATTGCGCCCAAAAAAACTCCGTTTGTTGCCGACAGTCCCAGGAATGCGGCCATTGCAAGGCCCGACAGGACCAGCACCAGGGCCTGCGCCACTATGCCTAGAACGGAAACTGCCGCGACCTCTTTAAGGCGCTCGAAGTTGAACTCCATCCCTATAAAGAACATCATGAACATGACCCCGATCTCGCCCATTTGGGCGATGTCCGCGCTCTCGTGAATCAACCCCAACACAGGGGAGACCAAAACGCCGGCCAGTATGTATCCAAGAAGCATAGGCATTTTTAGAATCGAGAACAGCCATGTCACAACCATGGCCGCAATGCCTATTATAGCCAAATCCTGTACAAGATAACTGGAACCCATTGTATGTGAAAATGCGCCGCCAATTGTAAAACATACGCCGCGCTCTTCAACAAGAAAAGTTTTATAGATTGCCCGTGCCGCCAGCAGGCGCAAAAAAACGGCGCTGCAGGCATTGCGGGGCAACTGGATAAGCCAGTCCCAAAAAAAACGCTCCGACAGCAAAAAATATTTTTGTAAAATTTCCTTGAGGGAACGACGGGCTAAGCATATCCCTTGCACAGTTCCGGCGTTTCGGAATTTCTGCAATTTTTAACAAAGGTATTGTATCAGCTATGAAGAGATTGTACGCGGTATTGTTTTCGGCGGCTGCGCTATTGGTGCTAAGCTGCATAAACGCCCAGAGCGCGGCTAATGTTGAACATCCGTCCACAGTTGTTGTGAAGTCGGATTCCGTCCAAAGCGGTTCGGTAAAGGCGGTTGTGATACTCCCGGACAACTACGACACCGACAAGACAAAGCGTTATCCCGTGGTGTACCTGCTGCACGGCTACGGGGACAACGAGCAAAAATGGATAAAGGAAAAGCCGGCCCTTAAGGATTTGGCCACGGAGTTCGGGCTGATAATAGTCTGTCCCGACGGAAAGAGGAGTTGGTATTGGGACAGCGTCAAAAACCCGAAGGACAAGTATGAAACATTTATAAGCAAAGACCTTGTAAGCTATGTAGACTCCAACTACCGCACGCTTGCCTCCCCAAAATTTAGGGCTATAACCGGGCTTAGCATGGGCGGACACGGAGGCCTTTGGAACGGCCTTAGGCACCCCGACGTATTCGGCGCATGCGGCTCCATGAGCGGCGGCGTCGACATACGCCCCTTCCCAAAAAATTGGAGCATGGCCGCGAATCTTGGAAACTACGAAAACAACAAGGAAGTTTGGGAGTCGCACACAGTAATAAACCTTGTTGACGGCCTGAAGCCCGGGGCGTCGAAGATAATATTCGACTGCGGCGTAAACGACTTTTTCTACAAGGTGAACGAAGCCTTGCACGCCAAACTGTTGGAGAAAAAAATACCCCACGACTACATATCGCGCCCCGGCGGCCACAGCTGGGACTACTGGAGAAACTCGATAGAATACCAGTTGTTGTTTTTCAACAATTTCTTCAAAAGCAACATCAAATCCGCAAATTAGCAGGAATATGAAGAAGTTTGGTTTTATAGGGGCCGGCAAAATGGCCGGGGCAATAGTTAGAGGATTGATTTCTTCGGGCGCCGCGCGCCCGGAGGAAATAGCGTGCGTTTGCGGCGCCGACGACACCGGCAAGAGGCTTTCTGAGAGCACTGGCATAGGCCTTATGGATACGCCCGGAGAGCTTTTTAAAAATTCCGAAACAGTTGTTTTGGCCTGCAAGCCCCAGCAGCTGGCGCAGGTTTGCGAAGAGGCAAAAGGCGTTTCTTGCGCAATTCTAATATCCATACTTGCCGGGACGCCTATACAGCGGCTGAGGGAATGTTTCGGGGGGGCCGGGAAAATAGTGAGGGTGATGCCCAACATGCCGGCGCAAATATCCCAAGGAATATCCTGTTTTGCCGCGGAGTCAAAGCTGTCGGAGAGCGAGGAAAAAACCGTCGAAAAAGTCCTGGGTGCCATAGGAGACTTTATGGAGACCGAGGAAAGCAGGCTGGACGCCGTGACGGCGCTTTCGGGAAGCGGCCCGGGATACGTGTTTGAATTTGCAGCCGCAATGATAGAGGGCGCAAAAAAGATAGGTTTCTCTGAGGGCGAGGCTGAAAAACTCGTAAAGAAGACGCTTCTGGGCTCGGCGATGTTGCTCGACAAGTCGGAAATGAGCGCCGACGAGCTTAGGATAGCGGTATCCAGCCCGGGGGGCACAACACTTGCGGCTCTCGACGTATTTGGGAGATTCGGCCTCAGGAATGCCGTTGCCCAGGCCTTAGAGGCCGCAAAGACGCGTTCGGAAGAGCTTTCAAAACTTTAAGTTGCAAAATATGCCCAACAAAAATTCCGATTTTTTTCAAAATGCGTAAAAATGGTTTGACCTTTTTGGAAAAAATGTCCACTATGGCCAACATAAGACCGATTTAATTAACTCATCTCATTACAACAATTATGAAAAAACTCCTGTTTTTACCCGTCGCAGCCTTCGCGCTATCCGCATGTACCTCAATGGTAGACTCGGTTGCAGTAAATTCGATGCCCGAAGGCGCGGACGTATATGTCAATAGCAAGCTTGTGGGGAAAACTCCCATGACTGTAGACTTGGAGAGGACCGGTTCCTTTGAGATAAAGGTTGCTAAGGCCGGGTACAAGGACGAGGTTATAAATCTCGCCCCCCAGGCTTCAAATCCCTTTATAAAGTTCGGGCCGTTGGCTGATTTGGGTTATTACAAGGAGTTGACGCCTTCGCCCGTCCAGGCGGACTTGGCGCCCTCGTTCCTGCCGGCCTATCCCGGTGTGAACGCCGACAAGGATTTTGTCTCGAATGTGCTTCAGGCGGACAAGCTTCGCAAAGAAGGCAAGATTTCCGCAAAGGAGCACTCTTACCTGATGAAGAAGATATCCGAGTTCTATACGAAGAAGTAAAAATTGGGGTGTAAGATGTTTTTTGGGAACGCGGCTTAAAAAGCCGCGTTTTTTTTGTCGAAAAACGAATAAAAATCCTTTGAATGCTTGGCGATTATGATAGCAGACGTACTGGCACAGAGATACGCATCGGAGCAAATGCGTGGTGTATGGAGCGCCGAAGGCAAGATATTGCAGGAGCGCGAACTTTGGATAGCGGTGATGAAGGCGCAAAAGGAGCTTGGCCTTGACATTCCCGCTGAAGCAATAGAAGCGTACGAGCGTGTAAAGGGGGTTATCCGCCCCGACAAGATACGCGAGCGCGAAAAGATTACCAGGCACGATGTAAAAGCGCGCATAGAAGAGTTTTGCGAGCTTGCCGGGTTTGAGCACATACACAAGGGAATGACCAGCCGCGATTTGACCGAATGTGTGGAGCAGCTGCAAGTTTTTGAATCTTTGAAACTGCTTCGAGCAAAGTCGATATACGGGCTAAAAAAGCTTGCGGACATCGCGGACGCGCATGCGTCGACTGTTTTGGCGGCGCGCACGCACAACGTAATAGCGCAGTTGACAACTTTCGGCAAGCGCCTGGCGGAATTTGGGGAGGATTTGTACAGGGGCGTAGAGCGCCTGAACTCGCTGATAGACGGATACCCGATAAGGGGAATAAAGGGGGCGGTTGGAACCCAGCTTGACCAGTTGACATTGTTCGACGGGGATCTTTCAAAAGTGGAGGCCTTGGACGAAAAAATACGCCAGCACCTCGGGATAGGCAGGGCTTTTGACGCCACCGGCCAGGTGTATCCGAGAACGCTGGATTACGAGTGCGTTGCCGCGCTCTATCAACTTGGGGCTGGAGTTTCGAGCTTCGCAAAGACATTGCGCATAATGGCCGGCGCCGAGCTTGCCAGCGAAGGCTTTGCCAAGGGGCAAACGGGGTCTTCGGCAATGCCTCACAAGATGAATTCGCGCAGCTGCGAGCGCATAAACGGTTTTCACGTAATATTGCGCGGGTATCTCGAGATGGCCGCGGGAATAGCCGGCGACCAGTGGAACGAGGGCGATGTTTCGTGCTCTGTGGTGCGCCGCGTGTGCCTGCCGGATTCATTTTTTGCGGCGGACGGAATGTTTGAGACATTCAACACGGTACTTGGGCAGATGATGGTCAACACGGCGGTAATAAAATCTGAGTGCGAGCGCTACATGCCGTTTCTGTTGACAACCACCATATTGATGAAGGCGGTAAAAAAGGGAATGGGGCGCGAGGACGCGCATGAAATCATAAAGGAGCACGCCGTAAGCGTTGCCGCCGACATGCGCGGCGCAAAAATATCCAAAAACAATCTTTTGGAAAGGTTGGCAGACGATCCTCGTGTTCCGTTGGACATGCAAGAGCTGGAAGTCTTGCGCCGCGAGGGTGCCGCCGCTACGGGCGCCGCGCAGGTTCAAACGAAAAAATTCACCGACAGGGCAAGGGCTTTGGCGGAGCGTTTCCCCGAATACAAGAGCTGCGAACCAGCGCCTATCCTATAAACTTTCCGGCGCAAGAAGTTCGCCCCGGCGCGGGAAACCCGGCGCAGTGGCGGTTTTTGCGCAAATATTGCCTGATTGAAATGTTTGAGGTTTTAAAGAACAGCGCGTTGTCCGACGCAAGGACGGGGCTATTGAAATGCAAGCACGGGGATATACGCACGCCCGTATTCATGCCCGTGGGAACGCAGGCTACGGTGAAATCTCTGACGCCCGAACAAATAAAGCATACAGAGGCGCAAATAGTATTGTCGAACACCTACCATCTGAACATCAGGCCGGGTTCGGAACTCATAAGAGACTTGGGTGGGCTGCACAAATTCATGGGCTGGAACGCCCCGATACTTACCGATAGCGGCGGATTCCAAGCCTTCAGCCTGTCCAAGCTTAGGAGGATAAACGAGGACGGAATACGCTTCAATTCGCACTTGGACGGCGCGGAATTGTTTTTATCGCCCGAATCCTGCATGGAAATTCAGCGCAATTTGGGTTCGGACATATGCATGGTTTTGGACGAATGCATACCCTACCCTTGCGAGCGCGGCGCGTGCATGAAAAGCGTTGAGCGCACATTGCGGTGGGCAAAGCGCTCTTTTGACGAATTCGGGCGCCTCGGAATGGGAGGGCTTGGGCAAAAACTGTTCGGGATAGTCCAGGGCAGCTGCTATGCCGACATCAGAAGAATGTGTTCGGACGAATTGGCGCAAATAAATTTTGACGGGTTTGCAATAGGCGGAGTCAGCGTAGGAGAGCCCGAAAATGAGATGTTGGACCAGGTTGCGGAATCTGCGGCGCGCCTTCCCAAAGACAGGCCGAGATACGTGATGGGAGTGGGAACGCCCGTGCAGCTGCTAAAAATGATAGCGCTCGGGGCGGATATGTTCGACTGTGTCATTCCAACGCGCCTGGCGCGGCACGGGTGCGCCTTTACTCTCGGCGGGGAAATCAACATTAAAAACGCCAAATATAGAGACGACCCACAACCGCTCGACGCGGCCATAGATTCTTACGCATCGGGGTTTTCGCGCGCGTACATAAGGCATCTTTTCGTTGCAAAAGAGATGCTGGCGTGCACACTCTTGTCCATACACAATATAAGGTTTTTTCAAATACTTATGGCGCAGGCCCGCAACCATATAGAAAGCGGAGACTTTGAAAGCTGGAGCGCCGAATGGATTCAACGCTACAACGCAACCGTGTGACATGAAGATTTCATTGATAAGAAGGTCTGGGGCGCCGGCAATGGTCGACGTCGACAGGTGTTTAAGTTATGCCGACACGCTTGCGGCGGCATCGCAGGCGGCGCACGCGTTTGAGGCAGCGCTTGCAGGAAACAATCGCAAGTACTGCGGCGGCAAAACAAATAAAATAGCGATATTTTCTGAAAATTCGATGGATTGGGTGTGCGCCCTGTACGGAATATGGGCGGCGGGTTGCGCGGCAATACCCATAGACGCGAAATCGTCTGACGCGGAATTGGAATTCATACTTAAAGACTCCGACTGCGACATCGCGTGCGTTGAGGATTCGCGCGCGGAAAGAGTGCGCGAAATTGCGAGGGAAATCCCCAACGGCCCTATAGTTCTGTCCATATCCGAAATTTTTTCCCGCGGTGATTGCAGCGCGGGGAAATGCGCTGAATGCAACGCCGTGGAGCGCGATTCTTCGGAACTGGGGCTCTTGGTATATACCTCCGGCACGACCGGCAATCCAAAAGGGGTAATGCTGACATTCGCAAACATGTATGCGAACATGCGCGCCGTCTACGAGGCAAAATATTACAACGACGGCATAAGGGTTTTGACAATGCTGCCGTTCCATCACATACTTCCCCTCATGGGAACGGTGATAATGCCGCTCTCCATAAACGGGAAGCTTGTGTTCCCGAAGTCTATTTCCCCGGCCGACATGGCTGAGGTCTTGCAGAAATACAGCGTCGACATGATAATAAGCGTGCCGCGCTTTTACGAGTTGATGCACGCTAACATAATGGCGAAGATAGGGACGTCCAAAATTGCGCGCGCACTTTTTGAGGTTGCAAGAATAATAGACAACAAAGCTGTTTCGCGGAAAATTTTCGGAGCGGTACACAAAAAATTTGGCGGAGAGGTAAAGTATTGGATATCCGGGGGGGCGGCGCTTGACAGAAAAGTTTGGCGCGATTTGGAAACTCTCGGGTTTTGCGTATGCGAGGGCTACGGCATGACGGAGTGCGCGCCTATAATAGCCTTTCCGCGCATAGGAAGGGTTAAAATAGGCTCTCCGGGCGAGGCTCTGCCGGGAATAGAGATACGCATAGTTGACGGAGAGATAGTTGTCAGAGGCGGAAATGTCACGTCCGGTTATTACAGGCGCCCCGAAGACACCGCCGAAGCCATACGCAACGGGTGGCTCTTTACGGGAGACCTGGGGTATTTGGACGAAAACGGATTTCTGTTTATAACGGGAAGGCGCAAAGAAATAATAGTTCTGGCAAACGGCAAAAATTTAAATCCCGCGGAGATGGAGGCACAAATAAAGGGATATTCCGGCGATGTGTTGGAATGCGGGGTGCTAATGTACGAAAACATGCTGCAGGCCATAATACGCGTGCCTCCGGAGCTCATGGAGAATGGGCAGGAAGCCGCCGAAGAGCTTATAAGGAACACTGTAATACTTCCCTACAACCGTTCGACGGCAATGTACAAAAGGGTGATACGCTTCCGCCTGACAACGGACGAGCTTCCGCGCACGAGGGTTGGAAAATTGAAGCGCTTTCAGCTGTCGGCCTACCTTGAAAGTTTGTCGTCGATAAAGAAGGATGCGCCCGCGCGGGACGCGCCGCGTTCCGACGCATATGAGAGCCTGAATAAATTTTTAAAGTCGCAAGTCAGCATGCCCGTGACACCCGACGCCCACATGGAGATGGATCTTGGGCTGGATTCTCTGGGCAAAATTTCAATGCAGTGTTTTGTGAGGGAAAACTACGGCGTGGAAATTTCCGAGAAGGATTTCGACAAATACCCCACATTGCGCGCATTTTCGGAACATGTCGAAAAGACCAGAGATTCTGCATTTGAGCCATCAAACAAAGGCGTCACCTGGGCCGACATCATAAGCCAGCAACCCTATCCAAAATTGGCAAAACCGCACTTTTTGCATTTTCTATCAGTGGCCATTTTCAAAACGCTTTCTAAAATGGCCTACAGGGTGCATGTGTCCGGCTTTGAAAACGTCCCTGAGAACGAACCGGTTGTCATAGCTGCCAACCACCAGTCGTACATAGACGGGATACTTGTCAGCCTGCGCTTTTCAAAGACGCAAATGTACAAGACGCGCTTTTTTGCAAAGATACGCAAGATTCTTAAGGGAACGCTAATAAGAAATTTTGCAAAGAGAAGCAACGTGCTTATAATGGATATAAACGACAATGTGTGCGGCTCCATAAGGGAGCTGGCGCAGGCGCTGAGGCAAAAAGAGCGCGTTGTGATATTCCCGGAGGGCACAAGAACTAAAGACGGCAAGATTTCCGAATTCAAGCAGACCTTTGCAATAATAGCCAAAGAGATGGGCGCAAGGGTTGTTCCCGTGGCGATACGCGGCGCCTACGATGCAATAAAGGCCGGCTCAACCTTTCCGTCTTTCGGAGCGGATATATACGTTGACTACCTGCCTCCCGTCAGAGCTAAAGACGGCGAAAGCTACGACGCTTTCGCCGGGCGCGTGCAAAGGCTTGTGGAAGACAAATGCGCCGAGCCCCTGCCCGCAAAGGCGTAAAGCTTAAAGCGCGAAAACAAAACGCAATGGCAAATAGAAAACGCCCGTGGCGCGGTGCGGCAGGTTGCACTTGAGGGGGCGCGACAGGCTTGCGGCGGGGAAATTGGGCGGAATTGCAAATTATTGGAAATATCGAGCCCGCGCAGGAAGCAGCGTGGCCTTAAAGCTCGAAGGCCGAACCAAGCGCCCCGCGCGGCGGAATTATTTCTATGCGAGAAAGAATGGGCGCCAAATCAGGCTCTTGGCCAAGCAGCTGGGCAATATGCTCGCACCTGTTGCATTCCGCCGACACGTGCGCCAAAAACACCTTTCTAATCCTCCGCTTGTCGACTCCTTTGAGAATTGATATCGCGTCGGCATTCGACAAGTGGCCGTTTGGGCAGGCTATCCTTGTCTTCAATCTGTACGGCCTTGACGAAGCCTCAAGCATAACCGGGCAGTAATTACTCTCGAGGACAAGCACCGAGGCCCGCGAAACCGCGTCGGCAACCGCCGGGGTGGGGCGGCCGAAATCGGTTGCCCAAACCAAATTTTCCTCGCCTATTTTGAACGAGTACCCAACGCAGTCGTTTGTGTCGTGCGGAACCGCAAAAGGCGTCACGCTCCAAGCTCCAAAATCTATGCTTTCCCCGTTGCGGAAAATTTTCCAGCGAAGCCTCTTTGTTTCTGGATAGAGGTAGCGCACGCTCTCGGCGGTATCCCTATTGGCGTATACGCAAAGTTTTTCAGAGCCTTTCAACCTGGCAAGAGACTTGCAGTGGTCTGAATGTTCATGCGTTATAAACACCGCATCCACATCGCCGAGATCCACCCCCCTGCCCTTCAAATATGCCGACACCTTGCGGACGCCCACCCCCGCGTCTATCAACACATGCATGCCCCCGCAGTTAAGATAGGCGCAGTTGCCGGCGCTTGAAGTCTCTATCACCTGAAAAAACATCACTTCAGCCCGTAGACAATTTTCTCGTATACGCCAAGCGTAGAGGGCGCGTAATATTTTACCGGCTGGTAGAGAACCGAAAAATAGACCATGCTGTATATCCCCATTCCGCCAACCGACAACAGCCTGATTTCATAGTCAGGGTTGAAAAAGTTGTCGCCGACAACAATGACATCTCTTCCGGCGTTGCTGATAAACTCCACACCGGGGGTATCCAAAAGCATCTGGAAATTGAAAAAGTTTTTGTCGGTGCTTGTTTGGGATATGAAATCGAAAACTTCGTAGTCGCCCTCGGAAATTTTAAATTTATTTTCGTCCTTGGTATATCCTATTCCGTAGCGCCCAACATCAAGCGACATGTGGGAATTCGCGGACAAATCGAATATCCCCTCGAACACCCGCTTGTGGCCGCATGCGTCGGGAAGCATGAAGCTGTTGTTTTCAAAAGTCATAGAGCCGCTCCAGCCGACGGCGTCCGTGGGCAAAACCGTGGAATACTTAAACTCTTGGGCAAGCGCCGCGCGCAGCTGGAAAGTTCCGTTGTGAATCTGCACCAAAGACAACTCGTAAGGCGCTGTAAAGGCCCCGTCGAACTTTACGACCTCCGAGGCATACTTTGGCTTAAACGGCGGATTGACAAACCTCGCGCTGACAACCCGCCTGCCGCCGGGAACGTTTTGCCAAAGTTTCAAATCTTCAAAATTGCCGTTAAAAAGGCGCTGGGGCGCGCCCGTAAACGGGACAAAAGCCTTTCCGTCAAAAGAGCCCACGTAGTATCGCCCGTCGCCCGAAAGCAAGACCCACTGTGGCGGGTTCGGAACGCCGGCAACCGGCATCTTGAAAAGCTGCGCCGAGGGGAAGTCTGCGTCGACAGCCCCAACGCGCTCGAGATTTCGCAAAGACGCCCCTGCATAGATTGCAACCTCAGTGCTCCCCCTGCCGTAGTCCACAGGCTGGGAGGGCTTGTCTTCGCCCTTCTCGGAGCTCGAATTGGCCAGTATTATTTCCGAATATATATCCGCATTTCCGCCATCGGCGGAATTTCCCTTTTTATCCGACGGCGAAGACCCGCCCTGCAGATCTATGCGCATTTTCTTCGGGCGCTCTGCGGCAGGCTTTGGCTTTACATTCTGCGCGCCGTCCTTCGCCTCTACCCTCAACAAAACCCACTTTTTTAAGTCTTCGTCGTAAAATATAAACGGATTTTTGCCGGGTTTCTTTATGATGGGATTTTGCGCCGACGCATAAAAATTCTGCATGTCCGTTGTAAACGAAAGACAGTCTCCAAAACCCTCCACATTCCTTACGAACACAACGCCGCCCTTCAATCCGTTAAACAGGGCGCTGCGGTTTTTCAGGTCAACAAAAGAATTTGCCTGGGCCCTATCCATGCGGCCTGTGGAATCAAGCTTTGTCTCAACAGAGGGCAAATAAGACCACCTCATCAGATTGTCCGACACGGCGCGCCCGGTGTGCGGAAGGTTCTGGCCCGTTATGGAAAACGGGTCGAACATATACATGGCAAACCAGTTATTGTCGAAATACGTCAGGGGGCCAACCCCCATAAGCTTGCCAACCCTCGGAGAAAAGTGAAAAGCAGGCCTTGAGAAGTCTTGCAGCCACTTTCTTTGGGGGTAATTGTTTGAAAACCTCAACGGGGCGGCGCGCCCGCCGTTGCGGTCGTAGGAAAATATCAGTTCCGAATTTTTATAGGCCGATATGTCAATCTCCATGTACCAGTCGGGGGTGTCCCCAAGGGGGGTAAGTACGCCTTTGGCCTCCAATATCACCTTTCCGGTGGCTGCGTCTAAGAGCCTGAAAGGGGCGGCTGTCCCGTAAGAATTTAACGGAATAAACGCAAAGCGTGTTGTGGCAACAAAATGCTGTATGCCAACTTTGTCCGAAGGCAAAAATTCCTCTGCGGCATTTTCGCTTGGAGCCCCTATTAGCGGGGGCATTGAATGTTTGGGGGCAATGACAATTTTCGACGAATCTTTCCCGCCAATCACACTCACTCCGCCGGGAAGACGCTGAACCGGCGTATCCTTCGGATGGACATTTACGCGGTTTTTTCCCCCCGAAGGGAAAACAACAACACTGCCAGGACGCGCACTAAAAGGATTTTTTGAACCTGCCGGCAGAACCACAACCCCTCCGCCTTTCCCGCTCGCGGGAGTGGAGTATAAAAAAAGCGTTAACGCGCCGCAAAGCCCAAAGGCCATAGCTCGCACTGCCCTGATTTTTTTAAAAACAATCACCGTCACCTCTCATTTGCCGTTAAAAGACGCCCAGCCGCACGAAAAATACGGCAAACGCCACCATGTTTTAATCGGAATCTAACACCCTTTCTGAAGAAGATACTACAAAGCCTTCCAATGTCCACAACGTTTTTTACATTCGCTCTTGTTTTAAATTTTAACGTTGCGCATTTTTACCGCGGCGAAGATATGCAAATATGGCTCACGCCCTATGAACAAAGAATTATCCTAAGCGCCGTTCCGTCATTGTAGGCAAGAAACCTTTTGCCAGCGGCGCGGGCTTGCCCGAACACAAACAGCCCCTTGCCTGTAAGCTCGCGCGGGTTCTTGCCGCGGAATTCCTCCCGCATGGGTATTGCAAGGTTGCGCGCCTTCTTCGGGCGCACCGTCCCGCCGTAATATTGCAGCGCAACCCCCGGCTTGTTTACCACTACGGAGGCAGTTGTGTCGGTGTTCGATTTGAATATGCTGCTTGCAGCGTCCTGCCAAAAGCTCCTGCCGCCGTTTGACAAAAACTTGTTGCGCAAGTCCACTTCCAGGCGCTTGGCAACCTTGCCCATCAGCACGCCGCGCTTTTTGCCAAAAACGTTTATAAGCGCCTCTATGCGATCCTTCGTGTTGCCGGAGAACTTTACGTCTAATTTAAGCATAATGGCCCTCCGTTTCTAAACGCTTGACTTGCGCGGAATTTTTATAACTATGCAAGGCACAATGTTGGAAGGCGGATACGATACGGTTGAGGAGCGCGACTTTTTCGAGTGGCGCAACGCCGAATATGAGCGCGTTTGCGCCGCAACCGATATGACTGAGGAAGAACGCGACAATCGACTCGACGAACTTTCCGAGCTTAAAAAACTTTCCATGCCGTATAGGAATAAATACGCGCTTCCCGCTTTTAGGGAAAGCTACGTTGCCCGCCTTAAGAGCG
>CASEFZ010000055.1 GCA_949287395.1 uncultured Verrucomicrobiota bacterium
CGACTTTGCGGTGGTGGTTTGGCTGGCAATGCTGGCAAACATGTCGCTGGGAGGGTTTATGGGAAGTTTCATACCCTTTGCAATGAAGCGCATGAATTTGGATCCGGCGTCCGGTTCGAATGTGTTTCTTACGGGCATGACCGATACTGGGGGGTTCCTGATATTTTTGGGATTGGGGTCTTTGTTTTTGATTAACTGATAACTTTGCACTGCCGTGGCATTGTCTGGCTTTTTTACTTTTGACAGGGGCTGTCGAGGAGTTTTCTTTTTTGGGCTTTACCAAAAAAATGCTTGAATTTTTTTGGGAAAATGGCGAAACTGTCCACGACGGTTGCATATGACCCCCGGCGAATTGGAACTTCGCCATATATGGATTTAAAAAACTGATAAAATTATGAAAAATAAGAAAGCCTCAAGAGCGTTTACGCTCGTCGAATTGTTGATTGTAATAGCCATCATTGGCGTGTTGGCCGGTTTGATATATCCGGCCTTGAGCAAGGCAATGGGCGCTGGCAGTCAGGTCAAGTCGATGAATAATGCCAAGAACATAGCCCAGGCGTGGATAACATGCGACAACATGATTGCGGCGCGCGACATCTATGAATGGGCCGGAATATTGTCGAAGAAGGGCGGTCTTGACGATCCCCGCATTTGGTTGCTGGACTTCGACCCGAAGGTTCAGGAGAAGATAGCGGAAGGTTCCTCCATGCCGGTTTCCATAACGGAGGAATACGGTGAGTTCAGGAATTTCCCAATGAGTTGGGAGGTTGCAAACCGCACGCTAAAGAATGCTCCTGCGGGCACGCCTCTTTTGTGGACGCGCGGCTTGAGAGTCGACGGAACTTGGGATCCGGATATTGGTGTATTCCAGGATCAGGGCGGCCACATTGCGTTTAACGACGCCAGTGTTTTATGGTATGTGTCTTTGCTCGACGACAACCAGAAGGGCGTCTTAAAACGTTACGGATCGGCCAAGCGCACCCACAACATAGCAGAGGCAATCCGCGGCGGCGCCACCAATATTTTGCGCAGCGCGGTGGACATGGAGTAGCCGCTTGTAGGCTTGTCTTTTTGAAGGCGCCTTTTGGGGCGCCTTTTTCGTTTTCTTGAGGATATGGGCGTCTTGCCGGAATGGGGAAATATATTGGGGTTTATTGGTAGATTTTATTTCCCGAAAAATTGCCTTTTGTGGGCGGCATTTGGGGGCTGCAGGGTGCTTTTATATTTGACAAGAAATTGAATTTGGAGAGTGTGGGAAGTTTAAGTTTTTTTGGAACATGAGCGACATTGCAAAAGCGTATAATCCTTCAGAGGTGGAGGATAAGTGGTACAACAAGTGGGTTGAGAGCGGATGCTTTGAGGGAAAAGTTGACGCGTCCAAGGAGGCGTATTCGATAGTAATTCCGCCGCCGAATGTCACGGGCGTACTTACGATGGGCCATGTTCTGAACAACACGATACAGGACATACTTGTAAGGCGCGCGCGCCAGTTGGGGAAGGCTGTTGTGTGGATTCCCGGGACGGACCACGCGGGCGTGGCTACCCAGACTAAGGTTGAGGCGTCGCTGCGAAAGGAGGGGTTGTCGGCGCGTTCTCTCGGGCGCGAGAAGTTTTTGGAAACCGCGAAGCAATGGCGCGACAAGCATGGCGGGATAATTATAGAACAGCTGAAGAAGCTTGGGGCGTCGTGCGACTGGGGCAGGCTTGTGCACACGCTTGACGACGACTATTCCAAGGCCGTATTGACGGCGTTTGTTGAGTTGTTCAAGCAGGGCAGAATTTATCGCGGCAAGAGAATGGTTAATTGGTGCCCGGTAAACCTGACTGCTCTTTCCGATGAGGAGGTTGTAATGACGCCCATGAAGAGCAAGCTCTACAAAATGAAGTACGAGATTGCGGAGCGCCCGGGGCAATTTCTTGAAATTTCCACAACCAGACCCGAGACCATAATGGGGGATACCGCCGTAGCGGTGAATCCCGAAGATCCGAGATACGGCGACATGGTTGGGCTGCACGCAATCAGGCCCTTCCCGAGGGCGGAAATACCGATTATAGGCGATAAATATGTGGACATGAAGTTCGGCACGGGCGTGCTGAAAGTTACGCCCGCGCACGATGCCGCCGACTTTGAAATAGGGCAGCGCCATAATTTGCCCATAATAGACGTCATGAATCCGGACGCCACCATGAATGAGCTTGCCGGCCCGGATTTCTGTGGCTTAGACAGGTATGCCGCCCGCGATTTGGCCGTCAAAAAGCTTGACCAGATGGGGCAGCTTGTTGCCGTTGAAGACTACGAAAACAACATAGGTTTTTCAGAGCGCGGCGGCGTGCCGATAGAGCCGCGCCTTTCTGACCAATGGTTTTTGAAGTATCCCAAAGTTGAGGAGGCCAAGGCGGCAGTTGAAAGCGCAGCCATAAAGTTTTGGCCAAAGAGGTGGGAGAAAGTGTATTGCCACTGGCTGGACAATATAAGGGACTGGTGCATAAGCCGGCAGATTTGGTGGGGGCACAGAATACCGGTGTGGTACCGCAAGGGCGTGGATAATCCCGACATACACAACCCAGACGAAGTTTACGTGGGGGTAAATCCCCCGGCGGATTTGGAGAATTGGGTTCAAGATGAAGACAGCTTGGACACGTGGGCAAGCTCTTGGCTTTGGCCGTTCGCGACAATGGGGTGGCCGGACAAAGATAAAATGGACAAGCTTGGCATGAAATTCTTTTACCCGACTTCCGACCTTGTCACCGGCCCGGACATCATATTCTTCTGGGTTGCCAGAATGATTATGGCGGGCTTGGAATTTTTGCCCGGGGTGATGTCGGAGCGCATTCCCTTCAAGAACGTGTATTTCACCGGAATAATTAGGGATATGCAGGGCAGAAAAATGTCCAAGAGTCTGGGCAATTCGCCCGATCCGCTGCAGATTATAGCCAAGTACGGGGCTGATGGACTGCGCTTCGGGGTGATGAATTGCGCGCCTCAGGGGCAGGATATTTTGTTTAGCGAAGAGCGCGTTGAACTTGGGCGCAACTTCTGCAACAAGCTTTGGAATGCCTGCCGCTTCCGCAGAATGTCGTCTGACGGGGCGGACAATTCCTCTCTGGAGGCGGTAATTTCGCGGATAGACGCTTCAAAACTCGACGCCGACGACCATTTCATAATCAATTCCCTAATCTCTTGCGCAAAGCGCATTGAGGCCGATTACGCGGCCTATCAGTTCAATTCCATAACGCAGAACTTGTACTCGTTTTTCTGGGGAGATTTTTGCGGGTGGTATTTGGAGGCTTCAAAAGCGCGCCTTGAAGACGAATCGGCGAGGGATTGCGTTTTGGCAGTGCAGGATTTGTGCTTGAGGCAAATGCTGCTTTTGGCGCACCCGTTTATGCCGTTTATAACGGAGGAACTTTGGCACCTTATGGGATACGGCGCCGACGGCTCTTTCATACAGAACGAATCTCCGGATTTTGCCGACGCGCTTGAAGGCCGCGGAATATACGTTGACTCTGAAGCGGTTTCAAAGGTTGAAAAATTGATGGATTTTGTATCAAAGGCAAGGGCGCTGAAGGCGCAGTTTAACCTGGGAACTAAAAAGGATGTCTCTTTCAAGTTTTTTCCGGCGGGCGACGATGCAAAAAAACTGCTTTTGGAAAACGAGGCAAAACTGAAAAAGCTTGTGGGAGCCGAAAAGTTCGCTGCAGTTGACGCCAATCAAGACGCTCCGGTGGCTCTGACGTCAATAGGCTCGCTGTTTATAGACTTGTCCGGAGCGGTGGACGCCGAGGCTGAGGGGCAGCGCCTTAGAAAAGAGCGCGATAAGCTTGAAAACGTGGCGCGCGCCACCCGCGCACGCTTGGCGAACCAAGACTTCGTATCTAAGGCGCCGCAAAAGGTCATAGACGGCGCGAAGAAACAGCTTGAGGAGGTTGAGGCTAAACTTGCCGAGATAAACGCCCTAATAGCCAAGTTGTCCGCATAGTTTGTCTTTATCAATGTAAAATCAAAGCAGGGCCGCATCCGAAGGGCGGCCTGCGCTTTTGTTTAAAAATTATTTTCGCTGGCGATCCTTTTAAGTATCAAATTTTCCGCGGGCATTTGGCGTTAAAAAACTTTTTCAAGACTGTTTTTTAACGCGACTGGGATTATTTAACCCAGCGCGGCGGTAAGTAAATTGCGCGCGGTGGCCTTTGCACTCTTCCGGTCGGCAACGCGCTTTAACGCGCTGGGCCGCAAGCCTTGCAAAACAGAACGGGGCGCGCCAATTTCGGCACGCCCCGAACAGTTTGTCCTCTTTTCCCAAAAGCCGGTTTTGAGCGGCTCATTCAGCCTTTCAAAAACCCGGAGAATGCTTACATACTTCCAAAACTAAAACGCCTTGGATTCCCAGCCGGCTCTTTCCGGTTCCTTTATGTAGGCGGCAAGCTCCGGACGGTTGGGCGATGACATGGTTTTAGAGTCCCACATTATCTTCCCACCGAAACGCTGCGCCAAGCAGCCAAGCAGGGCGGTTTCAGTCAGCCTCGACGAAACTCCGAAATTCGAGCTGGCTTCTGGGCCGTCTCCGCGTATCGCGTCCAGCCATTCGCAATAAATGTCGTTATTGCGCACCCTTGGAATTGTCTTCTCAGGCATCTGGCGGCGGAATTGCTTCCAGAAATCCGAGTTGGACATGCGGGGGGAAATATTGGGGCGCGGACCCGTCTCTATGGTATGATTGTCGCCTATCATAAGCATGCCCGAACGCGGAAGATCGCGGCCTTCATCGAAATCTTTCGGGCGCGTTATGGGCTGGCGGTTGCCGTCGTACCAATACATCACGCACGCAGGGCGCTTGTCGGTGGCGGGAAAAGTCCATTTGACAGTGGATCCGTTGGGTATGAACACTTTTTGGTCAAAGCTGCAGTCGGCGTCTATAAGCTCAACAGATTCGGGATCGTAAAGATCCATGCTCCAAACTGGGGCGTCGCCTGTATGGCAGAACCAGTCTCCAAGCATGCCGGTGCCATAGGCCCAGAATCCGCGCCAAGAAAGCGGCTCGTAGATGGAGTTATAATCGGCCATTGGGCTTTGATTGAGCCACATATCCCAGTACGAGGGCGCCTTTTCCTTCTTCAGCGGGAAACCCTCCTTGGGCTTCTTGAAATAGATATTACCCCATCCCGGGCCGCTGCACATTACATGAACCTCCCTTATTGGGCCGGCGACTCCGCTATCATACCATTCGCGCAACATTCTTATGGCGTCGGTGGCGTGCCCCTGGTTTAGCATTTGAGTCTGAAGCTTGTAATACTTGCGCGCCCTGTCCAATTCGCGGCACTGCCACACATTGTGAGTCAAAGGCTTTTGTACGGCAACGTGCTTGCCCGCCTGCATGCAGTCAAGCGCAATCTTAAAGTGGGAATGGTCGGGCGTGGATACGCAAACGGCGTCTATGTCTTTGCCAACCCTGTCCAGCATCTTTCGGTAGTCGGTGAATTTAGAGGCGCTGCCGGGAATCTTAACGCCGTTCTTCTTCATCTTCTTGAGAGTAGAGTCAAGCGCGTTTCTGCGGACATCGCAGAAGGCCACCATATTGCTCTTGCCGTCGGCATTTACGCCGTTTATGGACATCTCGCCGATATTGGCGGTTCCTATAAACGCCACATTTACGCGGCTGTTGGCGTTCCGGGTTTTTGCGATTGAAAACCTTGGCAGCGTGAAGGCCGCGCCTGCTGCAAGGCCGAGATTTTTAATAAAATGTCTTCTGTCCATAAAGCACTCCTTTTGTTGGAACGAAATATACAATACCACTTGAAGCATACGCGGCAATATGTTCTATCTCAAGTAAATTTTAACCTATATTTTCTATAATATCCAACCGCTCTCCCGGGTTCCGGCCGCTGCCGGCGGATACCCGTTTAATTCGAGCGGCTTTTGCCATAAAAGATTAAAAATTGCACGGCATTTTGCATGGCAACAATAAGAGATTATCGGTTTCCCAAAACGGAACTTGTGGGAGGCGAAATTGGCAGATCGGCAAAGAATATCAAAGCTGCTATTCCCACAAACATGACGGCTGTTGCAACAGGGTTAAATTTGTCCTCAACTGAATTTAATTTGTTGTAGAGCGTCACCAATAGCGGTGAAACAAGAGTTATTGCAGTCACATAAGCCGGGTTTGGAGCCCTAAACGAAGCAAGGTTTCCGAAAAAAACCGTCAGGAAACTTGTTGCGCTTATGGCTATTGCGGCAAGGGCTATTATTCGCGCCTTGGGAACGGCCCTTTTTGAAGTTTTTACAAAAACAGATTTTTCCGCATAAAATAGCATGTTCAGCAGGCCGCTCAAGAGTATCGTGACTACGCAATAATAGGTTGCCACTGATAGGAATTCGCCCGATTGCATGATTTCCTTTCTTATTATCATCATTGCCGAAAGGGTAAGAACCGCCGGCATCATGTACCAGAGCGCGGTTTTTCCGCCAACATCGTGGTTTGAGCGCTGGTTTATCTGGGTTAATACTGCCCCTATTATTGCCAATGCAAGAGACACTACAATTCCCAGTAGAATTACGGGGTGCGCATACAAATCTTCAAGCTGTCGGAAATCGTATATCCACCAGAATATTACGCCGAATACTACCGCCAGAACGCTTATTCTCGACGTTGCGCCCGCCCCGTACCGTGCCGAGGAAGCATATAGACGCGAGTTAAAAAAAGACGACAACACTGCCTCTGCCAGCGCCAACACCCAGAAGCGTGTTTGAGTTGGAACTTCCACAAAAAATAAAAATGGCGCCGCCGCCAGTGCCACTCCCATTCCCCGCAGACCCGACAACAAGTGCCCGTCAAGTTTGTAATATTGGTTTACCAACATTGTGGCCGCATTGAAGGCGGCGAAAAGAAAGCCAGCTACTGCCCACTCCATGGCAAGTATGGACACTCGTTCCCGGCCAAACTCTCAATTTTTTTCTTGAAATATTCGGAGCTACGTTTGAGAACCTAACGGTGCGCGCGGGAGAGTTGCGCGTGCTTTTTGTTTTAACAAAAACGGAGGTCTCTGAGCATGGCAGTTAGGTATTTTTTGGCTTTTTTGACGGCGGCTGCGCTTGTGTGCGGTTGCGCTAATACGGGAGCGTCGGCATCGGGTTCGGCGGCAAATGGCGCCGCGCCGTCTGCCAAGGCGACTTCGGGGCAGAAGCCCAGAAAAATAGGCGTGCAGATGTATACTTTTCACAAGTATACTCTTGAAGATTCAATTCCGCTTCTTAAGAGCGTTGGCGTGGACGCAATGGGGCTGACGCGCGGACAAAAATTGAGCGCCAAGTGCCAGAAAAACATAGGCCCAGATTTGAATAAGCAGGAGAGGGCATACCTCAAGGAACTCTTGAAGAAAAACGGCATGAAAGCCGTCAGCTACGGTGTAGCCAACGGCGGAGACGAAAAGGGCATAGACGCCATAGCGGAATTTGTAAAAGACGTTGGAATCCCGATTGTATTGACGGAGGATAAGCCCAAATTGATTCCCTATTGGGACAAGGTTGCCGAGAAAAATGGTTTTATAGTGTGCATACACAACCACGACAGCACGCATATGAAGGCCAACCGCTATTTCAATCCTTTGGTTGTCAAAAAGACCATAGGGAAGTGCAAAAATGTTTTTGCGTGCCCGGACAACGGGCACTGGTCGCGCTCCGCGGTTGACGGGAAGTGGGGCTACAAAACATTGGCGGGGAAAATACGCATAGTGCATTTTAAAGACCAGAAAGAGTTTGGCAATCTGAAGAACCAGCCCGTGCCTTTCGGCGAGGGCGAGCTTGACTGCAAGGGTCTGCTTGAAATATTGGATTCCCAGGGCTTTGACGGATATTTTCTCATCGAGCATGAAACCGATTGGGACAACAATCTTCCGGCGGTCAAGAAGTGCGTGGATTTCCTAAAGAACAATTGAGCCATCCAAAGGTTCGTTGAATGGCAAAACGCTTACTTTCCTGCGGCGTTCCGATAACTCCGGAGCGCCGTATTATTGTATGCGCATATCGTATGCATTAAATAATAATTGCATAAAAAATATTATTTTTACTGATTTTTAAGCTTTAAATTTTTTGGCGGGTGCGTACGATTTGAAGCTATGAGGATAGACGCGCTGAGATTTTTTATGGCGTTGCCATTGCTTGTTCACATTCAATCGGGCGGAGAATTGGCGGATATGGAAGGTTATAACGTGGCGCCGCTTAGCGCCGAAGAAAGGGCGGTAATTTTGGGGGGAGCAACGGAGGCACCCTTCAAGGGAAAGTACGATAATTTTTACGAAAATGGCATTTACGCATGCCGCCGTTGCGGGGCAGCGCTTTACGGCTCAAAAAGCAAGTTTGATGCGGGGTGCGGCTGGCCCGCCTTTGACGAATCTTTCCCATTGGCGGTGGCGGAATCTCCGGATAAAGACGGAAAACGCACGGAAATTTCGTGTGCGCATTGTGGGGGGCATTTGGGGCATATATTTAAAGGCGAAAAATTTACCGAGAAAAATGTCCGCCACTGTGTCAATTCTTTGTCGATGGATTTTATCCCGGAAAAATTTATAGGCAAGGCAGTGCTTGCGGGAGGCTGTTTTTGGGGGGTTGAGTACATAATGCGCGGCGTTAAGGGGGTTTTGTCTGCGCGTTCCGGGTACTGCGGTGGAAGTTTGGAAAACCCGACTTACAGGCAGGTTTGTTCCGGGAAAACTGGGCATTTGGAGTCTGTGGAGGTTCTTTTTGACAAGCGCAAGACCAATTATGAAAACGTGCTTCGCGCGTTTTTCGAGTCTCATGATTTTACCCAGACAGACGGGCAGGGGCCCGATTTGGGAGAGCAATACAAATCTGCTGTGTTCGCCCAAAATGCTGAGCAGGCCAAATGTGCCGAAAAGTTGCTTGGCGAACTTAGAAAAAAAGGTTTTGTTCCCGCAACCCGCATTCTTCCAAAAAGCAAGTTCTACCCCGCTGAGGATTTTCACCAGAGGTATTACGAGCGCAAGGGCACAAAGCCCTATTGCCACGTTCCGCGCAAAATTTTCTGAATGCGCCTCTGGTGTTTTGGTCTAATCGGGAATCCGCAAAAGTGCAAAATTGCGGCTGCTGTGTGCACTTGCATTCCATAGTGGATTTTTTGGCGTTTAAATTTGCGCAGCGCGCCTGCTAAAATAGATGGGACAATGTGGATTTATGTGGCCCCACTGTTCCATGTCTTGCCCTTTGTGGCGGGAAATTATTTTGCGGGCGGCCTATTGCGGATTGTTTGCAGCGTTTACATGCAAAGTTGACAGAGGCTTTTTTTGTGCCCCGCGGGTTTCCTAACAGCATTTAAGACAACACAATTTTTTTCTAATTTCTCCAATAGAAGCCCGTAGTTTTACGGCGGGAACGGACAGTTGCGCTTAGGCTGAATTGATTTCAACATTTATAAGCTGCACGCCTAAAGGCGCACAGCTTATAAGGGCGCTTAATGGCTTTTGCCAAACGAGTGCGATATGTTGGCATCTTGCCATTTGAAATATTCTTCATCAATTTTCATAGCGTCAATTGGCGTGTTTTCATTCCAGTCTTTCGGCAATATTTTACACTTTTGCATTTGCCTTATGTATCCGCGCGAGGGGCGGAAATCCGGAGAATTTTGGAACGGAAAATTTTTCTTCATATAATCCGCCACCTGCGTGATGCAAGAGAGCAGCTTTTTGTAGTCTGGGTCGTCCTTGTTTTCAAATACGACAGGATGTTTCCCTTCTTTGTTGTTTTCGGCGAGCCCCCCGGCCGTTTTCGCAAGGGGCGCGTCAACCACGCGTGACTTTTCGGGCTTAGTTAGGTTGTAAAAATAAATTCCGTAGCTTTTTGAACTCCCGAACCCGCCCGAACCGTCAGGCACCCTCATTTTCCCGTATTCGTATTCGTTCGCGAAGGCCCACGGCTTTGAATCTCCGCGTGTGTGGCATTTTGTGCACCGCGCGTTGAGTGTTTCGTTAATTGTTTTTACAAGGTCTTTGCCAAAGAGTTGTTCCCTGTTAAAAGATTTGTCGGTGTAGTATTCGTGCAGGAAGCCGGTGCCCGCCGCCGCGTAGGTGCCAACATGCATAGAGCCGGTGTCAAGCCACGCGCGCAGCAGATTTTGGGACTGCTCGTCAACCTTTACCCCGTGGTGGCTGCCGTCTATTTTTTTCATGAACGGGCTGCCTCCCGAACCGAAAGAATATGGCTCCCTGTTGCCCCATTGGTTGAAGCCTGTGCTGAGCTGCCCCCTCGCCTTAAGAATGTAGTATGACTGTATCAGGCGCGGGCTTAGATGCCCCTCAAGAACCACATTTGCGGTGTTCTTTTCAAAGTTGTGGCATGGCACGCAATGCTTGTCGAGTATGGGCTGAACATGCCTGGTGAAATCTATTATTGGCGGGACGCCCTTTATGGGTTCTATTTTTGAGATTTTACCATAAGCCATGGGCTTGGCTATTTTCCTAATTGGGGCCTCGGTGCGGTTTTCGTGGCACCCTATGCAGCTGGTTGATGTTCCCGGGGCAAAGCCCACAAAGCTCTGCATGCGCTTTACGCATCTGCCGTCCCTATCGAGGGCCACGAAGGCGAGAGCTTCCTGCGCCGGAACCTCAAACGAAGCCGAGCCGTCCTCATATACAGGAACCGTTCCCAAAATCCGCTCGAGCGCAAAGCCCGCGGAAACGCCCAGCGGGTGGAAGCCTCCGTGGTAGTGAACCGGCTCCGGCAGCATGCGCACAATCATGAGCTTTTTTATTGTGCCGCGTTTGACATTTCCCATCTTGCGCCCGCGGTAAACATCCTGAATAAACACCGTCGCGGTTTTCTGTGTAAAATCGGCCGTGTCGATGCGCGTCGGTGGAACTTTGCGCGGGCCAAAGGGCTGCACGTTGCGCAACAATATCCGGCACTGCGGGGGCTTGTCCATGGATACATTGTAAAATGTCTTTACGCCGGTCTTAAAAAACTCTTCCGGCATGGTAAAGTTGCAGTA
>CASEFZ010000056.1 GCA_949287395.1 uncultured Verrucomicrobiota bacterium
GTCCTTGGCGTAAAAGAACGCCACGTGCCCGCGCAGGCCGAATATCTTTCCACCGCTGTCGACGCCGTTGACGCTCAAGGTGAGCCCGTCTATCCATATGTTTTTATTCCACTTCTTCTCAAATGCGCCGCGGTTTATAAAGACGTGGTTGAAGGGACTCGGCTTGGCGACCTTCCTTATCACTACCCCCGCGCCAAACACGAGCTTCGTGTTGTCGTCCAAAAGTATGGAATCGTTGAGGTCGTAAGTTCCGGGCTTGGAAACGAGAATCGTCCCGCCGCCGTCAACCGCCCTTTGGAGCGCCTTGACATTGTCGGCCGGCGCATTGCCAGGCAAAAACCCCAAAGCGCACGCATCCTTAAATTGCGCATCCAAGACGGACGTTCCCGCAAGCAGGACAGCCAACAAAAACACCTTTACGAAAACCTTCATACTCCCCCTCCCAAAAAAATTCCGCAGTTAGGATAAGAAAAGCCTCCACACCCGCGCAAGAAAAAAATTTCTGGCACTTTATTTGTTTGAAAAAGGAAGCCGAAACTTCAGAATCGGGCCCATGAAGCGTTTTGCGTTGTATGTGGTGTCGGTATTGTTGCCGGCCGTCTGCTTGGCGGACGGCGTTGTGGTTCCAAGCAAGGTTCAAGTGGAATGGGCCGACTGCGAAGTGGGCGCCCTTTTCCATATAGACATGTGCACTTTTAAGCCGGATTTTGTGTGGAACAAGTCTCCTGAAGTTCCGCCTGCGGACACCTTTAATCCAGAGGAGCTCGACACCGACCAATGGATATTGGCCGCCAAAAATATTGGGGCAAAATACGCCGTCCTTGTTGCAAAACATTGCAGCGGATTCTCTCTCTGGCCGACAAAGGCGCACGAATACAGCGTAAAGAATTCCAAATGGAGGAACGGCAAGGGCGACATTGTCCGCGATTTTATAGCCTCTTGCAAGAAGTACGGTGTTAAGCCGGGCATATACGCCAGCGCCAACGCCAACGCATATATGCGCGTTTACAACGGCAAGTACAACGGCGGCTCGCCCACAAAAGAGTACGGAGACATGGTAAATACCCAGCTTAGGGAATTGTGGTCGAACTACGGCCCGTTGTTTGAGATATGGTTCGACGGGGGCTCGCTTCCCGAGGAAATAGGCGGCAACAAAACGCTCCAGCTGCTTGAGGAGCTTCAACCCGACGCAATAGCCTTTCAAGGGCCGTCCAAATTCGCCAATTTGATAAGGTGGGTTGGCAACGAAAAGGGGACGGCCCCTTATCCCTCTTGGGGAACTGCGCAAAAAACCACGTCATCCGACGGCACCGAAGTGATAAGAGACCTTTACGGAGACCCATTCGCCAAGCGCTGGTGCCCCGGGGAGTCAGATTTTCCCCTGCGCTGGAACAATTCCTTTCAGGGCGGCTGGTTCTGGAAGGACGGAGAGGACCACAAAATGTTTTCGGTGGACGAGCTGATGCAAAAATACGAAACAAGCGTAGGCAGAAACACGAACATGCTTGTGGGCATAGTTGTGGATTCGCGCGGGCTTGTTCCAGAGGCCGACGTTAAAAGGCTTAAGGAGTGGGGCGCCCAAATACAAAAATTTTACGGTTCTCCATTAAAGGCCGAAACTGAATTTTCCGGAGAAGTTGCAACGGCCAAATTTGAATCTCCAAAAGTTGTCGACCGCGCTGTCATTCAAGAGGACATAGCTTTTGGAGAGCGCATTCTTGAGTACAAGCTTGAAGGGTTTTCCGACGGGAAATGGATTGAATTGGCAAAGGGGAGCTGCATAGGGCACAAGCGAATAGAAAAATTTGCTCCCGCAAAAATTTCCGCTATGCGCCTTACAGCCACAAAATCGAAGGCCCAGCCGAAGCTGAAGGCCCTGTTGGCTTTTGAAAAATAGTGTACCTTGAAATTTTATTTCTTGGGGAAGGTGTAGAATTCGGATCGGGAGCACTTTTCAGGAAACTTGTAATAATGATAGAATAATCGACCGTTTGAGAGAATTACAAGGTGTTTGCGGGCGTGTTTAAATTGCCGTACAAAGTGTTTTGCAACTGTGAAGAAGTTTTCCAGCGACGGGGAACATTTGCAAACCCAGATAATATTTAGTGGCGCAGAGTGTGTTCCCTCCTGAATCCCACCATAGGTTGATATTCGACTTAACTAGGCAAGTCTCCATATTCAATCTATCCGGCCTTAAAAGCGTTGACACGCATCAACCTAAAATTTCCCTACACGCCCGACCCGCCTGTGGGAAACAGTATCTCGCAACTAACAGACGCCTACAAGCCGAGTACTGCAAAAGTCTTTGTATTTGCGATCAATTTAACTTTAATATTACATTTTCGCCGATTTAACAACGCTGCCCACCAACTATGGGCGCAAATTCACCCTTTAAGTATCAACCTATTAAACGCATACCGGTCTCCACTTATAATTTGGAGTTACAATTTAAAAATTTATCGTGCAGTGTTAGCCTATTTTATATTACGGCAAAGCCCAACGTTAAAAAACTATCATAATTTATTCTCAATTTTATTTACGCCAATTTCTTTTAAGTAGAGACTTAAGGTTTCAAGGAAGGAGAAGACATCCGCCGGATATAAATCTCCCAAGACCGATAATCTAAATGTATTGTACTTACTGATCTTTCCAGGGTAAATTGTATAACCACGCTCATATAAAAAGTCGTGCATTGACTTAAAGCTGTAACCCTTATTTATAGGTTCATTTATAGTAAGTAGAATATTTGAACGCAATTGGGCAGGCACAAGAAATGTAAATCCTAATTTTGCCAATCCAGACTCCAGTATCCTAAAATTTTCTTCATATCTTTTTATTCTATTTTCAGCGCCCTCCTTGAAAAAGAGGTCTAAGGCCTTTTGCAATGCATAAACAATCTGAACTGGAGGCGTGAATTGCATTTGCCCACTCAAATTAAATCCAATATGCTGCGAGTATAAATCATGATAAAAAGAACGACGAACATTTTTTGAAGCTTTTAACAAATCGTTTCGCGTTATAACAAAACTTAATCCCGCCATTCCCTGTATACATTTATTTGAGGAAGATATAATGGCGCCCACCTTCCATTTTTTTAAGTCTATTTCCAACCCAGCATAAGAACTCATACAATCGACTATCAACTCAACGCCAAATTCAGATGCCATATCAGATATCTCTTGAATTGGATTTCTAATCCCGGTTGTTGTTTCATGGTCTATTATACCGATCCTAGATATCTTCGGGTCTCCCTTCAGCAGATTTCTGATTTCATCCAAATCCGGCACACTGGTATAGGGAACTTTATAATGAACAACATCAATCCCATACGTTTGAGCTATCTCCAGCATTCTAGCCCCATACACGCCATTTTCTATGATTAGTATTTTTTCGCCTTTTGGGACCAGGGACGTAACCGCAGCTTCCACGCCACCCGTACCGGATGATGCAAAGAGTACCGCTGTATAATTATCTTGGCCATTTACGACTTTTACTAAATCTTTCTTTACACTATCCAAGACCCTGCAAAACTCTTCTTCGCGTGGACAAATATCGCTTTTGACCATCGCAAATTTCACTTCGTCGGAAGTTGTAGCAGGCCCTGGATTCAGCAGAATTTTTCTACTTGGAAATAATCCTTGGATAGATTTCATTGATTGCCCTTTGGTAATGTTCAAGATTGTCAATTTCGCACCATGGCGTATCGCCTACATTTAAACAATAAAGCTTCTTCTCGTTTTTTGAAACCGCCATCATTGCAGATTCGTAATCCATTTTAGGATATTCTAACATGCAGGATTCGTAATAGCGACACATCATTTTATAAGTGTCCAAAGAAATCGCGCTGATTCCTATAAGTTCCCCATCTATGCGTTTCAAATCCTCTTTCCTCTTTGACAAAGCAACCAGATTGGAACTATCATCTGTCTCGATATATACTTCGTCCCCTGAATTCGTTTTGCCACTCATCAAAATGGCATCTTCTTTAGTGAGTTGCTGAAGGGTTTTTATTAAAGATGGATCGTAGAGCAGGTCAGATTCGAGAAGTATAAACGGAGAGTCAATATGTTCTCTCATATTATAAAGCGTATACATACTGCTAGTCTCATTGTACCTATAGCTTTTTACGCAAGAAATACTATTATTTTCAACCGCTAAGGCTTCATAAAATTCACTGTGGTGTCCAGTGCCTATAAGTATGCGTTTTATACCGGCTGAAAGAAGCGCGTCTATCGAACGTTGAATTAAGGTTTTCCCGAAAATAGTTATAAAACCCTTGGGTTTCTCCTTCGTTTGAATTGAAAACCTAGAGCCCAACCCTGCCGCAACAAAAATTGCCGTATCGAACATATATTCTATCCCAAATGTTTCATCAATCTTTCTTTAACCTCATATGGTTTTATAGAAGGACGGCCCAGACCATCTTTAGCTCCCTTTCTGGTTCGCAACCAAATAAAAGTTAACCCCCCGTCTTTCTTCCACCGCGCCACAGCCTTTGAAAAATCTTCAAGAGTGTTTGCACCAACAACATTTTCATAATTTGCAGCGGCCACAAGTTCATCAAACTTTACATTGCACGACGAACAGAACTGCCCTCCCGTTGAATCATGACAGTTATTATCTAATAGAATATGTAAAAGATTTTTGGGCGCATAGTAACCATTTGTTGCGATATTTCCCATACGCATGACCAAAGCACCGTCGCCATCTATAGCGATAATTTTTTTATCCGGTCTAGACAGAGCCAATCCCAAAGCTAAAGAACTTACGCATCCCATAGAGCCAACCATATACAGATTATTGGGTGTATCGCCCAATTCGTAAAGTTCTCTGGATGAAAATCCAGTTGTGGATATATAAATTGGCTCATCGCCGGCGGCCTTTTTCAAAGCTTCTAATGCATTTATCCTCGAAGGAAGCTCGCCAGCAATATTAGGAATGGAAAACTCCCGCAACCCTTTTTGATGAGCATGCATCTCTCTTAGTTGAAGCGGAATTTTCTCAAATGTATTTTTCTTCACTATAAAAAAGAAAGCAGATCCTTTATCTATAATCTTATTGGCATTTTCTAATTGCTTTTGCGCTTCAACTTCATCCGGAGATAAAAATGCCCACGGGATTCTCATACAATCCAAAAGTTCAGTTGTAATTTGCCCCATTAGCTCGTGTTGAGGCTCGTCTGACAAGCCAACTTCGCCTCGAAGGCTAACAAAACCAAGCAGAGGAATCCTAAAACAGAACGTCAACGACGTCAGCGCTGAAACCGCATTTGCCAAACCCGAGTTTTGCATCAGAACAACTGCCTTTCGACCACCGATATAAGCACCCGATGCTGTTGCCACAGCATCCGCTTCCGTTGGCGACATAATAAACTCACATTCGTTGAGCGCGTAATTAATCAACGGATTTAGGAAACTACATGGAACTCCCGCAAAAAAATCGAAACCCAGCAACTTTATTTTTTTACCGAAAGTGGACAAATCTAACATAGAAATTACTCCCTTGCCGATTGAAGATCAACAATTGTATCAATATCACTCCAAGATCCCGTAATAAATTTAACCTTTACCGGATTCTTCGCAGTGATCTCATTGAGGGCATCGTTTATTGAAAGCTCTTTAAAATTAGGTCTTTTCGACATTTCAGCCATTTTATCTAACAGAATCTTTCCACCCTTTGCAGAGGTTTTTAAAATACCTATAAATTCCCCTGTGGCACCCTTACTATCATAGGAGAGTCTTTTCAAAAAAGTAGGCTCGTCAAAAATATCCGTTTTGAACTTCTTATCGGTAACAATAAAGTCACGATTTTTATCATCACTTTTAGATATAATCGCATCGGCAACAATCACAATATCTGCGTCATCATTCATAAGTTCATTCAGGACATATCCTTTAAACACTATGTCCCCGAATGAAATTATTGTATTGTTTGCAATGCTTTCGCGTGCTAGCCACAGGGAATACAATTCTTTTGTATTCTTATAATCGTCGTTATCTGTATAAGATACATTTGTAAAAGTTATCTTTTCTTTCCCGAAACCTCTAACGACATTGATGAATTTTATACCGACACTATTAAAGAGCGATATCTGTCTACCAAGAATCGAGTTGCCATTTATTTGAAGCATTGTTTTGGGAGTATCCTTTGTAAGATCGCCCAGACTTCCTTGCGATGCCGCAAGAATTATAGCGTTCCACTTTTTCCCCGATGCTGGTAAGTATTTCTTTTCGGCTTCTTTTAATTCGTCTGCCCCTTGCAATCTGAAAACTTCGCTTACTTTTACAATTTTATCTTCAACATTAATTAAGCTTCTATCTTTGAAAATCCTTTCAGATGTCGTTTTCATAGCTTCGATAGCCGAACGGAGATTGTGGTTTGCCCAGATTATCAAGCTAATGCCCAATTTTTCAAATTTTGCTGTTGGAACGGAATAATATTTTGTGGGAACAATTACAATGGGCTTGCGATTATCCCAACGTTCCATAAATGCCACTATATCGGAATCAGTCGATTTCTTACTGTGTACAAGAATTGCATCAGCACCCGCATCAGCGTAAGCTTGCGCCCTGCGAATTGCTTCATCCACACCCCACCCAGCAATAAAAGCCTCAATTCTTGCAACTACTACAAAATCTGGATCAAGAGATGCCTGTTCGTCCTTTGCGGCCCTTATTTTACCACAAAACTCTTCCATATCCGCCAATGGTTGAGCTTCTCCGTCTATGAAAGAATTTGTTTTGGGGAACAGTTTATCTTCTATACAAACTCCGGCTATATTACGCTGTATCAATTTTTTTATTAAACGGCGCATATTATTGAAATTGCCATATCCAGTATCGCCATCTAATAAAATCGGTATAGTTGAGGCATCGCTCATAAATTCCAGCACGTCTAAGACTTGAGTCCAAGACGCTTCATTGTTATCCCTTACGCCTAACGATGCTGATATAGATAAACCACTTGCCCATATTCCCTCAAAGCCCGCTTCTTCTACGATTTTTGCACTCAACCCGTTGTGGGCTTCCATAATAAACGACAAACCTTTTCGGTTTATCATATTGCGCAACATCGTTGATTTCTTCATAAGTTTACCTCCTGCAAGCGAATAAATTCAGGCTCTAAACATAAGTGAGCAAAGTCAACATTTTTCCACCGAAAATACATTCCTGCCTGACGGGAAACACATTTATAAAAAAACTTATTAAAATATCTTGTATTTTTGTATCGCGTCGGTCGAACAATAATCGTGGCGCCCAAGTTTGTCCGCTGTACAGATTGGTAAATGCTGCTACATTCGCCCAGACTTTTGGCACCTCTAAAACAGAAAATGCCGTTAGCGTTGACACACAGTATGCATGACATGTGACACCATATATGCGCTGCTCATCCCTTTCTATATAAAAACTATTCGCCTACCTTCACGTCGGCGTTTTCAAACCTGACCTCTCCAACACCGCATAAGTAGCTTATTTACGGCGTTGAATAATCTTTGCTGTAATTATAGCCAAAATTGACCAATCTTGGAAAAATTGATCACCTCAGTTATGCATATCGAAAAGGCGTCGCTTGGGGCGTAAACATAAACCTCGCTTGAATGGTGGATGCCAGCATACTTTAGCGTAGCTACCTCAAGAACTCCCTCTCTGGAAATAATTGCGATTGCGGTTTACAAGAAAGGCATCACGCCGTCTGTGCGGTATTTTTTACCCACAAAATAGAAAAACCTACACTGGTAAAAAATACTATCCCTTTAACCACACATAAAAACAAATACTCTACTTTAGCCGACCTAACTTATTTGAGCACGAACGGTCCACAACCATTGCCGTTAATATAAACGTCAGCAGCGCGGCCGCGCCGTGCGCCTGGCTTAGCGGCATTCCGAACCCAACTGGCCCCCCGTGTTCCGGCGATATCCACAAAATGTAGCACACCACAATATACGTCATGAACATTCCGGGAACCAGGGCCGCCATGACGTTTTTGCCGGACCTCCGCAGCCAAACCACCGCAGCCATGAGAGTAGAGGCCGCAAGCACTTGATTTCCCCACGCAAAGTAATTCCATAGCTGGTCGAAGGAGCGCTGGCTTGAATTCGACCAAGCCAACAGTAAGGACACCGCCACTATTAGCGGAACCACCACACCCAAACGCGCCGAAAATTTTGCCTGCTTAACGCCAAAAATTTCCGCTATGCTCAAGCGCAAGCTGCGCATGGCGGTGTCTCCGGAAGTTATGGCCAAAATTATCACCCCTATGACCGTTATGGAGCCAATCCATGGCCCCAAAAAGTGGGTTGTTATCTTGGATAGTACAAGCGGAGCCTTCTCGTCGAATTGCCCCGGAAATAGATTGTATATGGCCAATCCGCCGGCGGCCCAGACCATGGCTATAAAACCCTCAACCACCATCATTCCGTAAAACGTCTGACGGCCCTGACGTTCCGAGCGCATTGTGCGCGCAACTATCGGCGATTGCGTCGCGTGGAACCCCGATATTATCCCGCAGGCGATAGTCACAAACAACAGCGGAACTATCGGGTGCGAATTCGCCTCTGTCCACATCTTCGCCTTAAAAGCCTCCGACTCCGACAATATTTCCGCAGATGTGAAGCCCTCCGCCATTAACGCCACAAATATTGCAACAGTTCCGACCACCAAAATCCCGCCGAAGACCGGATAAATTTTCCCTATAATTTTGTCTATGGGAAAGAGCGTCGCGGCTATATAGTAGATAAATATTGCAGCCACGGCCAGCCAGAATATGCCGTATTCCGGCACAAACGCGTCAATCAAGTTTGCCGGAATATTTATGAACACCGCCACCACAAGTAAAAGCAGCAGGCACATAAACACGCTGAAAACCGAGGAAAAACCCTTTCCCAGATTGCTCCGCACTATGGCTGGAAGATTTGCCCCGTTGGCCCGTATGGACATCATTCCCGCAAGAAAATCGTGCGTGGCACCTGCTATTATATTTCCTATGGGTATTATCAAAAAAACTATCGCTCCAAATTTTACGCCTATAATTACGCCTATAACCGGCCCGACGCCCGCTATATTCAACAGCTGTATCAGCATATTCTTCCAATGCGGAAGAACCAAAAAATCTACGCCGTCTCTTTGCGAAACGGCCGGAGTAGGCCTGTCGTCCGGCCCTATCAGCCTTTCTATAAAGCGCCCGTAAACGAAATACCCGGCAATTAAAATCGCCATTCCTAAGATAAATAAAAGCATTTTATACTCCTATAAAAACTCCCTGCGCAGCTGCCCGTTGCTGACATAACCCGCTAACGAAACAACATTCGCGCACGCATGTCAACTTTTGAAACACAATTCTTCAATATTTTTACAGCCAAAGCCGGGGAAAAAACAACTTTCAACTTTGGGCGTGCGGCATTCACGCGCCGCGTATGGCCTTGCATATTTACAGTGGAATATGTTCGGCTCTACATAGCCGCTTAAAGTCCAGGCCAAGTGTTTGAATTGCCCATCCGGCGCCCTCTTGGCTGGATTGCTTCCGGCGGATGGCAGCAGAAAGTATTTGCCACGCCAACAACGCCTTCTAATTCCTAAAATCTGCGGCGACGCGCATTTTTCAAACAATATGGATAGCCGCACAATAAAAAATCCCGCATATTTGTTGGGTGGTGCTGTCTTTACAAATATCAGCAAACGGCCAAATTCGCACAATAAACTCGACACCAACCCAAAAAGTTGTAGCAACACCGTAATATGGTTAGCATAAGAAATGCCCACACTAAAAGACAAGCTGTTCGCGCATGCCCACGAATGTTTATATGCAGCCCTTGGCGGAAGCATAGGCGCAGCAACCCGCGTGTGCGTATTCGCGGCGGTTTCAAACCACATATTATCAACGCTCCTGTGTAACGTGTTTGGGACATTTTTGCTGGCGTGCGTAATGCAGCTGGAAAACAGGATAAGCCCCCGGCTGCGCAATTCCATAACCGCGGGATTCTGCGGCGGATTGAGCATTTTTGCCAGTTTTTCAAAAGATTCCGTATTGGCGGTAAAAAATAAGGATTTTCTTCTGTTTTTTGCAAATTTCTTTGCAAATTTTTCGCTGTGCATAATCGCGGTATACGCGGCATTCGCACTTGTTAAATATGCCGGAAAGGTGCTTATAAGGAGGCGCGCCCTATGATTTTCGCCGTTGCATGCGCCGCCGTGGGAGGTTCCTTCGGGGCGGCTCTCAGAAGCCTTTTTTCCTCGCTTTTAAACGATGCGCGCGGAGGGTTCCCTTTTGGGACATTCGCATCAAATATGTTGTCCTCGTTCATTCTGGGAGCGCTAATGGCCTTTGACGATGCAGGTGTGTTAAACAAATACGCAGACATGTTGTTGGAAGCCGGTTTTTGCGCAACTTTGTCCACATTTTCATCATTGGCCTGGGAAATGGCCACAATGCTTCGGCGCGGGCATACGCTGCTGGCCGCAATTTATGCAATCTCCACATTTTGCGGAGGAATGGCGCTATTTCTGGCGGCAAACCACTCGGTGGCGGGGCTGTATTAATTTGGGCAAATAAGAACGCCCACCCCAAGTAAGTTCAAACAGCCCTTGCAAATGCCGCAACTTTTCCGGCCCGCAACGCCTTATTCCCGTATCAACCATACAGTTCCGCATCCCACGCGCCGCACCCACCAAAAAAGCAGTTTTTTTGCGCATAAAATTTCACCGCCAACCCCCTTACTATAAAATCTCTATGTGCAAACGCTCCGCTTGCAAGCGGAACATACGCGCGCAAACGGCAAAGCATGCCCACCCCCATTCCAACTGCTACGAAAGCCTGCCGAACAAAACCCACATAAAACCACGCAAACAAAATGCAGCCATAATGTTTTTGTGCAAAATACCATTTTAAGCCTAAAAAGAACAATGCTTTTTACGCAAAATTGCCGCATCCGCACGCGAAACAACTGCACCTTCAAGTGTAAATCCAATAATAAAATTACCAGCACCCCCACAATTAAACCAATAAAAAACGCCGCGCTAAAATTTGCGCGGCGCTTTTGCAAAGGAACAATTCAATATACCCAATACCCGACCTACGCTTCAGCCTCCGGAGCCTGGGGAGCCGAAGGAGCGGCAGGAGCCGAAGGCGCCGAGGGAGCCTGTTCAGCGTCCTTTGCGGGAACATCGCCTCCATTCTGAAGCTTCTCTATCGCAGGATTGCACATCTCAAGGCTGTCGCCAACCTCTATCGTTTCCGGGATTGCCACAAGCCTGTTTATCATTCCCACTGACTTGTCGTCAGACAACTCCGCAATTTTAATTTCGGAAACGTCTTCGCCCTCGCGGCGCAAAACTATTACCTGGTCAAGCTTAACGCCGTTTTTCTGTCCGCGGTTTAACTCCACCAACTGGTTCTCATGGTCGACAGAAAGAACTGTTGCAATGTCGCCCTTAGGAATGTAGGGCACCTTTACTATCTGCTTGCGAACCTTCTGTCCCTCTTTGTTAGTCTCTATAACTTCTACTATCTCGGACATGTCCAAAATCTTGGTCTTTTTATCTGCTTCCAAGAAGGCCTTATGCTTGGCCTCCAGCTGGGACTCCAACGACGCAATTTTCTCCTTCAGGCCGTCGACAGTCTTGTCCTGCGTCACCATGGACTTCGCCTTCAAAACTTCCGCCTTCAGGCCTTCTATCATGCTGTCCTTCTCCGCCATGGACTTTTTGTTGGAAGTTATGGTCTGGTTCAAAGTGCGTATCTCTGAAGTTTTCTTAGCCAACTCCGCACTGGCCTTCAGGCTTTTCGAACGCTCCGACTCTAGCTCAGAATTCAAGCCGGACACCTTTGTGTCCAAACCTTTTATTCTTTCCCCGAGAGCGGAGATCTGCTTCTTCATGCCCGCATTATCGTCGAGAATGCCGGGCACCTTATCGGCCTTGTCCTGCAGCGATTCGCCCTCCACATTACTCATTTTGCCGAGAGCATACGACACCTTCTGGCGCGTATCCACCCACGCAAATATGCAAAATGCGGCCGCCAAGAGCGCGACAACCCTCAATATTATAGACAGTGCTTTCATTTTAATTATTTTCCTTTTATAAACTTCGCGTCGAACCCGCTGCCTGAATGAACGGCGACACCGAATTGTTCGTTTGAGATGAGATGTGACAGTAGTTTAAATACTATTTGCTTGTCGTTTTCAAGCTTTATTTCTTCCGCTATTTCATCTATCGACATGGCTCCGTTCGCCCTTTCCAAAACGGACAGTATTTTCGCGTTTATCGAAAGTATGGAACTGGCCGCCTTTTTCCCGGCCTCCACGCCCGGCTGGTGATAGGCGTTTATGCCCACCAACGACGCATAAAAACCGACAGCGCGCTCGTAGAGGGCTATGAGCAAGCCCACCGAGTATGCGGAACAATCCTTGACAGTTATGGTTATGCTCTCCCTGTTTTTCTCCGACAAAGCCTTGCGCGTGCCAAGCATGAAAGCGTGCAGATAATCGCCGCTAGTGGCCCCGTCGGAAACGTCAGGGCTAAAGCATTCGCGGTCTTTAAGCACCTCTATAAATGTCACAAAAAAGTTGTTTACGCCGTCGCGCAACTGCTGGACATACGCGTGCTGGTCGGTGGAACCCTTGTTGCCGAAAACCGATATTCCCTGCTCAACTCTTTCTCCTTTGAGATTGAGCTCCTTGCCCAAAGACTCCATTATCAACTGCTGCAAGTATCTTGAAAACAACAGCAACCTGTCTTTGTACGGAAGAATTACCATATCCTTAAGCCCCTTGCCCCCCGTACATTTGTACCACATCAGCGACAGCAGCGCCGAAGGATTGCCCAGCAGGCTTTCAACGCGCGTAGCCGCGTCCATTTCGGAAGCTCCGCGAAGTAGGGAATCTATGTCTATTCCCTGAAGCGCCGCCGGAAGAAGTCCCACCGCGGCAAACTCGCTGGTGCGGCCGCCCACCCAATCCCACATGGGAAATTCGTCTATAAAGCCCTTCTGTTTTGCAAAATTGTAGAGCTGGCTACCCTCGCCCGTTGTGGCAACAGCGTGTTTTGCAAAGTCCAACCCGGCGGCTTCCCAGCGCGAAATGGCTTCAACCATGGCATTCCTGGGCTCGGGAGTCCCGCCAGACTTCGACGTCACAATTGCCAAAGTTTTGCCGAGGCTGTCTCCAAGCTTGTCAAAAACCACATCGTAGCCGTCGGGATCGGTGTTGTCCAAAAAAAACACCTTCATCTTGTCGCTTTTCGGGGAACCGAGGGCCTCGCTTACGAACTGCGGCCCAAGCGCCGACCCACCTATTCCGATGCACAAAAGATTTTCAAATTTCCCCGCAGAACCGCAAATCTCGCCGCTGTGGACCTTGCGCGCAAACTCCTTAATTTTTGACAAAGCCCCCTCTATCTGGCCCCTTATTTCCGGCGTGGGCGCAAGCGACGGCGTGCGCAACCAATAGTGCCCAACCATTCTATTTTCGTCAGGATTGGCAATCGCACCGGCTTCAAGAGCCTTCATCGAAGCGAAAGCCTCCCTCATTGGGGCCTCCATAGCGCCCAAAAAAGCTTCGTCGAAATCGACTCTGCTGACATCAATCGAAAAGCCGAGCCCCTCAAGCCCGACACAATATTTCTTAAACCTTTCCCAAGACATAACCGATAAATTGACCCGCCAACATAAAAGCGCCTGTGCCCTTGTCAAAATAAAAAACGCCAACCCAACGCGGCTTCGCTAAAAAAAGCCAGCTAAAAAGCGCTTCCTAATGCCATACGCCACTCTCCCGCCCCAACCTGCGTGGGCGCATGAAAAATGTCCTCAAAGTCTCCACCACACACCCAAAAGCCCGCAATCCACAAAATAAATTTGCCCCGAATCCAAACAGCCGCAAAGCAAACAAATCCTACTTGATGGCCTCTTTATTATAGTTTATGGACTGCCTCTGCCACAGATCCTCCAATACTTTCAAATTCTCCAGAAAGCGCCCGTAATCCCTTTCAACCGACCATACGGCTTCTGCATGCGCGGCCGTCCGCGGAAAGGCCCTGTCGTAAAACCTCTCAACGGTGTCGATTGGCTTAAACCACAGCTGGCAGCTTGAACCTAATATGTTAGAGGCTGAGTCCTCGTCCAAATCCGCCGGCACGGGATTAAAATCGTAAGCTTTTCTCAGGGAAATCGGCGCCATGCGCAAGTAGGAATCGTAGCCCTTGGTGGGGCCGTCAACTATCTTATCACCGTCAGGAGGAAGGTAGCTGCCCTCGTCCTTAGAATAGTAGTAATTGAAGTAGGTATAGCGGCAATCGGCATTGACAATCTGGTGCCCTTTCTTGGCTGCCGCTACCATGCCTGAAACATTGCCCGTCCAGAAGTGCATTATCATATTCTTGGAAATCTCCGCGCGAGAAGTCTTCATGCCTTTCTTTACCTCTTCAACCCCTTTGCCGAAAGATTCGTCCCAAGCCATCATTCTTCTGGCCTTGCCCTCAAGATAACGTCCCATCTCGTCCATATAGAACACGTGCGCGTCAAGCAGAGTGCCCAAATTGTGCTCTTTCATGTACGAGCGCACTGAAGGATCTGCCCCCCAAATTTTGTAGTCAACCTCGTCTCCGGCAAGATGTATTATTCCCGAAGGGAAAAGCCCGGTAACCTCGTCTATTACATTTCTGAAAAATTCGCGCACCTCAGGCTTTCCCACGCTCACCCCGAAGCCGTCTCCCAAAAATGGATACGCCTTGACTGCGGCAGTGGCGTGGCTCAATATTTCTATTTCCGGAACAACAGTCATGTTGCGGGCCTTTGCGTATTCAACAATCTCCCTAATATCGTCTTGGGTAAAGTAGCCGTTTTTCACATACGGGCACCATTTGGAGCCAACTTCCACAAGTTTGGGATACCTCTTTATTTCTATGCGCCATCCTTGATGGTCGGTAAGATGCAGATGCAACACGTTGAATTTCAGCAGGGCAAGCTGGTCTATGGTCTTAAATATAAACTCTTTGCCAAGAAAATTTCTGGCTACGTCTATCATGAAGCCCCTCCACGGAAAGGCCGGATAATCTTCAACCAAACACGCGGGTATGGTGAATCGGCCGTCGTTTTCGCGCTTGACCAACTGGCGCAAAGTCTGCAAACCGTAAAAGGCCCCATTCCCCGACGAAGCCCACAATTTGAGCGACTTTGGCAATACCTCAAGCTTGTATTCCTCGCCGCCCAAACCCGGGTCTTCAAGAATGCACAGATGGGCGCCTTCGTCGGCTTTCTGAAACAGCAATCCGGTTTTGGAATCGGCGCACATCTTCGCCGAAGCGTCGACCGCCCCGGCAAACTTTGGCGCGCTTGAAACCTTTAGCGCACCTGAAAATTCAAATGCCCCCTCCAGCGGCTTTAAGTTATTGGGATAGGGGACAACCGTATACCGTTGCGAAAACGAAAAAAACGGGAAAAAAAACAGCAAACACAATATAAAACCTCTCGCCATCTTCATCTTCCACAACCGCATATAGATATGCGTAAAATCTTCAAGCAAATCCAGTCCGTTTTATAATTTTATTGCATGCCAGGCCATTCGAGCACGCTTATAGCGCAATTGAACCCGCCTTAACTCCCAATTTTCGGCAGGATACTTTTGCGCTTTAATTATCCCGCCACCAGGCTTTCCATGAAATATCCACTCTGAGAAAATTGTGGGAACCTTTTGTGCGCCAATGCGCTCCATACATTTACAAGAACAATTTAACCATCAAAAAATTTCCCGATATAGGCGGTGTAGAGGCAAGTTGCAGGTATTTTTTTGGTTGAAATCCCTGAAGCTATGTGCTCTCATGTTGAAAGCTGTGTTTTGCCTATTTGGAAATTGGATAGGCGGCATTTGTTTTTTGTCTGAGAAACAGACCTTAAGCGGCGGTATTTTTCGCGCACCGAGAGAGCCATCAATCTGCCGCCGCAAATGCTACATACAACCGAACATACACAATAATCTCTCGCTAAGATTAAACATCATGGAAGACAACAATAACATCGACGCCAACGCCGCGTCGACCTCCTGCGACGTCAGTACGGACGTCGAAGTACAGCCGAAAACGGCACCTGAGACGGCACCTGAGACTACACCTGAAACGGCACCCGAAACGGTTTCGCAACCTGAATGCGCCAGGCCCATCCATCGTAAGAACGGCAGAAACCGCTCCGCTTCGGGCGGAGCGCAACGCGCCAATGCGGTTCGCGAAAATTGCGGCGAGATAAGCGACATATCCGCCTTTAAGGAAAAGTTGAGCGGTTCCAATGTTTCCGGCTACGGAAATTCGAGCCAAACGGACGAAAAACCCGAGCGCAAGCGCCAGGGCGACCGCCGGGACCGATTCAGCCGCCGAGACAGAAAACAGGATTTCTCCGATGGGGAATCCTCCTCCACGGATCAGCCGTCGGAAGTTGCCCAGGCTGAAGGCCAGCACAACGGCCCTTCTTTTGAAACACAGGTTCAGAAAGATCGCCCCGTCGAGGTTCGCCTGCACGACAGGCGTGTGCGCCCGCACGCGGCGGAAACAAAAATTGACGAAGGGGTAATATCCTATTCGGCAACGGAGTGTTCGTGTCCGCCTATTTCACTCTTTGCGCGCTTCAAGAATGCTGTGGCCGCCATATTTGGGAAAAAGGACTCCAAAAAGAAGAAGTTTAGCAATTCCAGAAAAGGCTTTAAGGGCAACAGGGACAACAAGAAGTTCCGCGGCATGGATGGCAAGAGGCGCTTTGACAACAACAGGCGCGGGCATGGAAATTTCAACCCAAAAGGACGCAATTTCCACAAGCATGACGGCAACCGCGGCGGAAATTCAGCTCCAAAAGCAGATTAATTCTCAAATTCATCGAATTGTCGCGCGTCCCTTCATGGGCGCGCGTTTTTTTTGTTAGCCGCGCTCTAAGGGCAATGTATTGTGTATCGCGGCGCGAGGTTTGAGGGGAAAATCGAACGTTTGAGAAAGTGTGGGTAGGTTGCGGGCGCGTTCAAGTGCCCCCTCAATAACTTTTCCCGCGGCCGCAAAAAATTTTGCAGTACCGCGGGTATTTATAAGCCGCAACAATCTTTGACCGTACAAAGTAATATTGCGGGCAAGCTCCCCCCAACAAGCCGATTCTCTGCAAACTTAATTCCACAGGCGCCCTTTAAACCCCGCGTTTTTTACAAGGATATTTGGCCAATCTGCCAGAATCAAAAATTAGGGGCACGCGGCAGGCACACATAAAAATTTTAAGAACGCGCAATTTCATCTTTTTTGTTAAAAGCGGCAAAACTTGTAGAAATATTGCCGTAAATCCTAAAGCCAACTTAAAGCAGCTGTAAAATTTCCCCTGCCCCAATGCCCCGGCAGAAGACGCAACTTTTACGACACAACTTTTACAAAACCCGCGCGCGGCGCAGATATACATGTCCATGGCGCAGACAAGTCTCATTTGTGCGCCCGGCCCAAAAGCCGCCAATGCCACCCCGATCTGTCCAATCCAATTTTTATTTGCGGCATCTGCATCCGCCAAATATTCCGGCAGACTGGCCTTTTAATGGCCGCTTCGGGCGGAGATGCCCCATCTTACGCGCAAAACTTTTTTACTCTGCAAGCCCTACGTCAATTTTTTGCGTTTCGGCAAAGAATAAAAAACCCTGTTTAAAGACAAGCCCTTCGCCGGCGCCGCCTGAAAGAGATTTGACCTTTTTTTAGAGTCCAAGGCCGCTTTCAATTCCTCTTTTTTAAGCTTTCCCCGCCCTACGGAATACAGCGCCCCTACAATCAGCCGAACCATCCTGTATAAGAAGCCGGAACCTTCCACAGATATTTTTAATTCTCTTCCTTTGCGCGATATTTTCAAGATGTCTATGCGCTTCATAGGGTCCACTTTGGAACCGTCTCCCCTGTTTGCCGAAAATGCCGTAAAATCGTGGAGTCCAAGGAATATTTCCGAGGCCTCGCGCATGGCCTGAACATCAAGGCGGATATTCCCCGTGGACCACCTGTAGCGCGTTAAGTTTGGCGGGGCATAGCCCTCGTATATCCTGTACACATAGCGCTTGGCCTTCACCCCAAAACGCGCATGAAAGTTTTTGGACACCCTCGAAAGAGACCTTATCCTTATTGAATCGGGATATCCCGAGCGCATAGCCGCAAGCAAAGCCTCTGTGGAGTGCCGCCACTCTGCGTCGAAATGGAAAACTTGCGCATCGGAGTGCACCCCCGAGTCGGTTCTGCCGCTTCCAAAGATGCGAACGGGCCGCGCAAATATCTCTTGGAGCCTGCGTTCTATAAAATCCTGCACGGAGCCGCCGCCCGCCTGGCTCTGCCAGCCGCAATAGTCTGTGCCGTCGTAGGATACCACGCATTTAAAGCGCGCGGCCTCAGCGCGCGCGGGTCCGCTTTTGGGAAATCCAAAATTTACATCGGCAGAAAGTCCGCAAAGGCTGGCCCCGCCGCCGCTCGGGTGCTTTAAAAGCTTGTCAGGTCTGTTCTCCAACTCCGGCATATCGGGTAAAAATTTATCAGCAAGCGCCAGGGATATGCTAAAACTCCTTCTTGTCGGCGCGCATTCCGTTGTCTATGTAATCCTGCAAAACCAGCGCAATAGACCTTGAGTCTATATCCCCGCTGCGCCTGTACTTCTTGCGCGAAGCAACCGACCTTCCCCCTGCCCGTGGGCTTATCGCCCGCAAATCGCAGGCGGCCTGGAAAGAGCTCAGGCGCTCGTCGCACCTGTCCACGGGAATATTGAAGCGCTTTGAAATGTCGTCTATGAACGCGTCCACCCTCTTTGTCATTTCGCCTGCGGAGCCGTCCATGTTTAGGGGATACCCCACAACAATTTTATCTATCCTCCTGCGGCGAATTTCCGCCCCAATGTGCTCCAGCCTATCTTCAAGTTTGCCCTCAACAGCCGCGGCAATGGGAACAGACACCCCCAAATCCGAATCGGCGTAGGCAAGCCCTATTCTCTTATCTCCGTAATCTATTCCCAAAAGATTCACGCAAAGAGAATGCAGGTCGCGTGCGCAAAAAAAAAGAAAAAAATTCTCCGAGGCAAAAATAACGTTGCCAACCGCAGTGGTTAATTACTAAATCAAGCCGTGGACGAACGTATTAAACAACTCTTAAAACTGCAGCAAAAACACTCTGTTCTCATAGCGGCCGAAGCCGAATTGGCGCGCTTCCCGGCCGCTCTGGCAAGTTTCGCGGCCCAAAAGGCCGAAGCCCAGGGAATCTTCGAGACGGAAAAGGCGGAACTTGCCGCAATGAATTCAAAACGCTCGCAAATGAGGCTTGAAAGAAGGGCCCTTGAAGATCGCAGAAACAAGTGCAAAGTAAGGCTTGCGGAAGTGCGCAAAAACGACGAATACGCGCTCTTAAGCTCTGAAGTTGACCGGCTGTCGTCGCAAATATCGGATATGGAGGACGCGGAATTGCAGCTGCTGATGGACATAGATAAAAAGACGGAACTGGTGGGCATAGCCAAATCCGAATACGAAAGCCGCTTGGCGGAGATCTCTAAGAAGGAGGCCGAATGCGCGGCCATAAAGCCGTCTTTGGAGCAGGCTGTCAACTTGGCAAAAGCGGAGTTTGAAGATGCAAAATCTCTCGCCGATCCCGCCTTTGCGGCCGCCTATTTTAGCCTGTATTCGGGCGGAAAGAAATTGCCCATTGTAGTTCCCCTCGAGGGCGGAATATGTGGCGGTTGCTTTCTAAAAAACTCTTCAACTACCTCGGATTTAATAAGGAATGCAGCCTCAGGGCCCGTCTTTTGCGAACAATGCGGGCGCATTTTATACGTCTAAAGCGGGGTTCCCGTTTGGATTGACCAGTAGGACTTGTTTACAAAAATTTTTTTCAAAAAAAATTTTTTATCTGCCAGAAAAACGCACCGCAAAGAGACGTTTTTTTTGCAAAACGGGACAGTTTTACTCCCGCTCTAAAATATATCTTACTATCAATAAGTATGATACCCCTAAATAAATAGTTTCAATCGGCTTATTTACTACATTCAACCTGCAAGGTTTTTTGCCAATACCCTAAAAATGCCGCTTCAGGCCATGAAAGTTTCAACTCTCAAAAATCAAGGTTTTTATTCAAAAAGTTATTCACAGCCCCCATGTGAACAAGTTGTATAAAAGTTCTTCTTGCAACTTTGAGAAATAGTGGGAAGATATGCGCAAAAGGGAGGCGACAAGCAAGACACTTTCTTGTTTTGGGATTGGGCCCGACGGGTTTAAACCCGCAAACCCGAAGATGTATCAACCAAAATACAAATAACTTAAGAATTTATATCCATGTTATTTTTCACAATTTCACAGACGGCATATCCAACGAAACGGCGTCTTGCTGAGGAAGGACCGGCCCTTGAGAAAGTCGGTGTTTCGGAGCGCTGCAAAAAGTGCGGATATTGTGAATAATTAGGGAAATTTTGCTATGGACGAACTAATCACAGCCCCGTCTGATATATGGCAAAAGGCCAAGACGGAAATACAAAATTCCGTCACACGCGATCTGTATTCGTCGTGGTTTGAACAGCTTGAGCTTGTCGGCGGCGACGCCGAAAAGCTGGTGCTGGGCGCCCACGGAGAATTTGCCGCAATATGGATCCGCGACAACTTCACGGACATTTTGCTCACCCATGCGTCGCTTGCCGCCGGCAGGAACATGTCGGTTGAGATAGTTTCAACGGACACTTGTTTGGGTGCCCAACCGCAAAGCGGCGAATGTTCTGCCGAATCTGCGCGCGCGCCTGTGCGGGCGGCGGCCAGAATTTCCGGAAAAATTCCGCCTCTTGCGTCCATAAAGCCCTGCAACACTTTTGAGACCTTTGTTGTGGGGGAGAGCAACAGGTTTGCCCATGCGGCGGCGCTTGCGGTTGCCCAGAATGTGGGAACGGCATTCAATCCGCTGTTCATATACGGTGCGACGGGCTTGGGAAAGACGCACCTGATGCACGCGATAGCGCACTTTGTAATGCGCAACAGCCCGGAGAAAAGAATAGTTTTCATATCCTCCGAGGCCTTTGTAAACGAATACATAGATGCAATCAGGGACAATAAAACCCTTGAATTTAGGCGCCACTACAGGAACGTTGATGTCCTCTTGATAGACGACGTGCAGTTCTTTGCCGGCAAGGAGCGTTGCCAGGAGGAATTTTTCCACACATTCAACGAACTTTTTAATTCCGGCAAACAGATAGTGTTGTCCTGCGACAAACCCATAAACGAGGTTGCCGACATAGAGCAAAGGCTTGTCTCGCGCTTTGGGTGGGGCGTATCGGTGGATATACAGGCGCCGGATTACGAGACGCGCCTTGCCATTTTGAGCAAGAAGGTTTCGGCGCTGAAGAGCCAGGCGCAAATATCGCCGGAAATAATAGAGATGCTTGCGAGGCGGTTTACAAAAAATGTCCGCAGAATGGAGGGCGCGTTAACAAACCTTGTAGCGTATGCGTCCCTCGTGGGCTCGAATGAGGCAATGTCGCTTGCCAAGGCCCAAGAGCTGCTTGCAGAAGCCTTCCTGCAGGAGGACGACAACCAGGTTGTGGATATCCAGATAATCCAGAAAAAGATCGCCGAGTACTACAAAGTTGACGAGGCAGAAATTTCCGGCAAGCGCCGCACGGCAAACATAGCCATGGCCAGGCAGGTGGCCATGTTTATAGCAAGAAAGCTCACCACGCATTCGCTTCAGGAGATAGGCAAGCAGTTTGGCGGGCGCGACCACGGAACAGTCATGCACGCGATAAAAGTTGTCGATTCCGCCATGAACCAAAGCGACCAAATGCGCCGCAGCGTGGAATATTTGTTAAATTCGCTGTCCTTTTAATTGCGGTCGCCGCAAGCTGTTGGGCGCGTCGGCTCTGCTAAATGGCGTATTTTACGGGGCGTTTCCAGCGCCCCTTTTTACTGCCCGAACCCAAAATTTTGGAAAATCGCGTTTAAAAATTCTGGGAGCGCGGCCGCTTTGGCGGATATGGGAAATTATTGAATTTATACCGACAGCAATAGAGCGCAGTTGCGGATTTGATTTTCTCCGGCGGATTGTCACACAAAATAGCCCAGCGCGATGACGAAAGCGCAATAAATTCGGGACATATTGCAAAAGGAAAATTTTGGTTTTGTCTAAAAAATTTTCCGGCAAATCCATCATACAGGAAAGTTTTTGCATTCACAAAAGCTGGAATTATTCCGCAGCAAATCCGCAGCAGCATCATGGCCTTGGAAACGCAAAAAGACGGACATCCCCGCCGGATTTTATTTTCATGGGAAAAAATTTCCGCCGCGCGCGCACTGCAGAGGATCCCATTTAGGGAACGAGCAAAATGCGGGCGACGGCGACAAGTTATGCAAAACCTTGCCTCTACAATAGCCTCAGCTGAAGCATCTGCATGGGATTGGGAATACCGTTGCCGAATTTGAGCATCTTTTTGGGAGTAAGCTTGTTTTTATCGTTTACGACCAGGGAAAAACCAATTACGGACCCTTTTTGCGGAACCTGTTCGGCGCCCATCAATTTCCACGGAACGCAAAATTCGTACACAGTTGTCTTATTTGCGTCGTCTCGGGCTATATTTAATTTCTGGCCAAACACCGGACCGGTGTTTCCCTTTACAAAATAGGCCTTGTAGCACCACCACTGCGTCTTGCCTGCCTCGGTGAGGGAAACGGCGTACTCGCTGACGCGGTGGCCGTTGTAGCCGATATTTACGTTGTTAAAGTCCCATTTCTTGCCTGAATCCATGTCGAAAATAAACTGGATTGAATCTTCCGAAGTCATATACGGCCAAGATTTTTTCTTTTGCACGTGCTCTACGTCTTTTACCCTAACGCGGATATGGAGGCCGTCTTTGTTTGCAAACAGCTTCATATCCGCCGAAGCTGGGCTTAGCTGGATTTCCTTCAAATCCCCCGGGGCGCGCTGCCAACGCGAGAAATCAACCGCCTCAATTTCTTCCCAATCCGGAGAAGATGACGAATCCCTATCAAATCTCACCGAAATCGGGGTGACTTCAAACGGGACCCTGACCGAACGCCTTATGGGCGAGACAATTTCAAACAATCCGTCCCCCACTGTCCTACTCCCAGAGCGTGCCGGAATTTCCAGAAAAATTTCCGCGCTTGACGAAGGCTCTACATCAAATTTCACAACCGGCCCGCGCGCGTTTTTCACCGCCGCACGGGCCGCGCCGCTTATGCGCTTTGCGTACTTCGACTCCGCCTCAAAAACCACCCTCATGTTTTTCGATACTCCGTCCCACACGTATTCCTTAAAGCGCACGTCAACCGGCCGCTGCAGAATTGCGCGCTTTGCCGCATAAGCACCGTCTTTTTCCAAAATCAGCGTATATTCTCCCACCGGCGCGTTGGAATCCAGAGCGGCCAATTTGCCGTCTTTGGAAAATGCAACCTGCCCCGCACACATAACTGGATTTCCGTCTATGGCTATAGGCTCGGACGGAAACAAACTTGCCGGTTCTTGGTCGGCCGATATGTTTGCAAGTTTGTCCGATTCAAATTCCAAATACCTCGGGCTGGGAGAAAGTTCGACAACCTTGTCCGCGGGCAGCTCCGCGCCCGTCATCGAGTGCACTGAAAGCGGCCTTTGCGGGAAAGTTATTTTCTCCGCCCCATTCATGGTCCATGCCGCTACAAGAGCCTTACCGTCTCTTTTAAAGAAACACATGTGCACATTTGGTGACAACTGCAAATAAAGCCCCCCTCCCTTTACGGAGGACAACTCCCTTATTACGCCCGCGTATGCGGCAAGCGACGGCCATGGGGTGTCGTCGGCCTTAACCAGCCAATAGTGCTCAACCGGATCGTCCGAAAAATGCTTTCCCGCAAAATAAACCAGCCCGTCTATGTCTGCCGCCGTGCAAAGAATGAGCGATCTGGCGCAATAGCGCGCGCGCGTTATGGAATCGACAGCCTTTTGCCAACCGCGGTCGTCGCATGTCCAGCCAAACTCTGTGAAATATATTGGAAGCTTCCCGTATCCGGCCGCAGCAAGCTCTTTTTTAAGCCTCACTATATCTTTTATAAACTCCGCCTCAGGGGGTGTCCCATTGACATAGGGGTGCATATTTACAGCGTCTATGTCTTTTAGTATTCCCATTCGGACAAGCTCCATCAAAGAGTCAACATCGTTGTTGCAAAAGACTGGGGCGCTCAGCTTTTGCTGCGGGCGCTCCCTCTTGACGGCCGCCGCAAAAACATTGTGGAACCTGACAAGGTCCTCCTTAGAGCCCTTCCAAGCTCCATTAACCTCGTGGTAAGGCGCCAGGAACTCCGCAGGGTTGGGATTGGTCTTAATCCACAAAGCAACAGCCTGCTCAAATTTTTCCCAATCCAACGGCGGGTATATATCCCCCCCTTTTGTCCTTGGATCTCTCAGCCAGTGGGGCAATCCGCCAACCATTCCCTCAAGCCTTATAAATGGAACTTTCCAAACTTTGTCCTTAAGGCTTGTGGAACTGACAAGTTTTCCGTCCGGGCCGGGATTTACCGCGTTCATATTAAACATTCCCGAAGTGTAATTTGCGCCAAGCTTCACCGCCATGTCAGAGCCCATGTGGTTTGTCAAAAGCCCGAAGCGCGAGTTCCGGCGCACCTGTTCAGGAATCGGCTCCCCAACCACGGCCGCGGTCGATAAACTCGTCAACACCCTTGCATCGTTGTAAAGCGCCTTGGCCTCTATATTGTAAAAGCCTTTTGAATCAAGCTCTACAATCGTTTCCTTTTCCCCTGCGCCAGCCTCTGCTTGCTTTATTTTGCGCCCCTCCTCATCGGTAATTAATACCCTGCCCGCCTTTAGGCTGCCGTGTTCGGCCCAAGACACCTTAATTTTCCCAGTCTCGCCAAAAAATATGTTTCCGAATGCCTCCGATGTGATCCTGTGGGAAATTGTGCAAATTTCGTCCACGACAAGGGAATCTATCAAATACTCCCCCTTGCCGTCCAGCGCCTTAAAATCTATGTTCAAGCATATGCGCCTCTCTTGGCTTGTATGGCGTATCTGGCAGCCGACAGATTTGTTGTCCACCAATTCCCACTCCGAATTTTTTGCGCGCGGCGAATAGTATGCGCTTGTAAAATCCCTATTTCCGGCAATTCCGGGATATTTGTTCCCGTGCGGGGAAACCATGCAAATTCCCACGCTTCCGTCAACAAAGCCCGGCTGGCGCACCATCATTTTCAGCGACAATATCCTGCGCGTCACGCTGTCCGAACATTTCGGAACCAAAAACTCCGGCCCTTTTACAACAAGCGGCTTGTCTATCGGCTTTAAAATCTTGAAGCTTATCGCGTCTCTCCCGTTCCTCCCGCCGCCCTTGAGAAAGGATACTTTCACGCGCGACTCGTCGGGGCTTTTCCAGGCAGACGCTGACGCCTCGCTCACAGGCATATCATACACGCGCCTGCTCTCCGTCCACTTATCTTCGCCCGAAGATGAAAGACATGCCAAAAACACAAAAATTGCCGCCAAACGTTTAATTGTATCCATAAAAAATTCCTCCGCCACGCCTATTAGCACCGCATCTGTACGCGCAAGGAAGTTAAAATCCTACATTCCCCGCAAACAAACGCACAAAACGCCCCGATTGTCTCCGCGCTTATGCCCGCTGTCAACATTATAATCCTTTACCTCCGCAAGCAAAACTTTCAAAATCTTAATTTTTGGCAAAATGCCCACACTAATTCCGCATTCAGCCTACGGCGCACATCACTTTGATACGCGATTATTTCCGCGCAAACGCTAAGGCCAGCCCCGTATGCCGCATAAAAAAATCTCCGGGAATGGTGTGGACGCCCTGCCACATTGCAACTTTCGCACCAGCTCTAAAATAGACCGTCCGCCTCCCGGTATATTCACCGCCCCTTGCGGCAAGCGCACTTCCGCTTGTAGCCAATTCCAAAAAGCAACACCTTCCGCCCAAGCCGCTAAAAAACGCTTTAATGCCCGTATATTCTTAGAAAAGTTTAAAATTTTCGCCTGCACGCGCAAAAGATTTTTTTTGAATCCGGCTCCGGCAGAGACTCGCATTTTACGGCACTTTTGAAAGACCGTTTTCCCGAATAGATGCGCCGCATTTTGCGGCAATCACAACAGTTTGCCCCCAAGCGCGTTGTGGCAACAAAAAAAGGCGCGCGCCAAACGCGCGCACCAAATGCCGGCTCATCACTCCAAATGCCGAGCAAATCGCCAAGCCTCCACTAAAGGATTAAGGCGCCGCCAAAACCAAAGCGGGGCTTTTCACCGCTCTATTCGTCGGCGTCGAAGTCTCCGAAATTTTCGTCCCTTCGGAAATTTCTGCGAGGGCGGAAACTTCCGCGCGGGCGCGAATCCGACGGGAAATAGTCTCCGCCGCGCTTAAAATCGCCGCCGAAACGCCTGCCGCCCCTTCTCTCTGGCCTCTGGTAGTCGCCTTCGCCGTCCTGCCTTGCGGAGTCTGCAGACTTGTCGCGCCAAGCGCCCCTTCCGCGCGGGGCATTTCCCCTGGGCGCATCGCCGCGCGGACGCCCTGACCCGCGCTGGAAACCCTCCCCGCGGGGAGCATCATAAGCGCCGCCAAAACCGTTGTACCTGGGCGTGCGTTCCCTGGATCTATCCACGCGCATCGGCCGCCCTCCGAAATCCGAATTATTCAGCGCGTCTATCGCCGACTGGGCCTCCGCATCGTCGGGCATTACAACAAACGCTATTCCCCTAAACCTTCCCGTAAATTTATCAGTGAGCATCTTTACGCTGTCCACTTTCCCGTGCGCCTTAAAGATGTCGCTAATTTCCTGCTCCGTGGCGGAGAAAGGCAAATTGCCTACAAAGAGTTCCATTTATATTCCTGTCATTATTTATTTGTTTGTCATATTTTTTGCCACCCAAAACGGCAAAAAGATATTCGACTGCCCGCAGCCGGCAAGGGCGCAAACGCCCAAAAAAGCGACCAAACACTCCCAAACCGCAGCAACAACCGAGAAAAAATAAACGCACCCAAAAGATACCATGCTAAACAATCTGCGTGCGCGGCACAACCGCGCTCCCAAAAAACATAAAAAACAAAGTCTCCAACGGACACTCCCCCATAAAATTCGCCCAAATTCAAGAATAATTACATTTCTTTGTCAAACCTATTAACTCTATTTTTACGCCTCAAGCCTACCGACACCCGCAATCCAAAAAAGTTCTCAACAGGCATAAAATTTCGCTGCATGTAAAATTTTTGTTGCCTTTTGTTCCACCTTCCTCTTTTATCGGGCGTTTAAAAGATTGCCTGTCGTCAGGCGAACATTTACACTTTATCAAGAACAAGGAAATTGCAATGGCAAGAATATGCTCAGTCACAGGCAAGCGTCCCGTAAGCGGCCGCAAGATTATCCACAAGGGTCAAAGCAAGAAGAGCGGCGGTATAGGCCTCCAGCTGGTAAAGCAGGTTAAGCGCACTTTCAAACCCAATGTGCAACGCGTTCGCGTGCGCACAAGCAGCGGCGCGGTAAAGCGCGTTTGGGTGTCGGCGAAGGCTCTCAAGGCGGGTCTTGTTGAAAAGGCGTAATTGCTTAAAAAAAATCTGTTTCAGGGCGTTTTGGGTTTCCAACGCGCCTTTTTTTGTTTTTGCGCAAATAAAAGGTCCAACTTTTTTTACCGACAAAACCCTCTTTAGCCTGCGTATAACCCATGGAGACTCAAAAAACTGAAGGCAACTTTAGGAAAGTTTCGCCCAGGTGTTTTTGGCCAAAGAGCACTTTTTTACACTTCCAAAAATTCACACATTAAAAGAAGAGCCCTGGATGCACAGCTAAAACTCCACATCCAACTTTGGAAAGCAACAAAAAGTACAAGCATCCCTAAAGCGCCCTATGGCGTCTTTTTTTAATCAGCGCAGCTGTAACCTGCAAATTGCCACTTCCCCTTAACAAGTTTCAGTTCCCACCCCTGAGCAAGCTTTGTTCCATACGCCCATGTGGGCCGCTGGAGGAAGTAAAAGCAATGTGCGCAATAAAACAGGCTGCCGGCATGCGCACCCGACCGCCAATTAAGCCCCAGCGCTCTAAAAGAGAGTTCCTTTTGGCAAAGCACTGCAACCAAAATTAAATCACGGCAATTCAAAATCCGTATCGAGCATGCTTTCCTCTTCGGCATCTTCGGCGGATTCAGCAGGTTTTTGAGCGTCCGGAGCCGCAAGTTTTAGCGCTTCAGGCGCAGGCGGCTTGGGAGCCCCGGCATCCGGCGGCTTAGGAGCCCCCGGTACGGAAGGCTTGGGCGCTTCAGGCGGTTTAGGAGCTCCGCCATCGGGCGCTTTTTTTGCATTTAACCTGCGTATTATTTCAGCGGAAATGTCCCTTGTTGGAATGCAAAACGGATTTGAACCCGAATCTAACACATAACTTGCCCTGCGCGCCACCGCATAGCGGGCAATTTCTTCTTTTACCTCTTTTGTAAGCTTTTGGTTCTCCTCCTTCGCAAGCCTTGTCACACGCTGGCGGACTTCCGCGCTAAATTTCTTCGCCAATTCACGCTGGGCGGACAGCTCTTTGACCATTGGAAGAATTTCCGTATTGTTTATCCTGTACCTTTCGGTATCCGTAAGGGCCATTTTCAGGCTATCATTGCGTTCCTTTATGCGCTTTTGCAGCTCATTTAACTGCTTATTCATCTGCGCCAGCTGCGCCGAAGCCCCGCTTATCATATCTTTTATGCGCTTGCTCGCCTCGGCGGTCTTGTAGTACTGCTTCTTTATCTGCTGGACGTCGGCCGAATATATGCGCGGGGCAAAAAGTTTGTATCCCACAAAACAGGCCGCAACCGAAGCGATGAAAGTCAGCGACATCGCCGCAAAAGTTATCAACACAAATTTAATTTTCATGCCGCAAACAATGCTAGCTTTTTTTGCCGCAATCAAGCATTTTAATGGAACAGCCCCAACTGCGCCCCATTCCGCAAACCGCCGCAAGAACGGCCTGCACACGCCGCAAAGAAGCATGGAGCCTTCAGGCAAAAAAATTCCAAGCCCAAAAAGGCTCTATTGCGCTGCTATAAATTTATGGAAACAACCGTATATTTTACATCCAAGGCCCTTGAATTTGCATCGTAGGAAACTTTGTCCACATACAGGTAGGGCTCATGCCGTTGCAACAATCCTTCAAATTTTGCGAGCGCTCCCAAATCCGCATTTCTGCAATTTAGGGTGAGGGCGTTTATTTTGTAGTTTTTTAAATCTTTAGTTGTCGTTGTGGAAAGCGCGTAAACCAAACCCGCCTCTGCGGCGCACTTCTCAACATTAAGCTGCAAATCGGCGGCAGATACAGTTTTTGAGGGATCAAAATTAGCCTTTACCCGGGCCAGGGCCTTCTTGACCCTGTCAGCCTGGTCCAATACCCCTTCCGCAACGGAAATCTGCGACGATATTGAATCAATCTGCCCATTCGCCTGCGATATCGCGCCGCATAAATCCATAAACCAGAACAGCGCTATCATCCACAAAACCGACACAAGCATGACGCGTTCGCGCGGCGTCTTCGATTTGTAAAAATTTACCAGCTTCTTCATCGGTTTTTACTTTTTCAGTTTGATTTTCATGGAAAATTTCGCCCCGGCAGCGGCTCTTTCGGTAGAGGGATCAACGGAAACAATCTCTTCCAAGGTGCGCAATTTTTTCGCGAAATCGTCCACCGCCGCAAGGTTTGGAGACTTTCCAAACAACTCCAACTCGGCGGGGGAAGTCTGCAAAAAACGCACAAACGATATTTCGTCCGGCCTCATGCTATTGAGCCTTGCAAGAGTCTCCACACTGTGGATTTTGTCCGACGTAAATGTGGACAACCGCGCGCTTTCCTCGCTTATTTTTTCAATTTCCTTCGCCCGCGGCTGGAGCTGCCCCAACTGAGCCGAAAGCTTAACCACCGACGAATTCAGCGACCACGCATAATACTGCCCCATAAACAGCAGCCCGAACGCCACCGCCACCGCCCTATAAGCCCACAATATCGCGGCTTCGCTGCGGCGCCTCTTAAGCGCCATGGCGTCAAAATCCTGTTCCCGAACGTCCGCAAACGCCGCGGCTTTCAGCGGCACTGAACGCTCCTCAGACTTCGAGTTCCCGCATTCCAAAACAAACTTCAACCGACGACCCGAAATTTTTGGAGACGAAATCTTAAACACCCCCGCCCCGCGCAAATTCTGCGGAATATCCACGTCGTCGTCGCCCGCCGCAGAAAGCAAATCTTCCCTCAAACAGTCAGAGCCGTCTTTTTCCGACTCCACCGACCAAAACCCCGCAAGCTTCCCGCCGTCAAACCAAAGCAGGCTAAGGCTACCCTCGCCCTTTAGAAAATAGAAACCGTCACCGGGCTTCGACAAAACAAAAAGCGCCAGCGACGGGCACACCAGCTCCACAGTTTTTGGAGGCTCTAGCTGGGGGAAAATTTTACTTCCAACCCCCACATAAACCGTCGCACACGAGTCCACAACAACAAAACCCCTGCGCAATTTATCCCTCGACACCGGGGCAAAGCCCTCCAAAGACGTGTCCACAAAATCTCCCTGATCGCGCGCGGATATACCCGCCGGCAGATCTATCGTCTTGACAACAAACGACGCGTCGGAAAGTAGCAAAATATCGCCCGCCATCTAAAATAATCCTCCCCCTTAATAACGCCAATTAAAACACTTTGTTTCAATAAATCAATCCAAGATTCACCCCAAAACCGCAAATTATTAAATACTCGGCCACGGAAATTTTTCTGGAAATGCCCGGTTTGCATGCGAGGTTTTTCCCGCTAAACTCCAAACGCAACATGCCCTAAAAAACATCTTAACCCGCCTAAAAGAATGCCAGCGCGCCGCAAATTTCTTTCCCATTCAACAGAAGCCAGCCCCGCGTAAAAATTGCCCAATCCAATTTCGCACACACTAAAATTGCGCCGCCAACCAGCAAGAAGACGCCCCTGCCTCCGCGGGAAAACAATATCCACGCAAACCGCATTCCATTCAGGACAGCCCCCCCACCTGATTGGCCACAACCAAAACACCCAAAAACCGCCCGCGCCATGAAGCGCGGGAAATACCTATTTTTTGGGAGAACCCATCGGAAAAGCGCGCTAATCCAAGTCTGCGCTCTTTGGATTCATCGCCTCCAATATGTTCATCGCGTGCGAATTTACGCGCTCGCAAGCCGACAATATTTCTATAAACAAAATTCCACCTCGCGTCACACCCGTGGACTCCATCTGCGCTATGGCTTCTCTTCTGAGGGCCTTGCGCACGTGGTCAAGCCTCTCGCGCATCTTCAGCGACGTATCCAAAATTTCCTGGGTCACCACCTTGTTGTGGAGCAAATTCGTCTCTGAGAAATCCACGAATTTTCCCATCTGGGCGCAGAACTCCTTAAAAGCCGTCGACTGCCATATCTGCTCCAAAAACTGCCTGCGATAACGCTTGCGCGCCAATGTTATAAGCCTGTAGCAACTGTCGCACATCTCTTCCAACTCCGGAACTATTATCAAGTTGCGCGTAATCATTTTCAGGCTGGCCTGGCTTAAATCGTGCGACGAACACTGCACAAAAAAGTTTGTCAGCGCCACCGAGAGTTTGTCGGACTCCTGTTCTAAATCGCGCAACCGCCCAACCTCTTCGCTCAAATCTTTGTCCGGATTCTGTATCACATGCACAAACCCGTTAAACATCTCCCCCGAAAGTTCCGAAAGCTTAACCAATTCCTTCTGGCCCTCCACCAGCGCCAGCTCTCCCATATCCGAAAGGTTTGTCGTCAGATACGCCAGCCGCTGCACGGACGTCCTCCTCTTGCGGTCAACAGAATCTTTCAATATCCAGCAGGAAATCTTCTCTATTTGCGGAATAAACCATATCAGCAAACATATGTTCAGGAAATTAAACATTGTGTGGAACAGGGCCAATCTGTCGGGAATGGCCGCCCGCGTAAGAAGCGCGCTATACTGCTCGGAACTGAGCGAAGCCGGATCTGACACCCCAAGCGCGGCCAACATTTGCGGGGTCAGGGAATCCGGAAGGGGCATTAGCCAATATATAAAATCCACAAACCAGTAAAAGAGCACCAATGCCCAAACCGCGCCTATGACGTTGAACATAAAATGCGCTATCGCCGCCCTCTTGGCGCTCCAACTTGCCTGGAGCGCCGCCAAATTCGCAGTTATGGTTGTGCCTATGTTTTCCCCGAGGACAATCGCTGCGGCCAGGTCAAAAGTAATCAACCCCTTTGCCGCCATAGTGATGGTCACCGCCATCGCAACAGAAGACGACTGCACCACAAGCGTAAGAGCCACGCCTATGAGCATAAATATCAACACCGACCCGAACCCGAGTTTGGAGAAATCCTGCACCCAGGCCATCCACTCCGGGTGGGATTGTATGTCCGGCACCGCGTTTTTCAGGAAGTCCAGCCCCATGAAAAGTAGGGCAAAACCAACAAGGAACTCCCCGAAATCTTTCAGCGACGGCTTTCGCATGAAGCTGAATATAACCCCTATGCCCACAATGGGCAGCGCTATGTCCGCCAACGAAAACCTAAAGCCCAAAAACGCTATTATCCAAGCCGTTGTGGTTGTTCCCAAATTTGCGCCCATTATGACGCCTATAGCCTCGCGAAGTGTCAGCAAACTGGCGTTTACAAAACCCACAACCATGACCGTGGTCACGGATGAAGACTGCACAACCGTCGTAATCAAAGTTCCCGATATCACGCCTTTGACCCTGTTTCCGGTCATTGTGCGCATTATGGAGCGCAATTTGTCCCCTGAAATTTTCTGCAAGCCGTCGCCCATCAGCTTCATGCCGAAAAGGAAGAGCCCCAAGCTGCCAAGTATTTGAAACGCCGTATTCATCGGTGGTAATATTTGGGGTTGAAAGTGGCAAAAAACGCCATACAATGCAACCCATATTTTTTTCAGATGCAAAAAGCCCGCTCAACATTGGCCGTATATTCGGGAGGTTTGGACTCCACCGTCATGCTCCACAAACTGGCAAA
>CASEFZ010000057.1 GCA_949287395.1 uncultured Verrucomicrobiota bacterium
TTACTCCCGAGGCATTGATTGCTTCAAATTTGTCTCCGGAGGAATTTGGAAACTATTATGCCACGGGAGCGTTCCGCAGAAATTGCGACCAGGCGATATTCTTTGAGCTCGACCCTAATTTTGAGTCGGACTATTTGCCGATTGACAAGTTCGATCAGCTATGCACGCCCCATGCAGACGGTTCTGCGCACAAGTCGGTTTATTTGTCCGTGTACAGGGTGTTGGAGCATGTTCCTATTTCGGCTTTTAAAAATTTGTATCTGGTCACTTCCGACGGCATGACTCTCGGTTTGCAGAAGGCGCAGTTTACGCCGGATCCCAACCGCCACATCTATCTCTATCAGGATTTGGCACCGGTGAAGCCGCGCGTGGCAAGCATATTGAATCCGGCGGAGTACGTCAAGCGGCTGACTTCCCCCGAAAGGCTTGTTCACTTGCCGAAAATCGTATTTTGCGACCTAAAGCTTGGCGCTCTTGAGGCCGACCCATTAAATGGTGATTTGGGAGACTTGCCATACATAAACCAGTACCACCTGCGCGAGTGCCTAAACCAGGTAAAGACAAAGGGCGGCAAAAACAACAAGGTTGCCGCGCGGTCCTTCGGGAAGTTTGTTTACAGGACAGTGCGCACTGGCTTCTATGCCGGAAGCGGGGACGAAATGCTGTTCTACCCAATGCCTTCCCAGGAGGAGCTTGAGAACAACCATTTCTCCTGGTGGCGCAACGCCCAGTCTTAAAGCCAATTATCACTTGTCAGAGACGCCCTTGGCGCGCTAAAGCAAAACATTTGCGCGCGGGCGTTTTCTTATTTGCCGGTTTTGGCGGCTCTCTCTTCGACAAGCTTTGCCACAGCCAGCTGTTCCTTTGTCCGCGGCGATGTCGTGACTATGTACACGCCCAAAAATACTATTATTGTCGCAAACAGCTTGTTCCACGAGAATACGTCTTGGCAGGCCAATATTGCCACTACTGAGGAGACCACGGGCTGGACATAGTTGTACATTGCGACAGTCGTAGGGCGTATTCGCTTGATTCCCATGTTCAACAATAGGTAGGTGCAAAAAGTTGCGCCGCAGACGACGTATAAAATGCCGGCTATATCCCAAAACCCAAGATCCGCCTTTATAGACTGCGACGTATCGAAAACCTTCGGCGATAGCGGAAGAAATATTATGGTGGAAAACAGAAACATCCACTTCGATATCGTAATTGGGGAATATTTTAGGGTGAGGGGCTTCGACAAAACTATGTAAAACGACGACGAAAATGTTGTCAGAAGCACAATGAAGTCTCCCAAAATTGAGCCGCTTCCGAACGAATTGCCGCCCGCCGATGAAAGCATCAGCCAAATTGCGCCGGCGGCGCCGGTTGAGATTCCCAAAATCTTCCTTCTTGTAATTGGGTCTTTAAAAAATAGAGCCGATATAATTAGAGTGGCAAAGGGAAGGGCTGTGACTATCACCGACGTGTCTATGGGCGAAGTCAGATTCAGCGCAAACATGAACAAGCCTTGGTTGAACACTATGCCGGTGAGCGTAAATATTAAAAACCAACCGAGGTCTTTTTTTGTCACGCGCGCGTCTTTTATCAGAAACGATACGCACCAAAAGAGCAATGTCGCCCCCGCAAATCTTAAAAATGTCAGCATCAATGGCGATACGCAGTCTTTCAACAGATACTTCGATATCGGGATGAACACGCCGAACATAGCATTGGCTGTGAACACGTAAATGTGCCCTTTAGCTCTTTCCGTAATGGCCATAATTGAAAAAATAATCCCGCAGTTTCTCCAAAGTTGCGAGATTGTCAACTTTTAGCTTTGCGCCTCGGAAAATTTCCAGTCTATCAGAGTTGCTTGCGGAGATTTCCGCCTATTCCACCTGTTCCAACCAAGTTTTATGGCCAAGTCTATCTTTTTAAAGGGCGGAGGAACATTGTCGGAAAAACGCCACGCCACGGCATTCAACCAGGAGCCGTTCCCCAACGGTATTTGAAAGCGATAATTTCCCGCAACAGCGCCAAAAGGATCGGGCTCTTTTTGCAACTCTATATTCCTAAGCGCGAAAACTGGTTCACGGTTCCCCTCTCCATAAGGGTGCAAAAGCTCAAGCTCGTCGAGAAGCTCCAGACCGACGTCGGAAGGATCCAACTCCAGGCTGAGGTGTACGCTTGGCGAAAGGTCTAAATCCCGGCCGTACTTTTCTTCTATGGTTGCGTTTATCTTATTCCTGAATGCGTCTATATCGCGCACCTTTACCGACACTCCGACCGCCATGGGATGCCCCCCCCAACTCCCAAGAAGCTCTTGGCAATTTGCAAGGCAGTCGACAAGGTCTATCCCGTGGACGCTTCTCCCCGATCCTTTTAGAAATTCGCCGTCCTTTTCCCCGAAAACAATCACAGGGCGGTGAAACTCGCGGCTCAATTTGCCGGCTATTATTCCCACCACGCCCGGGTGCCAATTAGAATCGTGGACAACTATGCACGGCTGCTTTGACAAATTCAGCTGGCGTATCTGCCCCATGGCGGCGTCTAAAACACCGCGCTCTATTTCCTGGCGCTCTTTATTTATTTCATTCAGCTCGCAGGCGGCCCTATAGCAAACTGTAAAATCGTTCCCAAGCAACATCTCAAGCGGAAGAGACGCGTCGGCAAGCCTTCCGCTGGCGTTTATGCGCGGCCCAAGCTTAAATGATATGTCAACCGGGGTTATATCTTCGCCCGCGGATATCCCGCTGGCGCGTATGAGCGCCTGTATTCCCATGCGGTGCGTTGTCTTGAGGCGCTTTATGCCATAGCGCGCAACTATCCTGTTTTCGTCAAGCAGTGGAACAAGGTCGGCAACCGTTCCCATGGCAACCAAATCCAGATAGTCCTTTAAATTTATCTCCCAAGAACGGCTGTCGTTTCTGGTTCGCATCTCTTTAACCAGCCCGTGCGCAAGCTTGAACACAAGGCCCACCGTGCACATCTGGTGCCATGGCGCACCCTCCATATCGTGCACATGCGGATTTATCAAAATGCAGCCGTCGTCGGAAGTGCCTTTTGACTGGTGGTGGTCAACCACAATCAGGTCTATGCCCTTTTGGCGTATATAATTTATAGATTCTTCCGCGTTTGTTCCGCAATCAAGCGCTATAAACAAATCGGGTATGCCTTCTGACATCGCCCTGTCTATGGCCGCTGCGCTCAGTCCGTATCCCTCCTCCATGCGCCTCGGCACAAAGTACGACGGCTCTATGCCAAAATGGCGCAATACGCACACCAAAAGCGTGGTGCTTGTAATGCCGTCAACGTCGTAATCCCCGAAAACAAGTATTTTTTGATTCTTTTCTATGGCCTCTATTACGCGCAATACGGCGCGCTTTAGGTTTTTTAGGCGAAATGGATCGTCCAAATCAAGCAACTTTGGCCTCAAGAACATTTTGGCCTTGAGAGGGTCGCTATATCCGCGCTGCAATATCAGGGCAGCAAGAATGGGGCTGACGCATAAATACGACCCCAAATCGGCCGCAAGTTTCTTGTCGTACTGCGCAAATTCCCATTTCATTCAAAAACCCTCTATACTCTTTTTTTCAAAAAATGACATTAATTTTTTCGCCGCATGTCAAAAATAATTTAGCCGCCCGCACGCAAAAAAACCTCCGCCATTCGGCGGAGGCTTTTTGTTGCCAGGCTGTGTGAGCGTCTACTTTTCCCACTCGTGCACAACCTTTTTGTCGGATTCCTTCACCACTTTTGCGCGGCTTCCCTTATTCCACCAGTAGAACACCGGGCTTGCAATGAACACCGAAGAGAATGTTCCCACAACTATGCCCAACATAAATACGAGAGAGAAGTCCACTATTATCCCCGTTCCGAAAATGAACAGCGCCAGCGCCGCCAAGAAGGTCGACACCGACGTAAGCATTGTTCTGGAAAGAGTGCGGTTTACCGCATAGTTTATTATGTCGCGCAAAGTCATAGTGGGCTTTAACTGCAGCTCCTCCCTGATTCGGTCGAAGACGACTATTTTGTCGTTTATCGAATAGCCCATAACCATCAAAACCGCCGCTATCATAGACGCCGAGAACTGCCCGCTGCCTATGCTCCACAGGCCTAGTATTACATACAGCCCGACTGTCAAGACAACGTCGTGCACCGTTGCCACTATCGCGCCCACGCCGTAACTGAACTCGAAGCGCACCGCCACGTAGAGCAAAATCACAACCAAAGACAACGCAAGAGCCTTGAACGCGTCTGTCGTTATCGATTCGCTCACCGACGCACCCACGCTCTGCTGCCCTACAAGCTTCAAATTCGCGTCGGGGAACTTTTGTACAAGCTTGTCAAACACGCGCTGGCCCTTTTCGCTCTCGACTTGAAGAACAAGATGTTCGGTTTTGCTGGCGAGGTCGGTTTTGTAAGTGGCCTGTATTTCCCCTAAGCCGGTATCCGATGTGGACTCGCTCATCGAGGTAATCTCACCGATGGGTATTTTCTTTGCCGGGTCGAAAGCCAGCGTGACGACGTCGCCGCCCGTAAAGTCTATGCTAAGCGTCTTTTCGCCTCTTATGAACAGCGTCACAACTCCCAATATCACTATCGCCCAGGAGAGCGCGAACGCGGGCTTCGCGTATTTAAAGAAGTTAAACGAAGTGTTTTCCGGTATCAAAGAGAAGGTCAGCGCCCTCTTCACCCAGCCGTATTTAACCACCAGCTCGAGCATTGCGCGGCTAAATATCAGCGCGCAGAAGAGCGTTGTGAATATACCAACCGCCAGCGTCACGCCGAACCCCTTAACCGGGCCCGTGCCAAACGCATACAAAATTATTGCCGACAACAGCGTGGTTATGTTTGCGTCGACTATCGTCGAGAACGCCTTCTCATAACCCAGCTGGAGCGAAGTCCAAAGCGATTTACCAAGCCTCAACTCCTCCCTCATTCTTTCAAACACAAGAATGTTTGAGTCCACCGCCATGCCTATCGTAAGTATCAACGCCGCTATGCCGGGCAGGGTAATGGTTGCCCCGAAGCTCGCCAAAACGCCTATTATTATCGTTATGTTTGCCGCAACTGAAATGAGGGCTATAACGCCGAACCACAGGTAAATAACAATCATGAAGGCCACAACCGCCAGGGTTCCTATTGCCGAAGCCGTAAAGGATTTTTCCTTGGCGTCCTCCGCAAGTGACGGCCCAACCTCGCTCAAAGACGTCCTCTTTAGTCCAACAGAAAGCGGGTTATTGAGGGCGTTGGCAAGCTCTATGGCCTCGCGGCGGGTGAAATTGCCGGTTATCTGCCCACTTGAAGATATTACACTGTTTATTTGCGGGGCGCTCAAAAGGCGACCGTCAAGAACTATCGCAAGCGGCTGCTTGATGCCGGTTTTTTGGTCTTCCTCCAAAATGTTGCGCGTTATCCTTTCAAATATCTTGGATCCTTCATTCGTAAACTCCATGTTCACACAGAACCTGTTGGCATCCATCATGCTTGCGCCCGCGCGCGATATTATGTCGCCTGTGGCCTCCGGGCGCTTCTTGACATAAAAGGGGCGCTCTACAAGCTTTCCGCCAACCGTGTCCTCCATTACCTTAACCTCGTAGCCTATAGGTATTTCGCTGGCCGGCGGCTTTAGCGAACTTGGGCGTTGAGTTCTGTGCACAAGCTTAAATTCAAGCTTTGCGGGCCTGGAGAGCTCCTCAATGGCCTCCGGGTTGTCTTTCAGAGAAACGCCCGGCATCTGAACCTCTATCGCATTGGAGCCCATTATTCGTATTGTGGGCTCAGTCACGCCAAGGCCGTTTATGCGCTTGTCCATAACTGTCAGCACGTCTTCAAGCTGGCCTTCGCGCATGCCCTCTTCCTTGGTGAGCTCGTTGTCGTCTATTTCAAGCGTGAAGGAAACGCCGCCCTGTATGTCCAATCCCTTCTTGATGGCTCCCTTGCTTTGGCGGTACAACTCTTTCAAAAGAACGTCGTTGCGCTTCTTTAAAACCTTTATGTCCGAAACACTGATGTCCGGGAAAAACTTGGAAAGGTCTACGTCGTTCGCGTTTGAATAGTCGCGCAAGGCGATGTAGAGCGTGGGGGCCTTGCCGACATCGGCCTTGGTGGCCCCGGGCTTGACCATGGCCTCGGCGTCTTTTAGAACCTTGGCGAATTCCTCCTGATTCGCCGTGGCGCGCGTTTTTATAAAGTCTTCAAACGGCGTGTCCGAAAACGGAACCATAGACGACACCGCCCATGCGACTACCAGCGCGGTAATCACAAACTTCCACACTATGCTGCTGTTATTCGAGTTGTTTCCCGACATGATTGTTATCGCTTTCCTTGGATAAAATAAATACCCGTACCCCGCAAACAGGCGGGGCGTCTCGGGCGCAAAGTAAAAAATTATTTGCCCTGCTGCGCTTCGGAAGCCGTCTTGTCAGTGAGCTTGTCCTGTATTGCCGACTTCAAAAACTCTATTTTCGTGTTGTCCGAAACCTTCACCGTAAAAGTTTTTGCGTCGTTGTCCACGTTGGTTATAACACCTATTATTCCGCCTATGGTCAGAACCTTATCTCCGGTTTGAAGCTCCGAAATCATCTTTTGATGGGCCTTTTGGCGCTTGCGCTGGGGCGCTATCATCAAAAAGTACATAGCCGCGAACATAAGTACCAAAAACAGCAACATGCTTGAACCGCCGCCGCCATTCGGCGTTTGGGCCGCTTGCGCCGCCTGCGCAAAAATAATCATACTTTCCATAAATATCCCTTTTTAAAAGCCTTCAGCTAATAGACTAATACTTCCGTCTTGCAAGAAAATTTTGATTTTTTCAGCGTCCGTCTCCGCGCGCACTTTTTTTGTGAACGCGACTTTTTATAAATTATTGGCGAAAATCTTATTTGGGCTAAAAAAGAGGTTGCAATATGCGCGAAGTTCCGTAGGGTTTGACACTTTACGCGAAATAATGCCGCCTTGTAGGCGGGGAGTTTCGCAAAACATGCAACAATCAACCCGTTCCGGAAACGGAACGACACAAGGACAATAAATGAGCAATATAATGGAGGAACTGTTGGCAAACAGCAGTTTCGCAGACCTCAAACAGGGCTCCATAGTTAAGGGCAAAGTAATAGAGATTCGCCAAAACGAAGTGGTCGTCGACATCGGCGGCAAGAGCGAGGGCGTTGTGCCCGTGAGCGAATTCATGGATATAAACGATATTCAGATAGGGCAGGAAATAGAAGTTTTGCTCGAAAAGCTGGAAGACCGCGAGGGAAATCCGGTGATATCGTACGACAAAGCCCAGCAGAAAAAGAATTGGGAACAAATTTTGGCCAACTGCCAGGAGGGCGCCGTTCTTCCGGGCAGAGTTAAGGCAAAGGTTAAGGGCGGCCTCATAGTAAGCATTGGGGTTGACTCTTTCCTCCCTGCTTCCCAGATAGACGTTCAGCCCCCAAAGAATCTGGACCAGTACGTGGGGCAGACTTATGACTTTAAAGTTGTAAAGATCAATGTTGAGCGCAAGAATATCGTTGTCAGCAGGCGCGAGCTCATAGAGGAACAGCGCGTAGAAAAGCGCCGCAAGCTTCTTTCTGAGGTCAAGCCGGGCGATATTCGCAAGGGCGTTGTCAAGAACATAACCGACTACGGCGCGTTTATCGATTTGGACGGTTTGGACGGCTTGCTCCACATTACCGATATGAGCTGGGGCAGAATTTCGCATCCTTCCGAAATGGTGAAGGTTGGCGAAGAGGTTTCGGTGATGATAATTGAGGTTGATTCCGAGCGCGAGCGCGTGTCTCTCGGCCTCAAGCAGACTGTTGCAAACCCGTGGGAGAACATAGAGCGCAAGTATCCGGTTGGCGCGAGGGTGAAGGGCAAGGTTGTAAACCTTGTAAACTACGGCGCGTTTGTTGAGCTTGAGGAAGGCGTTGAAGGCCTTGTGCACATAACGGAGTTCTCTTGGACAAAGCGCATAACCAAGCCTTCCGAGCTTCTCAAGGTTGGAGACGAGGTCGAGGCGGTTGTGCTCAGCATTGCCAAGGAAGAGCAGAAAATTTCTCTTGGCTTGCGCCAGCTTGAGGAAAATCCGTGGGAAATGGCTGTCCACAATTACCCGGTGGGTGCGCATGTCCGCGGAAAGGTGCGCAATCTCACCACCTACGGTGCGTTTGTTGAGCTTGAAGAGGGCATAGACGGCATGGTGCACGTTTCAGACATGAGTTGGACGCGCAAGGTAAACCATCCTTCGGAGGTTCTGAAGAAGGGCGACGAAGTTGACGCGATAGTTCTGCTTGTGGATCCGGAAAACCAGAGAATCTCTTTGGGCATAAAGCAGCTCTCAGTAGACCCGTGGGAGGAAATAGACTCTCTGTTCAAGATTGGCGATCTCGTGACAGGCAAGGTTTCCAAGATAACCAACTACGGCGCGTTTGTTGAGCTTAAGAACGACATCGACGGGCTTGTCCATATAAGCCAGATAAGCGAAGACCGCGTGGGCAAAATTAAGGACGTCCTGAAAGTAGGCGACGAAGTCAAGGCCAGAGTGGTTAAGATCGACCGCGACGAGCGCCGCATAGGCCTTTCCATAAAGGCTGCCCAGTACGACGCCGAGCGCCTTGCAGAAGAGGTTGCCGCTTTCGAAAAAATCCGCAAGGACCAAGACCTCACGTCTCTCGGCGACATTCTCGACGAGGCCACGAAGTAGGTTTTCTACTCGTTGGAATTTCAGAGCCGCGTTCCCAACGGAGCGCGGCTTTTTTTATCCGGAAATGCGTATTA